>JBKPLG010000014.1:0-28734 GCA_046731515.1 Pseudomonadota bacterium | reverse complement strand
CAATTGTTCAATGCGGCGCGCGAACCCGAGATCGTCGACCTCTGCAACTTGTTGGTCGCGATGGGTGCAAAGATCAGCGGAATCGGTTCGGCGCACCTGATCATCGACGGCGTCGAAGGTCTCAACGGCAAGACTTATGAGGTGATGCCAGACCGGATTGAGGCGGGGAGCTATGCTTGTGCGGCCGGACTAACGGGCGGTTCGCTCAACCTCATCGGCGCCCGGCCCGACGACATGAAGGCGACGCTGAATGGGCTGGCTCAAGCGGGCCTGATTATCGAATTTCACAATCGTGGGATCAAGGTCAGCGCGAATGGAGGCCTCAAGCCGCTGGCCCTTTCCACATCACCGTTCCCCGGCTTCGCGACCGACATGCAGGCTCAGTTCATGGCAATGCTGTGCCTCGCGCAAGGCGACAGCTTCCTCGAGGAGACCATCTTCGAGAACCGCTATATGCACGTGCCCGAGCTTCGCCGAATGGGTGCGGACGTCGACATCCACGGTCGTTCAGCGATCGTCCGGGGGGTCGATAATTTGACGGGCGCCAATGTGATGGCGACGGATCTTCGCGCATCGATGAGCTTGGTGCTCGCGGGACTTGCCGCCGAAGGGGAAACCGAGGTGTTGCGCGTCTACCATCTGGATCGCGGGTACGAGCGCCTCGAGGAAAAGCTCTCCGCGGTAGGAGCGACGATCGAGCGCAGGAGTTCGGGCTAAAGCTTCTTCATGAAGCGCATGCTGGTCCGTTCGTAGCCCATGTGCCGATAGAAAGCGTGCGCAGCGGTCCGGCGGTCGTTGCTGGTAACCTCGACCATCTTGCAGCCGGACTTGCGGAGCCGTCTTTCGGCCTCGTCGACCAACATCCGCCCGATCCCTTGGTCTTGCGCTTCCTCCGCGACGACCAGAATGGAGATTCGTCCGACCGGAGCGGGTCGGTGCACCGTCATCATTCGGTGAATGCCGCACATTCCGACGATCTTTTTATCGATCGTGGCGACCAGTGGCGCTTCGGCGGCCTTCGCAAGCTTCGCGATATTCTTCCGGACGGACTTCTCGTCGATCTCATGCCCCAGAAACTTGATTAGCTTCGTCAGGACCTTTGAATCGGCTGGTTTGGCGTCGCGGACCTTCGGTTTTGGCGGCTCCGCTCGTGGAGCGGGTTTCGGCGGCGGGGCAGGCTTCGTCCTTGCGGCCGTCTTTTCTTTCGCTTTCGCCGGAGGCTCTGCGTCATTTGCCGCGGGACGCGGGACCTTCTTCGCCGTTGGCTTGCGCTTGCGCGGCAGCACGGCGACGCCGAGCGACGCGCCCCAGTCTTTCGCCCCCAGATTGCGGAGGTAATGCTCGACCTCCTCAGGTTTCGCCGCGGGACCCTTTTCGTCCATGCCGAACACTGCTTTGCCCGACTTGTCGGTCAAACCGACCTTGCCAAAGCGGCGCTTTCCCGGTGTTCGCACTCGCGACCGGACCAGCTTGAGCCCGCGGTTGCGCGCCGTTTCGGCCAGGTCGTCGATGCGTTCGCCGCTCACAGCGAATCCACCAGGTGCAGCACCAGACCGACAAGGCCGCCGACGAGCGTGCCGTTGATGCGAATATATTGCAGGTCGCGGCCGACCGCCGCTTCCAGGCGTAACGTCACGGTTCGTGCATCCCAGCCACGGACCGTTTCGGAGACCAGCTTGACGATAGAATTCCCGTAGCTCGCCGCCATTCCGACGACGGCGCGGCGGGCGAACTGGTTGATCGCCGCCCGGATCCGAGCGTCGCTTTCGAGGGTATGGCCCATGGATTTGAGAATTTCCCCGAGTTTCCCGGCGAGGACGGCATCGGGGTTGCGGGCGGCGCGGATAATCGCCTCGCGTCCCTTCTGCCACAGCGCATCGAGCCACAGGCTCACGGATTTGTTGTCGAGCAATTGCTCCTTGATCGCTTCCACCCTTTCGCGCGTTTCCGGCCGGGTCTGGAGGTCGTTGGCAAGCTGCGCGAGCGCCTCTTCGATCTTGACCCGGACGGGGTGCGCCGGGTCGGTCGACATTTCGATCGTCAGCTTCCTCAGCCCATCGATGATCGCGTCGGCAAGCTTCACGTCGAGGCCCGCGAGCTTGAGCACCCAGTTCGCCTTCTTGTGCACCATGTCGCGGATCAACTGCTCATTCGCATCGAGCGCTCGGGCGGTCCAGCGGATCGCCGCCTCGAGCATCGGCACGTGCCTGTCCTCGTTGATCGCCGAGGCGAGCGCGTGACCGAGGAGAGGCGAAATTTCCATGACACGGATTCGGGACGAGATCGCCCCTTTCACAATGCCACCAAGGCGTTCGTCGTCCAGGCTTTCGAAAATGTCGGCGATCAAGCGCGACGCGCCAATACGGATCCGAGATTGGGTCTCTTCACCCGGGGCCTGGAGGAAGCGGCCTGCCATCCCCGCGACATCAATATTCTGCATCCGACGCGCGACCACGGAGGGAATGAGGAAATTTTCCTTAAGGAAGGTCGCAAGCGCTTCGCCGATTCGATCCTTGTTCCTGGGAATGATGGCCGTGTGCGGGATCGGCAGTCCGAGGGGATGGCGGAAGAGCGCGGTCACCGCAAACCAGTCGGCCAGCCCGCCGACCATCGCCGCTTCGGCGAACGCCTTGACATAGCTCAACCACGGATAGTCCGGCTGATACGCGCGGGCGACGAAGAACACCGCCGCCATCACGATGAGCAGGCCGGTTGCCGCGACCTTCATGCCCTGGGCGCCCGGCTGCGTCGGGTTGAAGCGGCTCAATACCGGTTGTGAGGGCACGCGATTCATGCCCACTCAATAGCCGGAGGGATGCGGAAGTTCACTCCGCCGGAACTGGAGTCCCCTGACGATGGGCTTCGGCGCCGACGAAGCGGTGGAACAGCTTGCTGATCCGAGATTCGATCGAGATCGCGATCGAGAAGTAAGATGGCACCAGCAACAGGGTGAGCACAGTCGAGAAGATGAGGCCCCCGATCACGGTGATGCCCATCGGCGCTCGCCAGCTATTGTCGCCGCTGATCGACACTGCAGTCGGCAGCATGCCGGCGACCATCGCGACGGTCGTCATGACGATCGGCTGGGCACGCTTGTGACCCGCTTCCCAAATCGATTCGTCCTTCGCCATGCCGTGGTTCATCATCTCGACCGCGAAGTCGACGAGCAGGATCGAGTTCTTCGCCACGATCCCGAACAGCATGAGGATCCCGATCAGCACGAAGAGTGAAACGGGCTGGCCGGCGATGTGCAGTGCTATCGCCGCTCCGAGTGGCGCGAGAAGCAGCGAGCCCATGTTCACGAAAGGCGCAAGGAAGCGACGGTAGAGTAGCACCAGGACCGCGAACACCAGTAGCACGCCAGAGATCAGGGCGACCGCGAAGTTGAACAGCAACTCGGCCTGCCACTTCTGGTTGCCGAGATTCATCTGCTGAACCCCTTGCGGCAAGTTCTTGTAGGCCGGGAGCTGGTAGACTTTGGCCCAGACGTCTCCCTCCACCACACCGGGGGCGAGGTCCGCCCCGATCGACAGCCGGCGAAGCTGGTTCGAACGGTTGATCGTCGTCGGACCGGATCCAAAGCCGATTTCGGCGACCGCCTTCAGGGGGACCGAGCTGCCGTTCGACGTCGGAACCGGCAGATTCTTTAGCGTTTCGATATCACGCCTGGAATTTTCAGACAGCGACACCGTGATCGGGACCTGGCGGTCCGTCAAAGAGAATTTCGCGCTGTTCTGCTCGATGTCGCCGAGCGTCGCGATGCGGATCGTCTGGCTAAGGGCAGCGGTCGTCACGCCAAGATCGGCAGCAAGGTCGAACCGCGGCGTGATCGTGATTTCGGGCCGAGCGAGATTGCTTCCCACACGGGGAGCGACGAGCCCCGGAACGGTTCCCATTTCCTTGGCCAGTTCGTTGGCGACCGCAGTCAGTTGCACCGGGTCATCGCCCCCGAGATAGAGCATGATATCGCGCGAATCCGGGTCAGGACCCCCACCTTGCTGGGATTGGAAGCTGACGCGCGCATCGGGAATCGCCGCCAGCGTGGGGGATAGCGCCCGCTGGAACTCCGTGCTCGTGACCTTGCGGTCCTTCTTGAGCACGATGCTGACACGTCCGTCGCCGACGTTCACTCGCTCAAAAACGCGCTCGACGCTCGGATCCTTTTCGATGATTGCAGCGACCTGGTCGACCACCGCCTCGGTCTGTTTCATCGTGGCGCCCGGCGCCAGAGTGACATTCACGCGGGCAAAATCGTCATTCTGCGGCGGGAAGAATGAGAGGGGCAGGAGGCCGAAGAGGACAATGCTGAGCAGCAATGTGGCGATGCCGGCGCCGACCATTGTCAGGCGGTGATCGTGCATCCGCGCGTTCCAGCGGGCGACCATGATTCCGTGCCACTGCGCAAAGCGGTCGCTGCTGGCGTGCTGAACGAGAAAGGCAATCAGCCTTCCGGCCAAGTAGGCAAGCCCCGCGCCGACCACCACAGCTATCGCGAAACCGATGGCGCCCGGCACGCCCAGCTTTCCGAGCCCCATCATCGTAGCGCCGGTTCCACCGACAAACGCTGCCACGATCGGCAAGATCAGCAGGGCGGCGAGCGCGTAATAGCCGAAGCTGCGCGGGAGTCTCGGAATCCTCGCTAGAAGCGCGTTGGCCTTGGACGTGTCGAGGCTCCAGTTGAGGACCTTGAGGTACACGTCCATCCACTTCCAGTTCGCGTGAGGCTGAACGCCGTGGGACCGCAGGAAATAAGCGGCGACAAGCGGCGTAATCATGCGCGCAACGAGGAGGCTCATCAGCACCGACAGAACGACGGTGAAGCCGAATGCCTTGAAATACTGGCCGGCGATTCCGGGCATCAGCGCGACCGGCAGGAACACGGCGACGATCGCCATCGTCGTTGCCAGCACCGCGAGGCCGATCTCGTCGGCAGCGTCAAGCGAGGCCTGATAGCCCGATTTGCCCATCCGCATGTGGCGCACGATGTTCTCGATCTCCACGATCGCATCGTCGACGAGCACTCCGGCGACCAGGCCCATTGCCATGGTCGACATGAAGTTCATGGTGATGCCCATGAGGCTCATGAAGAAAAAGGCGGGTATCGCCGAGAGAGGAATGGCGATTGCGGAAATGGCGGTCGCCCGGATGTCGCGGAGGAAGAGCAACACGACGAGGACGGCAAGGATTGCGCCTTCGACGAGGCCCTCCATCGCCGAATGGTACTGGGCTTTCGTATAGTCGACCCGGTTGACGATCTCGGAGAAGCGGACCTTCGGGTTCTCTTTCTCGAGCTTCTTAAGCTCCGCCATTCCGGCCGCATATGCTGAGACTTCGGACGAACCCTTCGCCCGCTGCACATAGAATGTGACGACCTGGCGGCCGTTCATCTTGGTGATCGTGCGCTGTTCCGAGGCGGAGTCCTTGACCTCGCCCAAGTCGGCCAGCTTTACGAAACGGCCGCCCGGCAGCGAAATCTCCGTCTGCGACAGCTGGTAAGCGTCTTGCGCGTTGCCGAGCACCCTGACGGACTGCTCCGAACCCGCGATTTCCGCGCGTCCTCCAGCACCGTTCAAATTGCTTGCCCGAAGCTGTTGATTGACCTGAGCCGCGGTGATTCCCTGCGATTCCAGCGCCGCCGGGTCGAGTATCACGCGAATGGTTCGATCGACCCCTCCGCCTCGCGAGACTGCGGCGATGCCCGCGACGCCGAGAAGACGTTTGGCGATCGTATTGTCGATGTACCAACTCAGCTGCTCGAGGGTCATGTCCGTCGTTTCCGCGGACATCACCATGATCGGCTCATCTTCCGCATCGACGCGCGTGATCTGCGGTTCGAGAATTCCGTCCGGCAGGTTGCTGCGGATTTGCGAGACCGCGTTACGGACGTCGTTGACCGCGCGGTCCGGCGGGGTGCCAAGCTGGAAGGTCACGAAGGTCGAGCTGTTGCCTTCGCTAACCGTGCTGTTGATTTCGTCGACACCGGTGATTCCGCGAACCGCGGATTCGACGCGCTGCGTGACCTGCGTCTCCATCTCGTTCGGCGCAGCGCCCGGCTGCGAGACGTCCACGATTGCCGCAGGGAAGTCGATGTCCGGAGCATTATTCACCTGCATTCGCGCGAACGCGACGATGCCGGCCAACATCAGCCCGACGAACAGCACAATCGGCGCAACCGGGTTGCGGATGCACCAGGAAGAAATGTTCCGGAAATTCATATCAGCTCAGCTTCTCGTGCGTTTGTTTGTAGATCAGCGAGTCGCCTGACGCCTCGGATTGACCTTTAGCCCCGGGTTCAGGAACGGGCCCGCGGACAAGACCACTGCCTCGCTGCCGGAAAGTCCTTCGGCGATCGTCACTCCGTCGTCGTTCACGGCGCCAATCTTGATCGGCCGCCGTTCGACCTCCTTCTTGGAGTTGATGATGTAGACATAATTGCCTCTGTCATCGCTGAGCACGGCGCTTTGCGGGAGCAGCGGTGCCGTGGTCGTGCCCGCCGTGATCCGCGCTTCGGCGAAGCCGCCCGGACGAATGATCGGGTCGTACGCCAATGCGATACGGACGGCGCCGAGTCGCGATTGCGGGTCGATCGCCGGCGCGACCTGCCAGACATTGCCGACGAAGCTGCGTCCCGCCCCCACGGGCGTGACCTGGGCCGGCATGCCGACATGGATCTGGGCGAGGTCTTGCTGAGAGAGTTGCGCCTGCATCTCCATCTGTCCTCCGTCCGCAAGACGGAAGAGAGCTCCAGAGGCGGGACTGACGATCTGGCCGACTTCGACGGTACGCGCTAGGATCAATCCAGATACGGGCGCCGTCACATTAAGGCGGCCGAGCTCAGCGCGGCTCGCAGCGAGCTGCGCCTGCGCGACGCGCACCTGGGCGAAGGCGGCATCGCGAGCGGCTTTCTTTGAATCGATCTCGGCCTTCGACACGAAGCCGCGGCCCTGAAGCGCTATCGCGCGTTCGTAGTTGTTTTGCGCGAGTGACGCGTTCGCTCGGGCGGCCTCCACCTGGGCAGCCAGCTGGGCGGTCTCTTGCGCCTGGACCGAGCGGTCGACAATTGCGAGCACCTGCCCTGCACGGACCCAGCTGCCGGCGTCGACCAGGACTCGCACCACCTTTCCGCCCTGGCCGGCGATGCCGATCGGCTGGTCGCGCTTGGCAGCGAGCGGACCGCTCGCGGTAATCGTGCGGGCGGCCTGGGTTCTTCCGGGCACAACGACCGTAACCGTCGGAACTTGCGTGGCCCCGGCGCTATCGGCGGCTTGCGACGACTTGTCCGCCGCGCCACGGCCCAGCATCACCGCAAGGGCAATGATGACAAGCGCAACGACGACCGCGCCGATGATCAACCACCGGCGCCGCTGCCGCGAGCGATCGGTTACAACCAGCACGTCGGAAGAGTGAATCGAAGTCTCGCGGTTCATCATCCCTACCCAGCTCGCGAATCTACAATCTGCGTTAAGGCAGCTGTATTACGCTAATAAGTCAC
The DNA here is from genome assembly GCA_046731515.1 of Pseudomonadota bacterium. GTDB lineage: Bacteria > Pseudomonadota > Alphaproteobacteria > Sphingomonadales > Sphingomonadaceae > Sphingomicrobium. The sequence goes on along the minus strand of JBKPLG010000014.1, from coordinate 21,242 downwards.
CCACCGCAACAGACCCCCGCGGCGCGTTGCCAGCTAGCGCTTTTCGACGAACAACGGCACTAGTTTCGCGAGCGCGCGTTTGCGCACCCGAAACGAAGGCCTGAACGATACAGGGGAAAGGGCACTGGATGCTACAGGAATACGGAATCATTGCCTGGATCATCATTGGCGGCCTAGCGGGCGCAATCGCGAAACTGGTGATGCCGGGGCGCGACCCAGGCGGATGCATCGTCACGGTCCTGCTTGGAATCGCGGGTGCGCTGCTCGCCGGATGGATCGGCAAGGCAGTCGGATGGTACAACACCAACGAGGGCGCGGGCTTCATCGCCGCGATCGTCGGAGCATTCATCATCCTCTTCATCTATCGCATGGTTGCCGGCCGCCGCGCCTGAACGCGCGCTGGCGTTTGCGTTCAGGAATCAGCCATGGCGCGCGGGTGAGATTCGCCCGCAACCCATCAAATCCGAGGGGGTAGTATGAAGAACGTCTTTCTGGCGGCGCTGGTTCTGGGCGCGACGCAAATCGCCACCGCAGCCGACGCGCAGCCGACGACAGTCACTCAGGTCGTTACCGGTACCAAGCTGGACGTCAGTGCGACCGGCAAGGTTACCCGGATTCCCGACATCGCGATCATCAGCGCGGGTGTCGTCACGCGCTCCGCAACCGCAGTCGCGGCTATCCAGCAGAACGCCGATCGCATGGAGCGAGTGAGGGCCGCGCTCCAGCGCGCGGGCATTGAGGATCGGGATATTCAGACCAGCAGCATCAATCTCAATCCGGAATATCGCTACGAGCAGAACAAGCCGCCGCAACTGATCGGCTATACGGCGTCGAACCAACTGAACGTCCGCTTCCGCGACATTCGCAATAGCGGCAAGATCCTTGATGCCCTCGTAGCGGAGGGTGCCAACCAGATTAACGGACCCACGCTAACGATCGACAAGCCCGAAGCAGCGCTTGATGAGGCGCGTGGCAAGGCGATAGCGGTCGGCCGCGCGCGCGCCGATCTTTATGCACGAGCGCTCGGCATGCGGGTCGTACGGCTGCTATCGGTAAGCGAGAGTGGCGGTTATCAAGTGCCGCCGCCGATGCCGGTCTTGATGCGTGCAGAAATGGCCGCAGGAAGCGCGGACACCAAGATCGATCCCGGCGAGCAGGAGCTGCAAGTCACCCTCGCCATGGCTTTCGAGCTGCAATAACCGGTGAAAAGAAGGCCGCGCGGGGTGCCCGCGCGGCCTTCGTAAGGCAGATTAATCGGTCCGCTAGCGGACGGTTCCCCTGCGCACGAGGTTCACGATCGCGAGTAGGATGACCGCCCCGATCAGCGCGTAAAGGAAGCTTTCGATCGTGATTCCGGCGTTCATGTTCACGCCAAAGAGCAGGCCGGCGATGACCGCACCGACGATTCCAACCACGATGTTGAGGATGATGCCCTGCTGAGCGTCGGTTCTCATGATCAGACTCGCAAGCCAGCCGCAAATTCCTCCGACGATCAGCCAGATAATGATGCTCATCAGCTCTCCCTCCTGTTTTTCCTGGCCGTCACCGAACATTAACGGCCATTGCGGCATCCCAGACGCGCGATGCGCTGCGATTGTTCCGGATTCGGAAGGGTCTGTCCACAATTATGCGGCGGCCGCCGCGGCCAGAACCGCGCGAAAGCTGGCTTAATTACCAGCCGTAACGAACAGCTCAGTAACGCTGCTGGCGTTCGTATTGGTCGCGGTACTGCTTGATGCGGGTGACACGCAGGCCTGGCATTCCGCTACGGTCGACCGCGCGCTGCCAGCTCGTAAATTCCTCAAGACTTAGCGTATAACGCTTGCAGGCTTCATCGACGCTCAAGAGGCCACCGGCGACCGCGGCGACCACTTCGGCCTTGCGTCGAACGACCCAGCGCCTCGTATTGACAGGCGGCAGGGAGTCGAGCGTCAGCGGCTCGCCGAGCGGTCCGATAACTTGCGCCGGACGAATCTTCTGGTTCTCGAGCATTCCGTTACACCTGCTTAATCATTGCCACTGCTGTTGTCTTAAGTGCCCTGCGTTGAAAACTTTCTGAAACGCGCTGGTTAATCGCACGGTCAATCCTCTTTCCGTTCCTTTAACCCCGATTCTCCGTCGGCGAATGCGCCGCTGATCTTCCGCATTGCCTCGCGCCAGCCGTCGCCCGCAGAGAGATAGCAAGCGATAGCGTTTTCGCGCTCGCGCTCCTCGAGTCCGCTCGCATTGAGCAGTTCGAGGAGTTCGTTGAGGCTATGCGGCTCCTCTGCTTCAGCCCGAAAATCCTTCTCGAACCTCGCCAAAATCTCTGCCCCGACCCGCTTGTCGCTCACGGTCTAGGCGCGAGGAATGAAATTCGGGTAAAGAGACCTTAATGCCCGTCAGCTTTGATCTTCTCCGGCCGCCTCGGCAGGCCCGTATCGTCGTCGCCATGTCCGGCGGAGTCGATAGCTCCGTCACGGCCGCTCTCGCGGCGCGCGCCGGCGCGGAGGTGATTGGGGTCACGCTGCAACTCTACAATCATGGCGAGGCCGTGCGACGCACGGGCTCCTGCTGCGCTGGGCAGGATATTTATGACGCAAAGACTGTCGCGGACCGGCTCGGCATCGCTCACTATGTGCTCGACTACGAAACTCGCTTCCGCACCGGCGTGATCGACAAGTTTGTCGACGAATATGCCCATGGCCGCACGCCCATCCCCTGCGCGTTGTGCAACCAGGGCGTGAAGTTCACGGATCTCATCGCCTTCGCGAAGGAGCTCGGCGCCGATTGTCTCGCGACTGGTCATTATGTCCGGCGCGTGATGAGCGATGGCCGCGTCGAATTGCACAGGGGCGCGGATCCGCGGCGCGATCAAAGCTATTTCCTCTACGGAACGACGCTCGAACAGCTCGACTTCCTGCGCTTCCCGCTCGGGGACTTGCCGAAGACCGAGGTGCGCGCGATCGCGGCCGAGTTGGGGCTCGAAGTTGCGTCCAAGCCGGACAGCCAGGACATCTGCTTCGTTCCGGACGGCGACTATGCCGGTCTCGTGAAGCGGATCCGGCCGGAGACCGAATCTCCCGGCGAGATCGTTGACGTCCAGGGCCGCGTTCTGGGCGCGCACCGCGGAGTGGTTCACTTCACCGTCGGCCAGCGCCGCGGGATCGAGATCGGCGGCCAAAGCGAGCCGCTCTATGTGGTGCGCATCGAGCCCGAGGCGCGGCGTTTGGTCGTCGGACCGCGGCGGGCGCTTGCCGTCGAGGCAATGCGCGTGACGGACTGGAATTGGATCGGAGAGGATCAACGCTCAGTCGGAGTCAAGGTGCGCTCACTGGCGTCGGCGGTTCCGGCTATGATCGACGGCGAATGGTTGCGCTTCGAGCGGCCCGAATATGGGGTCGCGCCGGGGCAAGCAGCGGTCGCCTATGACGGCGCTCGCCTGCTCGGCGGAGGGTGGATCGCGGAAACACTTGCGGCCGAAGAGGGCGCGTTCGATGCCGCCGCCGCTTAGCGCGGGGATTCTTCTCTTCCGCCACCGGACGACGATGGAGGTTCTGCTCATCAAACCCGGCGGACCCTACTGGCGTCACAAGGACGTGGGCGCCTGGATGATCCCCAAGGGAATGGTCGAGCCCGGTGAAGCACCCGCCGAAGCCGCACTGCGCGAATTCCACGAAGAAACCGGCACGGAGCTGACGTCCGTTCCTTTCCCGCTCACAAAGATTCGTCAGGCGGGCGGTAAGTCGGTCGAAGCCTTCGCGGTCGAAGGCGACCTCGACCCGGCCACAGTTCGATCGAACGAGCACGAGGTCGAATGGCCGCCGAGGAGCGGCCGGCACCAGCGCTTTCCCGAGGTCGCCGAAGCCAGGTGGATGTCCCTTGCCGAGGCGCGCGAAATGATGCTTCCGAGCCAGCTTCCACTGCTCGATGCCCTGGAAGCGAAGCTCAACGAATGACTCTGCTCCTGTTCCTTACCGCGCTGATTGCCCAACCGGCCCAGGCAGCGACCCCTGCTCCAGCAGCGGCCGCGACCTGGCCGACGAGCGAAGCCGATGTCGTGTTGAAGGACTTCCGTTTCCGCTCTGGTGAGACGCTCCCCGAGCTTCGGATGCACTATATGACGCTTGGGGCGGCGCATCGCGATAAGGCTGGCGACATCGACAATGCGGTGATGGTGCTTCACGGCACGGGCGGAAGCGGCAGGCAGTTCCTCCGGCCGCAATTCGCCGATGAGCTCTATGGTCCTGGCCAGCCGCTGGATATCAGGCGCTACTTCATCATCCTTCCCGACAATATCGGCCATGGAAAATCGTCGAAACCGTCCGATGGTCTCCGGATGCGATTTCCCAAATATGACTATGACGACATGGTCGAAGCTCAGCGGCGCATGCTCGCCGCAGGGCTCGGGATTCGCCACCTTAGGTTGATCATGGGCACATCGATGGGGTGCATGCACGGCTTCGTCTGGGGTGAGACCCATCCGGACTTCGCGAGTGCTTTGATGCCGCTCGCCTGCGAGCCGATCGAGATCGCCGGGCTCAACCGCATGTGGCGGCAGCTCGCGATCAACGGGATCAAGGCGGACCCTGCCTGGCAGGGCGGTGATTATAAGGCGCAGCCGATGAACGGCCTTAGGTCCGCTGAGAATCTGCTGTTCGTGGCCGGCTCGGCACCCCTCTACTATCAGTCGCAATATGCGACGCGGCAGGCGGCGGGCGACTATGCCGAAGAGCGCGTTTCGAGCGGATTGAAGGAACGCGACGCCGACGACCTGATCTACCAGCTGGACTCATCGCGAAACTACAATCCCTGGCCAGGGTTGGAAAAGATCACCGCACCGGTGATGTGGATCAATTCGGCGGACGATTTCATCAATCCACGAAACCTGACGATCCCTCAGCAGGCCGTCAGGCGAATGAAGGACGCGCGCTTCCGAATGATCGCCGAGACCGTCGAAACGCGCGGTCACGGTACGCACACCTGGGCGAAGTTCTGGAAGGCTGACCTCAGCGAGCTCTTGGCGCGCTCGGAGAAGTGACGTCGTAAGCGGAAACGTGGTTCATGGTGATGAGCCAGTTGCCCTTCACCTTGCGGAACAGGCGTGTGTTGACGCCCTCCGTTACGCGCGGGCCGCGCACGAGCCGGTATTGACCGATCAGCATCGCCGCGTCGGGTGCGAGAATATCCACTTTCATATTATAGAAGTGGAGTTTCCCGCGCCGCTCCGGCGAGCCGCCGTAATCGCGGATGTAATGGTCGAGCGTGCCCTGCCAGCCGGCCTGGAACTTGCCGCTCGAGACGAAGATCACGTCGGGGTTCTTGAACCCCGCCATGTAGCCGCGAAAGTCGCCGCGGTTCCAGGCCGCCTCCATGCGCGCGATCGTCGTCAGGATCGCAGCGCGATCGGACCTTGGAGTCGCTGCATCGGCGGAAGCGATGAACAAAAGTGCCAGAATGGCTGCGACCTTCATGATTCCCGCGCCGGTCCGGGGACCGTTGCCAGCAAATATAAAATCAGTCCGGCAGCTGTGAGCGCGCATAGCGTGATCCAGGCTTTGGCGTCCGCTTGCATTATGCCGAACAAGCAGATCGCGATTCCTGCTACACCGCTCAGCCAGTGCGCCGGCTGCAAATTGGCGCGGCCGACGGAAAGCGGTAGCGCTCCGATCGTCGCAATGTAGATCATCAGTCGCGCGAGGGTGCTGACCACGGCGAGCCAGATGAAGCGGCCGGTGATGGCCAGGGCAGCGACCACAACGCACATGAACCCGATGGAATTGGCGGGCGACACGAACTTGACGTTCACCGCCGCAAACCAAGACGGGAGGTCGCGGCGGTCACCCATCGCGTAGGTAATCCGCGGCGTAGCGGCCGACCCTGCGAGTAGATTACCCGCAAGCGAGCAGACGGCCGCCAAGGACAGCGCTACTGCACCGCTGGGCCCAGCGACGACTCTGCCAAGGTCGAGCAGGGGCGCTCCGCCCTCCGGCGCTCCGCCTTCAAAGGCGGTCACGAAGGCGAGTTGAACGACGAAATAAAGGGCGGCCGTAATCAAAGTGGTCGCGATGATGGCCTTGGGCAGCGTGCGCTTAGGGTCCTTCGTCTCGCCGGCGGGAATGACAGCATTTTCGAAGCCGACGAACGCATAGAAGGTGATCAGGAAACCAGCCTCGAACCTATCGAGCGATGCTGCCGCTCCGGGCGCGGGAGGCGGGCCGAGGAGAAGGAGTGCCGCCACAGCCGCAAGGATCAGCGGCAAGATCTTCAGCAATGTGAAGCCGCCGAGTACTCGGATAGCGCTCCTCATTCCCAGAATATTCATCATCGCCAGGGCGACCCAGATAGCGATGATCAGCCCTGCTCGCCAAAAGCCTTCGCCGCCGGGCTGCCACCAACGCCCGATATAATCGACGAGCACGTTCGTGTTCGCCGCAAAGCCCGCAATCCGTGCCACGTAGAAAGTCCAGCCGAGCTCGAACGCGGCGAAGCGCCCGTAGACCAGTCCGTAGGTCGCCGGACCGCCACTTTCGGGGAATGCAGCCGCGCTGTTGGCGAACGGAACGATGACGAGAAGCGCCGCCAGGCCGACGATGAGGAACATGAATGGGGAAAAGCTTCCCGAATCCGCAAGTAGCACGGCCGGTAAAGCGAAGATCGAGGCTCCGACAATTCCATTGAAGCACAGGAGGCCGGAACCCATCGGGCCAAGAGCGCGATGGAGGACGGGTTTGTTCAAAGCTGGAAATTGCCCACGATAACCGTGTGGCAATGTCCGCCGAGCACGACCCGGTCGTCCTCCAGCCGGCAATGGAGCACGCCGGTGCGCGGACTCGCCTGCAGCGCCGTGAACTCATTCCGGCCAAGGCGATTGGCCCAATAGGGCACCAGCGCCGCATGCGCGGACCCGGTTACCGGATCCTCATCGATTCCGGCGTAGGGCACGAACACCCGGCTCACGATCGTTTCACTGTCGCCCGGCGCCGTCACGATCGCCATCCGGTGAATTTTGGCCAGGGCTGCGAAATCGGGCCGGACGGCGCGGACGGCCGCTTCGTCGGGGAGCTCGATGATCGCGGAATCGTTGCACCCTTCGGCGAGCCACACTGGCGCGTCCGCCAATTCGAGCGCCTGGCAGAGGTCCGGTTCCCGAACCTCCGTGAGAACGCCGGCGGGAAGATCGAGCTCGAGCAAATCTTTATTCCGGCTGACAACCAATATTCCCGATCGCGTCGCGAAACGAACCTGGTTGCCATGAAGCAGTATGTGCCCGGCCGCGAGCGTTGCGTGACCGCACAGGTCGACTTCAAGCGCCGGTGTGAACCAGCGCAGGTCGTAGTCGGCTTCGCCATTATCCGCTGGAACGAGGAATGCAGTTTCGGCGAGATTATTCTCCGCTGCGATCGCCTGCATCAGCTTCTCGCTAAGCCAATGTTCGAGCGGCATGACGGCGGCAGGATTGCCGGTCAGTGGCCCGTCGGCGAAGGCGTCGACCTGAAAGAAGGGTAGGGTGGTCATGTGGCGCGCTCCGTAATCTCTTGCGGGAGCAGGGTTTCCCGATCGGTCTGGCCCTCCGGATCGACGTGGATCAGGATCTCGGTGTTCGGGAACTGCCGCTGCAGCTGTTCCTCGATCCGGTCCAGCCGATCGTGCGCCTCCTGCACCGTCCAGTCGGCAGGTACCCAAACGTGAAACTGGGCAAAATAATGCGTCCCGCTGGTTCGCGTCCGAAGGTCGTGAAGCCCGGCCAGTTCGGGATATTCCTTCGCTGCGGCGAGGAATCGATCGCGAAGCTCATCCGGCCACTCGCGGTCCATGAGTTGGTTGAAGGCGAGGCTCGACGCACGCCACGCGCCCCACAATAGCCATAGCGCGATGAGCAGCCCGAACAACGCGTCCGCCCCAGTCAGGTGTGCGAACTGATCGAGCGCGAGCGCGACGATGACCGATCCGTTGAGCAGCAGGTCGGACGAATAGTGCAACCGGTCGGTGCCGATCGCCAGGGATCCGGTGCGGCGCACGACATGGCGCTGATAGGCGATGAGCGCGAACGTCAACAGGATCGCCAAGAGCGAGACGCCGATTCCAAGCTCCGCTTCTGCCGTCTGAGCGCCGCTCAAGACGCGCTGCACGGCTCGGGCGCCAATGAAGATCGCGGAGATCGTGATGAGGATGATCTGCACCAGCGCGGCGAGCGCCTCCGCCTTGCCGTGTCCGAAGCGGTGGTCGTAGTCGGCAGGCTGCGCCGCAATGCGAACGCCCATCAGCACCACCAGACTGGCAATGAGATCCAGTCCGCTGTCGGCAAGCGAGCCGAGCATTGCGGTCGAATCAGTCCGATAGGCCGCCCAGGCCTTCAGAGCGATCAGGATTACGGCCATGGCGATGCTCGCCATCGCCGCGCGACCGGTGAGGCTTGAGCGCTCCGCTGGAGTGATCGTGGTCTCGGTCACGGGTACAGCAAACCTTCGGTCCAGCCGCCGTTCCCGAAAGTGAAGAGCCGCCGTTCGTGGAGTCTGTGGGGACGCGCCGTCCAGAATTCAATTCGCTGAGGGACGACGCGATATCCATTCCATGTCGCGGGACGGGGAACTTCCTGCCCCTCGAACCGACGCTTCATCTCTTCGAATCGCTCTTCGAAGGTCTCGCGTTTGTCGAGCGGACGCGATTGGTCCGATGCCCATGCGCCGAGTTGCGAGTCTCTTCCGCGAGTGGCGAAATAGGCATCGGCTTCGGCATCCGACACCCGCTCGACGCCTCCCTCGATGCGCACCTGCCGGCACAGGGACTTCCAGTGGAAAAGCAGGGCAGCTCGCGGATTTTCGGCGAGATCTTCCCCCTTGGCGCTCTGGTCATGCGTGTAAAAGACAAAGCCTTCGGGGCCGTGCGCCTTCAACAGGACCATCCGCGCCGATGGCTGCCCTTCGGCGCCGGCGGTGGCCGCCGTCATGGCTTCGGGCTCGTTCGGCTCGCTCGCTCGCGCTTCCGCGAACCATTTATCGAAGAGGGCGAAAGGGTCGTCCATGTTGATTGCCGCTTAGGCTTGGACAACGAGATGCTGCAACCCATCTGGTCAGGCGCGGATCGTTACGGCATGGATGGATGAATGGCACTGGATCTCTACCAACGCTTGGGGCTGAAGCGAGGCGCGAGCGAGGCGGAGATCAAGAAGGCGTACCGCAGCCTCGCCAAGCAGCTGCATCCCGACCGGAACAAGGACAATCCGGATGCGGCGAAGCGTTTCGGCGAGGTCACGCACGCCTATGACCTGCTGTCGGACAAGGACAAGCGGGCCAAATACGACCGCGGTGAAATCGACGAGGACGGCAATCCCAAAATGCCGTTCGGCTCGGGTTTCGGCGGCTATTCGGCAGGAGCTGGCGGACCGCAGCCTGGCGGCTTTGAGAACTTCAATTTCGGCGGCGCGGACGCGGCGGATCTCAGCGATTTGTTTGAAGGTCTGTTCGGAGGCAGGGGGGCCGGCGCCCGCGGCGGGCCTGGCGGAGCCTTCTCCGGTTTCAGGCAGCGTGCACGAGCGCCGCAGAAAGGGGCGGACGTCGCCTACCGACTCAAGATCTCGTTTGTCGATGCGGTCGCACTGAAGCCGCAGCGCATCACGCTCTCGGACGGCAAGACCATCGACGTGAAGCTGCCCAAAGGGCTGGAGGATGGAACCAAGATCCGGCTTGCCGGCAAGGGCGAGGACGGGCCGGCCGGCCGCGGCGATGCGATCGTCACCATTGAGATCGCTCCGCACCGCTTCTTCAAGCGGGAAGCAAACAACATCCGCCTTGAGCTTCCGGTCACGCTCAAGGAGGCGGTGCTCGGCGCCAAAGTGAAAGTGCCCACGCCTGAGGGGCCGGTCATGCTGACGATTCCCAAGGGCACGACCTCGGGCAAGGTTTTGCGGCTCAAGGGTCGCGGATTCACCGACCGGACCGGTCATCGAGGCGACCAACTGGTTTCGGTCGAAATCGATCTTCCCGCTCACGACGCAGATCTGCAGAAGTTCGCCGAAAGCTGGAGCGGCGGCGGCAACCCGCGCGCCTCGCTGGGTGTTTAGCGCAGCTCCTGTATAGTTCGCGCTCTGAATGAGAGACGTCTCCCCACACTCGCCGGAAGCCAGGCGCAAGCGGCTCGCAAGCATGCGCGCGGCCTTCGGAACGGAGGTCGAGGAGAAGCTGAAACCAAGGCTGACGCCGTGGGAGGTGGTCAAACGGATTGCAGTCGGCGTCTACAACGACGGCTTCATCCACGCCGGCAATCTCGCCTATCTTTCGATTCTCGCGCTGTTCCCCTTCTTCATCCTCGCTGCAGCAATCGCGCATCTGCTCGGGCAGAGCCAGGATGCGCAGTTGACCGTGGTGAATATTCTGCATCGCCTTCCACCGGACGTCGCCGCGACTCTTCAGGGCCCGATCAATGAGGTGCTGACGGTCCGCACAGGGCCGCTGCTCTGGTTCGGAGCGATCGTCGGCCTGTGGACCGCGGGAAGCTATGTCGAAACGATCCGCGACATTCTGCGCCGAGCCTTCGGGGTGAAGTACAACGCGCCCTTCTGGGAATATCGTCTCGGCTCGATCCTTCTCATCCTCGGGGCGGTGCTGCTTTTGATGGCCGCATTTGCGGCGAGCGTGGCGCTAAGCTCGATCCACCACATCATTGTTGAATGGTTTCCGTTTGCCCAAGGCATCGCAACGGATCTCGGATTCTATCGGCTCGTGCCGGCGGCAACCCTGTTCTTCACATTCTATGTGCTCTTTTTCGCCCTGACGCCCGCGCGCTATCGAAAGCGAAGCTGCAGGAAATGGCCGGGCGCATTGTTCATTACGGCCTGGTGGCTAGGGACGGTCGAAATTCTACCGGCCGCGCTCGGCCTGTTCGGCGGGTACAGCCTGACCTACGGCAGCCTGGCCGGTGTCATGATCGCGCTCTTGTTCTTCTTCATGGTGGGACTGGGTGTCGTGATTGGCGCGGAGCTTAACGCAGCGCTGGCGGAAGGTGGCGCCACCGCGCTAAAGGGCGAGATCTATACCGGGCCATACACGGACGAGTTGGAGGTCGAAGAACCTCAGCCCGGTGAGGACATCGAACCCGTGCTGGAAACAAGGGGACCGCAATTTTGAATCAGCTGATGCAGGGCAAGCGCGGGTTGATCATGGGCCTTGCCAATGAACGATCGCTTGCTTGGGGCATCGCCCGAGCACTCGGCGCTCATGGCGCCGAACTCGCATTCTCTTACCAGGGCGAAGCGCTCGAGAAGCGGGTGCGACCATTGGCGAGAGAGCTTGGTTCGGACTGGCTCGTCGACTGCGACGTGTCGGACATGAAGGCGCTCGATAAGACTTTCGCCGAGCTGAAGGAGCGCTGGGAAACGCTCGACTTTGTCGTCCACGCGATCGGTTATTCCGACAAGAATGAGCTCAGGGGAAAATTCGTCGAAACCTCGATGGACAATTGCCTGATGACGATGAACAATTCGGTCTACAGCTTCGTCGCGGTCGCACAACGCGCCCGGACGCTGATGGGCGCGGGAGGTGCGCTTCTGACCCTCACTTACTACGGCGCCGAGAAGGTCATCCCGCATTATAACGTCATGGGCGTCGCCAAGTCGGCTCTCGAGACCTCCGTCAAATATCTGGCCACCGATCTTGGGCCCGAAGGAATTCGCGTGAACGCCATTTCGGCGGGGCCCATCAAGACGCTCGCGGCAAGCGGCATCGGCGACTTCCGCTACATCATGAAATGGAACGAGTATAATTCGCCGCTGCGTCGGAACGTCACGATCGAGGATGTCGGTGGCGCCGGCCTTTATCTGCTAAGCGATTTGGCGTCCGGCGTGACCGGCGAAATCCACCACGTCGATGCCGGCTATAATGTCGTCGGCATGAAGGCCGAGGACGCACCCGACATCGCGACGGTTTGATGGTCGAGGTTCGCCGCGCGATGTCCGATGACGCGGCGAGTATCCGCAAAATTCATTTGAGCGCATTCGAAACGTGTCTCGAGGCCGATCTCGTCGAACGCCTCGAACAAAACGGCGAAGCGGTAATTTCGATGGTCGCAACCGCCGATGGAGCAATCGTCGGTCATATTCTTTTTAGCCGCATGGAGTGCGAGGCAGACGGTCAACCGATGGACGCGCTTGGACTGGCTCCGGTCGCCGTACTCCCGGAGCGCCAAAGCCGGGGCATCGGCACGAGGCTGATCGAAGCGGGCTTGGACGAGGCCCGATCGCTCGCCGTCGACATTGTCTTCCTCGTGGGTGAGCCCGACTATTATGGCCGTTTCGGCTTTTCGGCCGCTACGGCAGCGCCCTTTGCCTCGCCTTATGCTGGTGAGTACTTCCAGGCGAAGCCTATAAGTGTCGGTTTCACCCCTCCTGGCTCGGGGCGCGCCGAATATCCGACGGCGTTCGCGGGCGTCGAATGACAATCGCACGGCACGTCAGCATCACCGGCCTCGTGCAGGGCGTGTTCTTCCGTGCTTGGGCTCAGGGCCAAGCACGGGAACTCGGGGTATGCGGCTGGATTCGCAATTGTTCTGACGGATCCGTTGAGGCGCATCTCGAAGGGGAGGAAAACGATGTCCTTCGGATGATCGAGCGCCTTCGAAGCGGGCCTTCAAACGCGCGCGTCGAAGAGGTTGCCGTGGAGGAGGCGGTGCCGGCGGGCACCGGCCGCTTCGAAGTTCGCCACTGATCTAGTTTCGCGGGAATTACGAAATTACCCGCCAAACGGATCTCTAACTAGAATCGTGTCATCGCGCTCGGGTGACGTGCTCACCAGCGCGACGGGGCAGCGGATCAGCTCCTCTATCCTGCGGACATATTTGATCGCTCGGGCGGGAAGGTCGGCCCAGCTCCGCGCTCCGCGTGTGGAACCCGGCCAGCCTTCGATTTCCTGAAAGATCGGCTCGACTCGCATCTGGTCGGCTGCATGCGGCGGAAGATAGTCAAAGGTCCTCCCGTCGATCTTGTAACCGGTACAGATTTTCACCGTTTCAAATCCGTCGAGCACATCGAGCTTGGTCAGGGCGACGCCGGTGACCCCGCTGACCGCGACGGCCTGGCGCACCAGCACCGCGTCGAACCAGCCGCAGCGGCGACGGCGGCCAGTGACCGTGCCGAACTCGTGTCCGCGTTCCCCGAGCCGCTCACCGACCTCATTGTCCTGCTCGGTCGGGAACGGGCCCGAGCCCACACGCGTGGTGTAGGCCTTGACGATTCCAAGGACGAACCCCGCGCCGGATGGGCCGATGCCACTGCCGGCGCCGGTCGTTCCCGCAACGGTGTTGGAGGAAGTGACGAACGGGTAGGTGCCGTGGTCGACGTCGAGCAACACTCCCTGCGCTCCTTCGAAGAGAACGCGTCGGCCGCGTTGAAGCGCGGAATCGAGGTCGCGCCAGACCGGCCGGGCGAACGGCAGGACGAAGTCGGCAATTTCCGCGAGATCCTTCTTGAGCCGCTCGCGATCGACCGGCGGCTCGCCAAAGCCGGCGCGGAGCGCGTCGTGATGGGCGCAAAGGCGATCGAGCAGCGGCCCGAGATCGTCGAGGCGGGCCAGGTCGCAAACGCGGATAGCACGCCGGCCGACCTTGTCCTCATAGGCCGGACCAATGCCACGGCGAGTAGTGCCGATCTTGCCGGCGCCGGATGCATCCTCGCGCAACGCATCGAGGTCGCGATGGATGGGCAGGATCAGAGGGCATGTCTCCGCGACCATCAGAATGTCTGGAGTCACCTCAATGCCCTGCTCGGTGACCTTCTCGACCTCGGCTTTCAACGCCCATGGGTCGAGCACCACGCCATTGCCGATGACCGAGGGCGTGCCGCGAACGATTCCCGAGGGTAATAGCGAAAGCTTATAGGTCTGGTTGCCGACGACAAGCGTGTGGCCGGCATTGTGCCCTCCCTGGAAGCGCACCACCATGTCGGCGCGGCTCGCCAGCCAATCGACGATCTTGCCCTTGCCTTCGTCACCCCACTGGGCGCCGATGACGGTCACGTTACCCACGTTCATTCCTCGATGTTTGCTGCTCGCTTGGCTCTAGGGGTCGCGTTACAAATCGTCCAGCGGCGGAACGTGTGCGTTACGGGTCCGTTGCGGTCTATCGATGAAGCCGATGACCGATCACCACCTGGCGCTTTTCCGTCGGCACATGGTCGAGATCATCGACATGCATTTCGATCTGAACAGCGACGAAATTGGCCGGGAGAAGCTCGACGGGCATTTGCGCGCGGCGCTGATGGGCGTGCCGCGCCACCTGTTCGTGCCGCACAGCCTGATCCTCATGGCCTATCAGGACACTCCGCTGCCGATCGGTTTCGACAAAACCATCTCGCAGCCGTTCATCGCGGCGCTGATGATCGAGCTTCTCGGCATCGAGCGCGATGTGCGTGTGCTCGAGATCGGGACCGGGCTCGGGTACCAGGCGGCCGTCATGGCCGAAATGGGCGCCGAGGTGTGGAGCGTCGAGGTGGTCGAGGAATTCGTCGAGGCTGCCTTGGCGCGCTTTTCGGCGCTTCAGTACGACATCCAGGTGCGCATCGGCGACGGCTCGCGCGGCTGGCCCGATCATGCCCCGTTCGATCGCGTGCTGGTAACCGCCGCCGCTGCAGAGGTTCCTCCCGCGCTGGTCGAGCAGCTTCGGCCCGGCGGCCGAATGGTCATTCCCCTCGGCGGTCAGGACGTGCAGCAGCTGAGCGTAATCGAGAAAGAAGAAGACGGTGAGATCACGACGCGCGTGATCATGCCCGTGCGCTTCACGCAGTTAGAGCTCGCGGCTTAAAAACTCAGCGGTACGACCTCGCGAACGCCGGGAAGCTCATGCAGCTGGCGAGAGACGTCAGCACTGATAGGATCATCGACCGCGACCAGCGCGACCGCTTCGCCGCCGGCTTCATGTCGGCCGAGGTTGAAGGTCGCGATGTTGATCCGATTTTCGCCGAGCCTGGTCCCGAGCGCGCCGATGAAGCCGGGCTCGTCCGTGTTGACGATGTAAATCATCTGGCCGGTGAGCTCGGCCTCAACCGGAATCCCGAAGATCTTCACAAGGCGCGCGGCGCGGTTGCCGAACAGGGTTCCTTCGACACGCTTCGGCCCATGCTCCGTACCAACCGTCACTGCGACCAAAGTGTGATAATCGCCTTCGCCCTCATTGCGGATTTCGCGCACGGCAAGTCCGCGCTCCTTCGCCAGATAAGGCGCATTGACCATGTTCACCGTATCGGACCATGTGCGCATCACTCCGGCGAGCACCGCCCCCGTGATCGGCTTGATGTTGAGCTCGGCGGCAGCGCCTTCGACCTCGATGTCTATCGAGCGAATTTCCGTGCCGGCGATTTGTCCCACCAGCCTGCCGAGCTTTTCGGCGAGCGCCATGTAGGGGCGAAGGCGCGGCGCTTCCTCGGCAGACAGCGAAGGCACGTTCACCGCGTTGGTGATGCCGCCTAAAAGCAAATAGTCCGCCATCTGCTCGGCGATTTGGATTGCGACATTGACTTGCGCCTCGTTCGTGGAAGCGCCGAGATGCGGCGTGCAGATGAGTCCGCGTGTTCCGAAAAGCGGATTGTCCTTCGCCGGCTCCTCCTGGAAGACGTCGAGCGCGGCACCGGCGACATGGCCGCTGTCAAGCGCGTCCTTCAATGCCGCTTCGTCGATCAGCCCGCCTCGCGCGCAATTGACGATGCGCACCCCCGGCCTGGTTCTGGCCAGCGCCTCGCGGCTGAGAATGCCCCGCGTCTGGTCGGTGAGCGGGGTGTGGAGGGTGATAAAGTCGGCGCGGGCGAGCAGCTCGTCCAGTTCGGCCTTCTCCACTCCAAGCTCAACCGCCCGTTCGGGTGAAAGGAAGGGGTCATAAGCCACAACCTTCATCTTGAGCCCGTGCGCTCGGTCAGCGACAATCGAGCCGATATTACCGCAGCCGATCAGGCCGAGCGTTTTGCCGGCGAGCTCGACGCCCATGAAGCGGTTCTTCTCCCACTTGCCCGACTGCGTGGACTGGTCGGCCTGTGGGATCTCGCGAGCAAGCGCGAAGAGCATGGCGATGGCATGTTCGGCAGTGGTGATGGAATTGCCGAACGGCGTGTTCATGACGACAATGCCGCGCGCGCTGGCGGCTGGCACGTCGATGGTGTCGACCCCGATCCCAGCTCGACCAATCACCTTCAGACGAGGAAGCGCCGCATCCATTGTCGCCGCTTTGACCTTGGTCGAGCTGCGCACGGCAAGGCCGTCATAATCGCCCATGATCGCAGAGAGCGCCTCGGGTGAAAGGCCCGGCTTCTCATCGACCTCGATTCCACGCTCGCGGAAGATCGCGGCGGCTCTGGGGTCCATCTTGTCGGCGATGAGGACGCGCACTGGATCGCTCATCGCGTGGCCTGCCAAGCCCAGTCGAGCCACGGGGCGAGCGCCTCGATATCCGATGTGTCGATTGTTGCACCGCACCAGATTCGGAGACCTGGCGGAGCGTCGCGATAAGCGCCGATGTCGTAAGCGGCTTTCTCCGCTTCGAGCAGCTTGGCGATCGCCTTCTGCCGCCTCTTGTTGGCGTCGTCGTCGGAGCGATCGGCAAATCGCAGGCAAACCGAAGTATTGGAGCGGATGGCGGGATTCTTGGCGAGATGTTCGATCCACTCGGACTGACCCACCCAGCGGTCGAGAGCGGAAGCATTCGCGTCAGCTCGGGCGATCAGCGCTTCTAAACCGCCCACTCGCTCGGCCCAGTCGAGAGCGACGAGCCAATCGGCCACGCACAGCATCGAGGGTGTGTTGATTGTCTCGCCTTCGAAGATGCCTTCGATCAGCTTGCCGTCTTTGGTCAGACGGAAGATCTTGGGCAGCGGCCGCGGCGCCGGCTCCCTTTCGAGACGCTCGACGGCGCGAGGGCTGAGAACGAGCATTCCGTGCGCCGCTTCGCCACCCAAGGCCTTTTGCCAGCTAAAGGTGCCGACATCGATCTTCGCCCAATCGATATCTTGTGCGAATGCCGCCGACGTCGCGTCGCAGATCGTCAGTCCCGTCCGATCCGCAGCAATCCAGTCGGCATCGGACACTCGAACTCCGCTGGTGGTCCCGTTCCAGGTAAATACGACGTCGCTATCCGGATCGACGTTCGAGAGGTCAGGGAGCTTACCGTAATCGGCGGTGCGTATGTCGGCGTCGAGCTTGAGTTGCTTGGCGACGTCCGTAACCCAGCCCGCGCCGAAGCTTTCCCAGGCAAGCATAGTGACTCGTCGCGGGCCGAGCAAAGACCAGATGGCCAGCTCCATTGCGCCCGTGTCGGAGGCTGGGACGATTCCCAGCCTGTACTCGGCAGGCAGATTCAACAGTGCGCGGGTGCGCTCGATCGCTTCCTGCAGGCGCGCCTTGCCGAGCGCTCCGCGGTGCGATCGCCCGAGCGCGTCCGTGTTGAGGAGAGCAGGACTCCAGCCCGGCGGCTTGGCGCAGGGACCCGATGAGAAATGGGGGTTGGCCGGACGATGTCGGGGCTTGGTGTGGAGTCGCGCCTCGCCGCCTTCCACGGTTTGGTTCGTGGTCAAATGACTCTCCTTCCAGAGAGCTCGCGCCGCGTTGGGACGGCGTGGCCCGCGGAGAGGTCTAGCGGTTGCTGCGCAGCGTGCAACCGCGCACGTGAATGATTCGCATGCTGCAGCGCACAAGAGCTTGAATTTGCTCGGGGAGCTTCGTTTCGCCGCTCCATCGAACGATTCATCGCGCTGTCGCCGCGATTCATCCCGCAGAGGGAGGACGAAGGTTGAAATTGTTAACCATCCGCGAGCAAGCTCCCCCTCGCTGGCGCGTGGTGGGCAATCCGCGTGTTCGGCAGTGGGGGCTGGGGAGCTCCTTACTCGGATGGCTTGTCTCACGCTGCGTTAACCGCGGTGGGGGAGATTTTTTTGAGCGAGGGGCTCATGACGCAAGTACTGGCGGCGGCGAACAATCTGTTTCGGGACCGCGATCTTTTCGTCCATGACGGTTCAAAGCTCCGCCGCTTCCGGGTCTCCGCTCCAGTTCAGGCTCTCCTGTTCGCAATCCTTCTTGTGCTCGTCGCTTGGGCGAGCTTCGCCACCGCTCGCCTGATCAATCCAACCAGCGGCCAGAAACTCGCCTCGCTTTCGGCTGCGACCGAAGCCCGGGCGCGGATGATCGAGCAGCGCCAGGCGCTCATCGAAGCAGCCTTGAGCGGCCAGCATATCGATGCCGCCATGATCGAAGCCGCGGTGAACAGTGGCCGCCTCGCCGAGAACGGACCGCTCGCTCGCGTCGAGCAGGCGCAGTTGCAGCAGGCGGCGCTCGTCGCCAAGGCGCTGGACGTTCGCTATCAAGTTACCGCCGCCGAGCTCAAGAAGCTTGGCCTCATGCCTCCCCAGGCCGGCGACGGCGTTGGCGGTCCCTTCGAAACCGCCGGCAACCCGACCTTCAAAGCATTGTTCAACAGCTGGAAGAAACTCGACCAGTTGCAGGACGGCGTCATCGCTATCCCTTCCGATAAGCCGATCAGGACCCTGGTCACTTTCAGCAGCGGCTTCGGTGTCCGCTCCGATCCATTCCGTGGCGGCGCCGCGATGCATCCGGGAATCGATTTGTCCGGACCATATGGCACTCCGATCTATGCCACCGCGGAAGGCACCGTACTTCGCGCCGGCTGGAACTCGGGAGGATACGGGAACCTTATCGAAATCGACCATGGCCGCGGAATTTCCACGCGCTTCGGCCACCTCTCCGCGATCATGGTTCAGGCTGGCGATCACATCACCCGCGGCCAGCTCATTGGTCGCATGGGCTCTACCGGCCGTTCGACCGGCAACCATCTCCATTATGAAGTGCGGATCGACGGCCGCGCCGTGAACCCAATTCCCTTCATGAAGTCGACCGACTACGTCCTCGCGATGCAGCGCCGCGCCAATGCTGTGCCAATGGAATCGCTGGCCGTGGGCGGCCCGGGCGGCGGCGACAAATAAGGTTGTTCGCCCGAGAGGGCGTTCCTATCTCGCTTTTGTGAGCGAACCCGACATCATCCTGACTGAGAATGCGGCCAAGCGCGTCGCCTGGATTGCGCAGCGCCAGTCGAAGCCTGCGATCTTGAGGCTCGCTGTGGACGGCGGCGGCTGCGCGGGCTTTACCTACAAGTTCGAACTGGCCGAATCCGCCGAAGCCGAGGACGCCGTCGTCGAGACCGATGGCGTAAAGCTCGTCGTGGATCCGGTCAGCTTGGAATTGGTGAAGGGCTCGGCCGTGGATTTTGTAGAAGATCTCGGCGGCGCTGCTTTCCGGGTGACCAATCCCAACGCCCAATCGGGCTGCGGCTGCGGCAGCAGCTTCTCGGTCTAGCTTTGACCCGCTAGGGCGAGCCTCATGAAGCTCGCGACGTTCAACATCAATGGAATCCGCGCGCGAATGCCGCGCCTTCTGGAATGGCTGGAGCGGGAGAAGCCCGACATCGCCTGCCTGCAGGAGCTGAAATGCGCTGACGATCAGCTGCCGATCGCCGACATCGAAGCGGCGGGATATGGGGCGGTCTGGCATGGGCAGAAAGGTTTCAACGGAGTTGCAATCCTGGCGAAGGAGGGTTCGCCGGAGCTGCGGCGCGTTGGTTTGCCCGGCGACCCGGATGACACCCACAGCCGTTACATAGAGGCGGAGGCGAAGGGCTTCGTAATTGGCTCGCTTTACCTCCCGAATGGCAATCCCGTGGGCACCGAAAAATTCGATTATAAGATTAGGTGGATGGAACGCCTTGGGGCGCATGCGGAGGAGCTGCTGACAGAAGAGCGGCCGATCGTGCTTTGCGGCGACTGGAATGTTGTGCCGGAAGACCGCGACGTCTTTTCAGCCCGCGCCACGGCGAGGGACGCGGTCATGCAGCCGGAGGCCCGCGACGCCTGGCGGCGCCTCCTTCACCAGGGCTGGACCGACGCTCTGCGCGCGCTCCATCCCTTTGAGGAGAAGCTTTACACCTTCTGGGATTACACCGCCGGCTGCTGGCAGCGCGATCTCGGTTTCCGCCTCGACCATCTTTTGTGCTCGCCGGAAGCGGCCGACCGCCTGCACGGTGCCGGCGTCGACAAATGGGCGCGAGCGCAGGAGAAGGCGTCAGATCACGCACCGACCTGGATTGAGCTAGGCTGACACCACTAATGTCCGCTTTGGGTGGGAAAGGGACGTTAGCCACTCGAAAGTGGATCGAACTCACACTTTCTTGAAATTGAGGGTCGCATTCAGCACAAACACCATCAATCCCGCGAACACTGACACCACTGTACGCGCGACTAGGTAGTGCATGGACGTCCAGCGCATGCAGATTGCAAAAAGCATCATCGTGAGTGCTAAGCCGCCTCCGGCGTTCAACAGGAAATATCCATAACCCTCTGCCCAGGGGCGGCGTGTGCCATGATAAATCCAGGCTTGTGCGAAGACATAATGGAGTGCGTTGGCAGCAACGAACGATGCTCCTGCCGCCATTAATTCGTTTACACCGAGCAGGTCGACTAGCGCCCACATCAAACACAGGCCGACCACGAATGCTAACGAACTTGCGAAGGCGTCACGGAAGAGCAAGCGACCCGTACTGCGAGTGAGCAGTCGCTCAACGAGCGTAAGTGGATTTGTTACGACGGCTGTCGTCATCGAAGTGGGAGGGGATGGCATCACGTGATCAGTGGGTGGAGAGCGGACATTGCGGAAGCGTGC
Organism: Pseudomonadota bacterium; assembly: GCA_046731515.1. Taxonomy (GTDB): domain Bacteria; phylum Pseudomonadota; class Alphaproteobacteria; order Sphingomonadales; family Sphingomonadaceae; genus Sphingomicrobium. The sequence continues at coordinate 567 of JBKPLG010000014.1, read as the reverse complement.
AAATGGGTGTCCGTTGACGCGCGGGGCCTCCAGCTAAAACTAAACACAAGTAGCCTCCTGTTATGAATCTTGTTATAATATTATGTAGTATATAGCTGGATGAATTACGAATCTGTCCTCTAACAAAATACTTAGCGACCTTCCAGTTTTATTTGGTTTTTATTTTTTATATGTGTTGCGCCCTCGGCTCTTCGCTCCTATGTGATTGAGGCTACCAGTCGAAATCGACGGTCTTAGGCGCTAAGCCGCACCTTTCTCCATCTTTGACGCCTCTTAGCCGCGAGACGGCCAATTAAGGCTGTTTCGGCAAAGAAGGATAACACCATGAAACTCTTCGGCACCGTAAAGTTGTTTGACGAAATCAAGGGCTACGGCACGATCAAGCCGGAAGCCGGCGGCGACGAGCTGCGCTTCGAGAAGAGCGCCGTCCAATGGGGCGATGTGACGACCCCGAAGGTTGAGCGCCGCCTCTCCTACGAAGTCGGCAAGAACGGCAGCGGCGACGCCTGCGCCATTAATCTGCAGCCGGCGTAATCGATAGGGGGCGGGGGTCCTACCCCCGGCCTC
>JBKPLG010000013.1:0-12542 GCA_046731515.1 Pseudomonadota bacterium | reverse complement strand
CGCCCAATCACATGACGCGCCCAGGCGGCGGAGCTGCCGGGTGATCTGTCCGCCCGACTGCGCCTTCCATTCCCAGACATGCTCGAGGAAGGCTTCGCGCCCGATCTCGGTGCGCTTGATGCCCTGGCTCTCCAGGTTTCGCTCGACGACCCTCTGCGTCGCAATCCCGGCATGATCTGTACCGACCACCCAGAGCGCATCCTTGCCGAGCATTCGCTCACGGCGAACGAGCACGTCCTGAAGCGTATTGTCGAGCGCGTGGCCGATGTGCAGCGATCCGGTGACATTGGGCGGAGGCATGACGATCGTCCACGGCGTGGCGTCGAGGCGGTCGGGACGGAACAGTCCACGGCTTTCCCAATGCTGATACCAGCGATCCTCGATCGCTCGGGGCTCGAAGGTCTTCGGAAGCTCGCTCATCGCCGCCCGCGACTAGCGATGCGGCGGTGCGCCATCAACCTCGCTCGGGTTGCGCCGGCTGAAATTGCGGCGAGGGCTGAAGGGGTTGAGCCTGCCGGAGCCACCGCCCCATCCACCCAAACACCTCATCGTACCATTGGATGGAGTTCCGCGGTTTCAGCACCCAATGGTTCTCATCCGGGAACACCAGCAAACGCGAAGGGATGTTCCGTCGCTGGAGCGCGGTGAAGGCGGCGATCCCCTGCGAGTAGGGAATGCGAAAATCGTTCTCGCTGGTGATGACGAGCTGCGGCGTCCGCCAGGCGGTCACATAATTGACCGGGTTCCATTTCTCGAACTCTTGCGGTGCCTCGTAATAAGGATGGCCGCCGTGTTCCCATTCGTCGAACCACAATTCCTCGGTCTCGTAAGCCATGGCGCGAGCGTCGAAAATGCCGTCGTGCTGGACCAGGCACTTGAACCGGTCGGGCCAGCGTCCCTCGATCCAGTTCATCATGTAACCGCCGTAGGAACCGCCCAGCGCGCAAGCATTATTGGCGTCGAGTTGAGGGTCGTGCGCGGTCGCGTAGGCAAGACCTTTCTGCAAGTCCTCGAGCGGCCAGCCGCCCCAATTCTTGTTGATCGCGTCGGTAAAGCCCTGGCCGTAGCCTGTGCTCCCATGGAAATCGATCGTCACCGCCGCATAGCCGGGTGAGGTGAATACGCGCGGGTTCCAGCGATAGGACCAGCTGTTGCTGAACGTCCCCTGCGGCCCGCCGTGGACAAGCAAGGCGATCGGCAGCTTGCCCGTCGCGCCCGCGGGTTTTAGCGTCCAACCCCAAACGCGATCGCCATTTGCGCCCGCAAAGCTGAACTTGTTGAACGCCATTGGATCGAGCTGCGCGAGACGATCGCGATTGACGTCCGTAAGCTTCACCGCGCTGCCACGGGCATCGAGGCGGTATAGATCATCCGGCGCCATGATCGTGTTCATGGTCGCGATCGCTCCGCCGTCGGCAAGTGCACGCACATTGCCGAAGTGACCGTCGCCAGTGAGCCGATTGACCTGCCCGGTCGCGACGTCGACCCGAAATACAGGCTGCTCGAGCGTGTCCTCAGCGGTGACAAGAATACTCTTGCCGTCCATGGCCCACTCGATCGACCCAACCGACCGATCCCAATTCTGCGTCAGCGGCCTTACCGTGCCACTTGCGAGGTCGCGAACCATGAGGACCTGCCGGTCGGCCTCATAGCCGGGCCGCGCCATGGCGAAATAAGCGAGCGAGCGTCCGTCCGGCGAGACCGCCGGCAGGTTGTCCGTGCCGTCATTCGGGTCGGTAAGATTGACCGGGGGAGCCGAACCGTCGCTGGGGACTGCAAAAATGTCGAGGTTCGTCGACAGTGCCTCGATCCGCCCCGCCTCGCGCAGCGCAAAATAGACGGTTCGTCCATCGGGTGAGAAGGCAATCTCCTCCGCGCCGCCGAACGGTTTGGATGGAGTATCGCCGACAAGACTACCGGTCAGCGGGGATCCGCCGCCCGCAAGCTTGCCGTTCGCAATCGCAAAGCCGAACAGCCGCGATTTTACTCCCGGTTCAGCCCAAGTGTCCCAGTGGCGGACGAACAGCTGGTCATAGGCGCGGCCACTTCCGCCGCCGGTGCTGGCCTTGTCTGCAATGACTTGGCAGTTGAGATCGGCACAAGCGAGCGCACGATCAGCCCAGACGACCAAGCGGTCGCCTGTCGGAGCCAGCCGGAACCCGCCGACGTCGCCGGTGAAATTGCTGACCTCAATGGGCGAGCCGCCGATGTTCATTCGGAACAGCTGGTCGTGGTCGCCCTTCGGCATCAGGAACCAGATCGAGCCGTCCGGCCCGAACATTGCATCGTGACCTTTTTCCGCGCCCTTCAACGCCTGCGGAGCTGCACCGCTCTTGGCCAGATCGAGCAAGTAGAGGGTGTTGTTGCGCTTGTTCTTCTGAAGATCGGTGTCGGAGATCGTGAAGACCGCCCATCGCCCGTCGCGCGAGATTTCGGGGGCGCCAAGACGATGCATCATTTGCATGTCGGTCGCCGTCATCGGCCGGGCGAAAGCGGGAATGGCAACGAACGCGGCGATAGCCGCTGCGAGGAGGAACTTGGGCTGGATCATGCCGCAGGCGTAGCAAAGCCGCGCCGGCGCGCAAGGATTACAGCTCTCTGCCCGTAATCCGAGTGATCTCGCGCTTCACATGTTCGTCGACCATTTGCGGAAGATGATCGTCGAGCCATTGCTTGAGGATCGGTCGGAGCATTTCGCGAACCATATCCTCTAGGGGATTCAAGGCAGGGATAGCTGGGACCGTCGCTGCGACCGTCTGCAACTCCTCAAGGGCCTGACGTGTATGTCCGGCCGCCTCTTCGTCTAGCAAAGGCGGACCGAGTTCGGCGGCAGGAGCAAGCGGCTCATCCAGCTCAAGTACATCCTCATCCTGGATGACTTTTTCCTCATCGGAGGAAGGGTCCTTTTCGGCAACCCTCGCGGGCCGCACCGCGGTGCGGAGTTCCTTCTCTTCCGCGATCACTTTTTTGATCGAAGCGAGGATATCTTCCATCGACGGTTCTCGGTTCGGCGGCTGCATGGCGCGCGATATCGCTTATTGGCGCGGCGGAGTCACCCCTGACGTGCTCGACGGCGGCGGCGGTACCGGCGGCGCCGGTGGCAAAGGCGTCACTCGCGTCGGCGGCGGCGGAGTCGGATCGATCCGGGCCGGATCCACCGCTGGGGTCACGATCGGACTCGCCGGCATCTCTTGCTGGCTGACGGTACGCGTCGAGACCGGCTGATGCCGCGGGTCGCTGGCCCAGTCGTTCCAATTTCCGGCCACTCGACGGTAATTGCCCAAAGGATCGTAGAGCGGGCCGCCGTCAAGCCCGAGGTCCTGGGCTTCAGCCTGACCCATCGCGTTGAGCAATTGGAAACCCGCGACATAAGCTTCGCGCTTCGCGGTCACGAGCGCGACTTGGGAGTTCAAAAGCTCCTGTTCGGCGTTCAGCACTTCGATGACAGTACGCGTTCCGACGCTCTGTTCGGCCCGCGCGCCCTCGAGAGCGAGCGTATTGGCCTCGATCGCCACCGTCTGCGCCTGGATGGCCCTCTGCGCCGCCTCATAGGTAGCAAAGGCTGCGCGCGTCGTCTGGACCACCGCTCGCTCAGTGCCGACCAACTGCTCCTGCGCCCGACCCTGAAGGGCCTGCGCCTCGCGGATTCGCGCGGCCGGCAAGCCCCCCTGGAAGATGGGCACCTGGGCACTCAGCCCAATGCTGCCCGTGGTTCCAGTGTTAATCTCTTCGCCAGTGAAGGGGTCGGGCTGGGAGCCCTTCAGCACATTGACGTAGGTCCCGCTAGCGACGCCCGATATGCGCGGCAGACGGCCTGCGCGGGCAACGCTCACGTCGTAGCCCGCGGCAACCAGCTGCCGCTCGAGCGACAACAGGTCCGGATTGCTGGCGAGAGCGATTTGCACCGCCTCGTTCTCGGTCGCGGGCAGCGGCGGCAGCGGCGGAGGCGGCGCAAGTTGCCCGGGCGGGCGGCCGATGACCTGACGATAGGTGGCCTCGCTGGCGGTCAAATTTCCTTGCGAGACTGCGAGTTGCGAACGGCCGAGCTGCAGCCGAGCCTGTGATTGAGCGACGTCGGTGCGTGTGAGATCGCCGATCTCGAACCGGTCGCGGGTGGCTTCGAGGTTCGTCGTCAGAACCCTCACATTATTTTCGTTGAGCTCGACGATCGCGCGGTCGCGCATGACGTCCATGTACGCGGCCGTCGCCTGGGTAAAAACGTCGCCTTCGACCGCGCGCAGCGTCGCTCGGCCTGCCTCGACCCGCGTTTTAGCGGCGCGGACGGAATTCTTGACGCCGCCGCCGCTGTATAAAGGGACGCTTAGGTCCGCTCCCAGGGAGAGTATCGGTTCCTTGCTTGTTCCGGTGTCGAGAATGCCCCTGCGAGCGAGGTCCCGGTTGAGCCCGGCTGTAGCGCTGATCTGCGGGCGCCCCGCCGCCCTCGCGATCGCCACGGTCGCGTCCGTCGCCTTCAAATCTTCCCGCTGAGCGGTGAGCGACGGGTTGGTCTGGTAGGCCGAGACCAGGGCTTCGCGCAGGGTGTCGGCCGATGCCGTCCCCGCGAGGAGCGCGCCGACGAGTGCGCCAGTGATTATCCTTCGATGCACCTCGCCCGCCCTTAAAAAATGAACGCCCGCGGGCGCGTGAAGCCGGGAAGCGCGGGCACGCCCGCGTCGCCGATGGAAACATAGCCGAACGCGCCGCCCGCCGCCCGCCCGATGACCAGGCGCGTGACTCCGCGATCGACGATTGCAGTGCCAAGTCGCCCGCCATCGGCGAGCTGTTTGACGATCGGCTCCGGCAGATCGCTGACCGCACCATCGATCAGGATCTGATCGTAAGGCGCCGCCTTTTTCCAGCCAGCCTTGAGCGGTTCCTCGATGACATCGATCCCAAGCTCACGAGCTTGAACCGCGAGATCGCGATCGCTTTCGAGCGCGACGACATTGAGGCCGATGTCCTTGAGCACGGCGGCCGAATAGCCCGTCCCGGCGCCAACGATCAGGGCGCGCTGCCCCGGCCGGGGCGCCATCTGCGTTAGAAGCTGGCCGAGTACCGCCGGCGCCGACAGGAACCGCCCGCTTCCCATCGCGACCGAGCGATCGGCATAGGCGAGCGGCTGCGTCTGGCGCGGAAGGAACTTCTCTCGCTCAATGGCTCCCATCGCCCGCAACACGCCGTCGTCGGTCACGCCCTGCGGGCGAAGCTGGTTTTCGACCATCGCCTCGCGGGCGGCGGCGAAATCGGGAATCGGGGTTTGGACGGTCATGACTGTAGTATGAAGATAATACACCTAGATTACAAGCTCGTCATATCGGCAGCTTTCGCCTGCGCCAACCTTCGTTCATCGAAAGATGAGCGGCTGTGGCGCTTGAACGGTGAACGCCCGATTGCCAATTGTGGCCGGGCTTGACCCGAGCGCGAAGCTCGCGGAAAGGCGCGAGAACTCAAGGCCCGATGGCGGAGTGGTTACGCAGAGGACTGCAAATCCTTGCACGCCGGTTCGATTCCGGCTCGGGCCTCCACCCACATTTTGAGACTCAAGTCTCTGTTTTTGTTCACCAAAGAATGGCGCCGTTCTCGCGCTTCAATGAGGCGCAATCCGTGCGCGCAGACGTGGGAGCGATGGGACGGCTGGAGCTTAAACTGGCGTTGGCCCGGTGTTGAGGAGACGCTTCCTTGAATCCTCCATTTCCTCGAGGATCCACGCGCGGAATGACGCAATTTTGCGTTCGCGGGCGCGTTCAGGTCGATAGATTAGCCAGAAGGAAAAGCTGCTACGAACCTGAACGTCAAAAGGCCGGACAAGACGTCCGGCCACAACATCATCGTCGATGAGGGGCGTAAGTCCCAGCGCGACTCCTTGCCCGCATATGGCCGCCATTAGCGCCAAGTGCAGGCTTTCAAACCGAGGACCTCGGTGTAAAGCCGCAGCGCGCAGCCCGGCAGCTTGAAACCACGACTGCCAAGTCGGCAATCCCGGCGCGATGCGGGCCACCTCGTCTTCCAGCAAAGGCAGGCTGAGAAGACCTTCCGGTGTTGTCAGCGCTGACGCGTGCTTTTCAGCGAACTCCGGGCTGCACACTGGCGTCGCCTCGGCCGATGCGATCATCTCGCTGCGCAAGTGCGCGTAATCGCCGGGCCCATAGCGAATTCCGAAATCAACCTCGTCCCGATCGAATGTTTCAAGCCGATCTTCTCCAGCCACACGCACCTGGAATTCACCGTAGCGCGACGAAAAGTCTCCCAGACGTGGGGCGAGCCACTGGCTGGCGAACGACGGCATGGCAGAGACGCGCAGGAGCCGGTTTTCAGGCCCGATTTTGAGCGATAGCAATTGATCCAAGCGCGAAAACAATTCGGATAACCCTGGCGCGAGCTGCTCGCCGGTCTCGGATAAGCTAATCGATCGATGCCCGCGCACGAACAAAGGACGACCTAAAATCTGTTCGAGCCGCCGAATTTGGAGACTAACCGCCGACGGCGTCACACCCAGTTCTTCCGCTGCAGCGCGGAAGCTCCCCAAGCGCGCAGCGGCTTCAAAGCTACGAAGGGCGTTGAGCGGCATAGAAACTCGCGGCGATTGCATGCGCGTCCATCACATAAGCAAAACTTATGCGTAGGTAACAACTTGTCGTTTGTGAAGCGCTGAGGCGCTTCCTACTCCGCTTGGTAGAACGGTTGAGAGAGTATGAAAGCAATCACGAGTCTAAGAGAGCTGGCAGAATTGGGGCGTTATCGCCTCTCAGAGCATTTTTTCATGCGGGACATGCTCCACAGCGAGGTCAGTAATTTTTGCGGCGTGCCCAACATTCCCGAAGATGCCGACCTGGCACTCGCTGCCGGAGAAAAACTTTGCCAACTCGTGCTGGAGCCATTGCGCGCCGCATTTGGCCATGTCTCGATCCGCAGCACGTACCGTTCGCCGACGCTAAACGATTATTGCCACGAGTTGCACAAGCAGGGAGTCGCAGAGTCTTGGTGCACCTGCAACGAGGACAATGTCGCCTATCATATCTGGGATAAGCGCGATGACAGCGGATTTCTCGGGGCCACAGCGACGGTCGTCATCCCAGCCTACATCGACCACTATGAGCGTACCGCGGATTGGCAATCTTTAGGCTGGTGGATCCGAGACAATCTTGAAGACTATGCGGAAACCCAATTTTTCCGCAACCTCTGCGCGTTCAATATTCGCTGGTATGAAGGACCGTCCGACAAGGCCGTCGGGTACCTCCATCCACCCAGCCGCGTGACCCTAACAAAGTCGGGTGAACCCGGGTTCGAAGGCGACCACGTTCACCTGTACGCCGCCGCGATCGACCCTCTTCTCCAAACAGGATCACGCCAATGACATTCACGCTGGCCCACATCGACCATGTCGGCATCCGAGTGACGGATCGAAACGCAGCTCAACAATTTTACGAGCGACTGGGTTTCAAATTCGATCCGGACGAGGATTCGCCGCGGGGTCGTTCAATCGGCCTCTTCAACGAGTCCGGCGCCCGGATCAACCTCATCTACAATGGGGCGTCGCCCCCGTCCGGCAATGTTCTGATGGACGTGCCCGAGAAATGGCCCGGCTATACGCATGCCGCGTTCATCGTCGACGACCTTGATGCGTTGGTCGCGTGGCTCCAGCGCGAAGGCATACCGATTACCGAGGGACCAAACGTTTTCGGTCACGGTCGTCGCAAGGTATGCTTCATTCGCGACCCTGATGGCAATGTCATCGAGTTCGACGAGATCTTGCGCGATCACAGCAGCGCAACGGATGTCTGCTTCGCTAATTTTCGCTGACGACGAGGCAAAGCTCAGATGCCGCTGACGGTCCGCTTGATCCCGTGCCTTGAAGATAATTACGCGATCCTCATCCGTGACGAAGCCAGCGGCCAAGCCGCGGCCATCGACGTTCCCGATGCTGACGTCATCATCGGAGAACTGGAGCGATTGGGCTGGCGACTGACGACCATCTTCAACACGCACAAGCATGGCGACCATATTGGCGGCAACGAGGCCTTGCGGGACTACGCAAATGCGACCGTTATCGCTCCGGCTGAGGTTAGCGCGCGCACGCAGGTCAATGTCGTCGTTGGTGACGGTGATCGAGTGGCGCTCGGCGCCACCGAATTTCAAATACTCGACACTGGGGGCCACACACTGGGTCACGTTAGCTATTTCGTGCCCGACGCTGAATGGTATTCGTGGGCGACACGCTCTTTGCGATGGGTTGCGGTCGCTTGTTTGAAGGCACTCCTCAGCAAATGTGGGCCAGCCTGTCGCGCCTCGCTGTTCTGCCGCGATCCACACGCGTATATTGCGCTCACGAGTATACGGCCGCGAACGCAAGGTTCGCGCTCAGTTTAGATCCTTCGTCGGCGGTTGCCGAAAGAGCGGCATCCGTGTTCGAAGCGCGCGATCGCGGTGAACCCACAATCCCGACGACGATCGGGTTGGAGCAATTGACAAACCCATTCCTCCGGGCGCCGCTGCTCCGCCCAGACCTCACCCCCGTGGAAGCCTTTGCGGACATTCGACGCTCGAAAGATATATTTGCCGGATGAGCTCGGATATCCGCCCTAACCGAATAAAAGCCAAGTGGAACGCAAATGAGTCGGCGATCCTGGCTTGGCTGCAGATCCCCAGCGCCCAGTCAGCAGAGTTGATGGCCAGCCTCGACTTCGACGGCTTGGTCGTCGACCTCCAACATAGTGTGATCGACTACAGGACGGCGGTCGAGATGTTTACCGCCATTGAGCTGCGCAATTGTGAACCGCTTGTCCGTCCCCGGCAAAATGAGTTTGCGGAAATTGGCAAGTTACTCGATGGTGGAGCCTCAGGGGTTATTGCTCCTTTGATCGATATTCCAGGCAGTGCTGAAGCTCTGGCCAATGCGATTCATTACCCGCCAGCCGGTCAACGGTCGCTTGGCCCACGCCGTCCGGCGCTACGTTGGGGCGCGGAATATCGACATCGGACTGGCGAGCTTCTCGTTTCGTTGGCGATGATCGAAACACAGGCAGGCCTGGACAACCTCGAGGCTGTTCTCTCAGTGGCCAACCTCGATGGAGTGTTCGTCGGTCCATCGGATTTAGCGCTTTCTCTCGGTTGTGAGCCCTCCGCTGATCCCACAGACACGCGCGTGCTGGAGGCTATCGCTTATATTCGCGATCGCACGCATGCCGCCAAAAAGCGCGTCGGAATATTCTGCGGAAAGGCGACGACTGCCCGACAACGGCTAAACGATGGGTTCGATCTGGTGTCAGTTGGCACCGACCTGCAGATGCTCGGGAACGAAGCCACGAAATCGTTGCAAAGCGCTAAATCTGACTAGACGGCGTTTTCGATCTAGTGCGTCCTACCAGATACGGACGCGCTTTTCCGGCGGAATGTAGAATTTCGACTTCGGGCCGACCTTGAAGGCATCGTACCAGGCATCGAGATTCCTCAACGGACCGATCACCCTGAACCGCCGCGGGCTGTGCGGGTCCGATGCGACCTGCGTCTTGATCGAATCGTCACGCTGGGCCCCTCGCCACGCTTGGGCGAAAGCGAGGAAGAAACGCTGGTCGCCTGTAAGTCCGTCGATCACCGGAGCGGCTCTGCCGCCGAGCGCCATCTTATACGCCGTATAGGCGACTTCGAGGCCCGACATGTCGCCGATATTCTCGCCCATGGTGAGATCGCCGTTGATGAAGATGCCGGGCGCCGCCTCATAGGAGGCATATTGCTTGCCCAGATCCGCGGTCAGCGCCTTGAAGCGCTTCGCGTCGCCGGGAGTCCACCAGTCGCGGACCGCGCCGCTGGAATCGATCTTGCGGCCCTGATCGTCAAACCCGTGCATGATTTCATGCCCGATGATCGCTCCGATCGCGCCGTAATTGACGGCGAGATCCGCCTCCGGGTCGAAGAAGGGCGGCTGTAGGATACCCGCGGGGAAAACGATCTTGTTTTCAAGCCCGCCGTTATAAGCGTTCACCGTCGCCGGGCTCATCGCCCACTTCTTGCGATCGACTGGCTTGCCGAGGTCGCTCAACTGATAGTCCCACTCAAAAGCGACGCTCCGCTTGACGTTGCCGTAGAGGTCGTCCGGCCTGATCGCTAATTTGGAATAATCGCGGAACTTGTCCGGATAGCCGACCATCACGTCCATTTTCGCGAGCTTGGTCAGAGCGGCTTCCTTGGTCGTCGGCTCCATCCAGCCGTTTTCCTGGATCCGCTTGGCGGCCGCCTTTTTCAGGTTCGCCACGAGCTCTTCCATCATCGCCTTGGACTGCGGCGAGAAGTAACGCTGGATGTAGGTCTCTCCGAGCACCTCTCCGACGCGCCCGTCGACTTGATCGATTCCGCGGCGCCAGCGCGGCCGCTGCTCCTTGACTCCGCTCAGCGTCTTTGTGAACTCGAACTTGCTGTCGTCGAACCGCTTCGTAAGATAATTCGACGCCTGGTCGGTGATCTTGAAGCGCTGCCAGGTCTTGAGTGTTTCGAGCGGAGTCTTGTCGTAAAGCGCGGCAAGCGCCTTCACCGCGGTGTTGTCCCCGACGACCAGCTTGGGGCTCTTGATCCCGGCGGCGGCGAAATAGTCAGCCCAATCGATTTGCGGGGCATAGGTTTGGAGTTCCGCCATCGTCATCGGATTGTTGACCTTGTCGATATCGCGAAGGTCCGCGATGGGCCACGATAGTTTCGCAATCTCTGTCTCGAACGCCAGGATCCGATCGGCTTCGGCCGCGGCGTTCGCGGTCCCGATCAGGTTGAGTGTCCGCTCGATATAGGCGCGATAGGCGTCGCGCTGCGGTTTGTACTTGTCGAGCAGGTAATAGTCGCGGTCGGGCAGGCCCATTCCAGCCGTCCCGAGATACAAGGTGTTGACGTCGGGCCGTGCCGGGTCGGGACCGATCCCGGGTCCGAACAAGGTCGCTCCGAAGTCCGCATTGCTGCGCGCCATGTCGCGCGCGAATTCTGCCTTGTCCTTGATGGCGTCGATGCGCGCGAGGTCCGCCTTGAGCGGCGTATCGCCCAGCTGTTCGAGCCGGGCTTCGTCCATATAGCTTGCGTAGAGCGCGCCGATCTGGCTGTCCTTTGGAGATCCCGTGACGATCGATTGAAGCCGGTCCTGGTTGCGCAAATAGGTTTCGTAGCCGACTCCGTTCGAGGCCTGGTCGGCGGGGATGGGATGGGTGTCGAGCCATTTCCCCATCGCATAGCGCTGGAAATCGTCGCCCGGCTTGACGTTAACGTCGCGCGCAGAAAGGTCGACTCCCCAGCTGCCGAAACGCACCGTCTCTACGTTTCCGCTTGTCGCGGCGTCGCTTTTGCCCTGCGGAACCGGCGCCGCAGCCAATGTGGTCGAAGCCATCAACAGCACCGCCGCCGTGCGTGCGAACGCAAACCTGCTCTTGTTCGGAAACCGCATCTTTTCCCCCAATAATCCAATGAGATGCAGTCTCGCTGGAGCAGCGGGCGGCAACCGGCCACCGATCATCGACAAAGGTGCGGAGTCCATCGACGAACAAAAGCGGTCCGGCGGAGGGATACTTCCGCCGGGCCATCCCGCAACATCGGGAGCGACGGCTTGGCCGCGCTCTCCGCGACTTATTGGCGGGCCGCGTGACCGCCTAGCGGAAGCACGATTTTAAAGTTGCCGCCATGGGTGGTGATGTCGCTGTTGAACTCGCCATCGTAGCCGATCCGGAGGTCGACCGGTCCAAGCTTGCCGCCAATGCTGAGGCCCGCAAGGAACGTGCCCCGCTTCTGTGCCGCCGACACGACCTCAAAGGAGCAGGCCGGCTTGTCGACGAAGCAAGCGTTGAAATGCGACCGGTTGCTGCCGAAGCGGTAGCGGTAGCCGGCGTTCAGCTCCGGTACTACACCGCCCAACTGCGTCGCCCACCTCACACCACCCGTCAGGAAAGTGTGGCTGGCCTTGCCACCGGCAACGGTCAGCTCGCCACCATCGTCGCCGTCTGCGGTTGTCTCGGTGAAACCCTTCAACTTCGCATGGACATGATCGAGGTTGAGATATGGCGTGAACACGGAGCTACCGCCCATCGGCAACCGCGCTCCACCATGCAGACCCAGTGTCCACATCTTGACGTCAGGATCGCCGGTTAGACTGCTCGCGAACGACCCGCCGAACGGCGCAAGATCCAGGCGACGCTCGGAATCGCCGTCGTACCAGCCATAGGTTGTCATCGCCTTGGTATAGAAAGCGCCCGGATCGTAAATCGCATAGCCTCCGACCTGAAAGCCATCGGCCTTGATGTCGTCGCCGAACTGACGATCGTGGACATGATTACTGGCAGCACCAGCGCTAATTCCGAGGATCGCTGCGCTGCCGACCCGCGCGTCCACGCCGAGAAGCCCCGTGAAGCGTTTGGACCTTGCGCTACCGGCCTCGATATCACCATCGGCCTTGCGCGATTGATAGTCGAGCTGACCCCACATATGGATCGGCGACGTGCGGCATTCGACAACCGAGACGGCAAGCGCCGGAACCTCACAGCTTGTAGCGCGGTCGATTAGGTCGTTGTGGTGCACGC
>JBKPLG010000012.1:0-10878 GCA_046731515.1 Pseudomonadota bacterium | reverse complement strand
TCCCGCTTCTGATCGATGACGGGAAGCCGGTGATCGAGACGACTTGCATCATCGAACATCTGCAGGCGCCTCATCCAGGGCCGAACCGCTGGATCCCAGATGGCGAGCCCGGCCGGCGGGTACGCCTGCTCGATCGCTTCTTCGACCTGTACGTCATGAGCAATATGCAAGTTCCGGTCTCTGACGCGCTTCGGCCCGAGGGGTCGCAGGACGAATATGGCGTCGCTCGGGCGCGTGAGAAGCTGCACGTCGCGTACGACTGGCTCGAGGCAAATCTCGGCAACGGGCCTTGGGCGGCCGGCGAGCAGTTCACTCTGGCCGACTGCGCTGCGGCGCCGTCGCTCTTCTACGCCGACTGGGTCGAGGAGATGGGGCCGAACCGCCCCAAGCTCAGTGCTTACCGCGCGCGCCTTCTGGCTCATCCGGTCGTCAAGCGAGCGGTCGACGAAGGTCGGCCCTACCGCAGCTTCTTCCCACTCGGCGCTCCCGATCGGGACTAAGCGAAAGCGGGAGCCTTCCGCAGTAGCTGATAAGCTTCGATTGCCGCGCCGAGGCGACCCTCGTGCGACCGGTCACCGCCGTTCTTGTCGGGGTGATAGCGCCGAACGAGATGCGAATAGCGCTGGCGCAGCGCGTGCCTGTCCGCATCCTCGCCGAGGCCGAGAACCGCCAGCGCGCGCCGCTCCGATCTGCTGAAACGCGAGGGACTTCGATCGCGCACATGTCCAAAGCGCGTGGAAATGGCTTCGAGCGGGTCGGCAAAGTCGCTCCATCTGGGTGGCGGATCCGCCCCGTTCGCGGCGAATTTCCGGCTCGGCCGGTCCCAGCCGGCAAGCGGCGACTGTGCGTCGGAGATCTCCTGCGGGCTCATCCCGTCGAAGTAATTATATTTGGCATTGTGCTCGCGGACGTGGTCGAGACAGAGGAATCGCCACGTGCCTGGGCCATCGAAATTCGCGGGCTGGAGCGGAGCCTTAAATTCTCCGGGCGCATTACAGCCGGCAATAGCGCATCTCGACCTCGCCCCTTCCACCCGGCCATGCATTCTCGACTGTCGTGTCGCCACGCTTCCTCGCTTGCTGAACCCTTCTATATAGGCGGAATGAACCCCGAGATAACCGGCCCGGTGGCAAGCGAGATGCTGCGGCGGCTCAATTCGACGCTTTCGCCGACACGGATCGAACTCATCGATGATAGCGAGCAGCACCGGGGGCACGGCGGCTACAATCCCGCGGGCGAGAGTCATTTCAGCCTGACCATCGAAAGCCCTGCTTTTGCCGGCAAGACCCGCGTCGAGCGCCAGCGGCTCGTCTATTCTGCGCTCGGCGACTTGATGCACGAACGAGTCCATGCCTTATCAATCCGGGCAACCGCTCCAGGAGAATGCTGATGGCCACGGTCGAAACCGCATTCGAGCAGATAATAACCCCTGTCACTCATGACTTGGGTGCATTCCAGGTGCGACGAAGCCTGCCCGCACGGGAAAGGACGATGGTTGGGCCATTCATTTTCGTCGACGAGTTCGGTCCGGCGTGGCTTCCGGCTGGCCGGGGCATGGACGTGCGGCCGCATCCACACATCAATCTCGCAACGGTGACCTATTTGTTCGAGGGCGCGATCGAGCACCGCGACAGCATTGGCTCGCACCAGGTGATCGAGCCCGGGGCGATTAATCTGATGACCGCGGGCAGCGGGATCGTCCATTCGGAACGCTCACCGCAGGATCTTCGGCCGGCTGGGCCGAGCCTCTATGGCATGCAGACCTGGCTGGCGCTCCCTGACGGAGCCGAAGAGGTCGAACCGGCGTTCGACCACGTGCCGCCTGCCGAATTGCCGCTGGTGGAGGACGATGGCGTCCGCGCCCGTGTTCTCATGGGCACTCTGTGGGGCGCGACCGCGGCAACCCGCTGCGATACGCCGACGATCTATGCCGACATCGAGCTGGACGGAGCATCCATTCCTATAGAGGCGGAAGCCGACGAACGCGGGGTGATGCTCGTCGGTGGCGAGGCCGAGCTCGATGGAGCGCCGCTCGAGCTCTACACACTTTACGTGTTAAATCCCGGCCATGAGGCTCGGCTGTCGAGCAATAGCCTCGGCCGCCTGATGCTGATGGGCGGGCAAGCGTTCAGCACGCGCCGCTACGTTTTCTGGAATTTCGTTTCTTCGTCGCGCGACCGGATCAATCAGGCCAAAGAAGACTGGAAGGCCCTGCGCTTCCCGCTGATCCCGGGCGACGACCAGGAATTCATCCCACTCCCCGATGTGCCGACGACGGTTAGCTATCCTTGAGGCTTTCTCGAAGTAGCCCGCGCCGCTAGAGCCGGCGCATGACGACCAGCACTCGTTCCCGCTCCCGCTCGGCCGCTCGGCTTGCCGCGGTCCAGGCCCTGTATCAGCAGGAGATGGAAGGCACGCCCGTTCCACGCCTCCTCAAGGAATTCCACGATCACCGGCTCGGCGCAACGATCGAGAATGAGCGCTATCATGAAGCCGAACGCGATTTCTTCGACGATATTGTGACCGGAGCGCAGGACCGCCGCGAGGAAATCGACGTTTTGATCAGCGCCCGGCTTGCCGAAGGCTGGAGCCTTGAACGCCTCGACCGGCCGATGCGGGCCATCCTTCGCGCCGGCGCCTATGAGCTGCTGGCGCGCGCGGACGTTCCAATCGCGTCGGTGATTTCGGAATATGTCGATGTTGCGCATGCTTTCTATGACAAGCGCGAAAGCGGCTTTGTGAACGGGCTTCTCGACGCGATCGCCAAGTCCGCGCGGCCCGTCCGCGACTGACCAGTGCGCGAAGCTGACGTTATCGGGCGGCTTCGACGGATCGCCACCGACCCTGCCGCTCGCGGGTTGCTGGACGACGTGGCAGTGCTCGACGATCTGGTGATCACTCATGACAGCATCGCCGAGGGCGTGCACTTTCTGCCCTTCGACCCCCCCTCCAGCGTCGGGTGGAAGCTGGTTGCGGCAAATCTGTCCGACCTTGCGGGGAAAGGAGCTACGCCTGCGGGAGCGCTTCTTTCGTTGACAATTTCGGGCGACGGCAGCTGGGAGGACGAGTTTTTGACGGGCGTGGAGCATGCTTGTGAGAGTTATGCGCTTCCGCTGATTGGCGGTGACACCATTGCTTTGCCGAGCGGCGCGCCAAGGACCCTCGGCCTCACGGCGATCGGACGTGCCGGGACGAACGTTCCGGGCCGCGCGGAGGCCCGGGCAGGCGATCGGCTGTGGCTGGTGGGTCCGGTTGGAGATGCAGCGGCGGGGCTCGAGCAATTGCTCGCCGACCATCACGCAACTGGACCCCTGGTGGACATTTACCGTCGTCCCGTCCCACAGCTCGGTGCGGGTCGAGTATTGGCGCCTCATGCAAACGCAATGATGGACGTGTCGGACGGCCTTTTGCTCGATGCTCGGCGCATGGCTGAGGCGAGCCGCTGCTCCGCGGTGATTGAACTAAATGCGCTACCGCTCTCCGCCTCATTCAAGTCGATACGTGGTGACTCGGCCGAGGCGCGGATGTTCGCCGCCACGGGAGGCGACGATTACGCCTTGCTCGCCGCGCTTCCGCACGATTTCGATCCGTCAACGCTTTCTTTACCGTCCGGAACGACGATCCAGTGCATCGGAAGTCTCGAGGACGGCGAGCCGGGCATTCGGCTCACCAGCGGCGGGCTTCCAGTCGAACTGCCGGAGACGCTCGGGTATGAACATTACGGCCATCCCGCTTCGCCAATGGCTGATCGCCCTTAGCGGTCTCCTGTCGGGCGCTATGCTCGCTCTTCTCCTCCATTAACTCGCATCCCGTTTCCAGCAGGTTGCAAGCTTGATCGACGCCTCATAAAGGGGCGCCTATCTTCACGCCGGCACCCGCCTGCCGGCCTTTTCTGTTTGCCGCGAAAACGGGGAAACCAGATGAACTTGCTTCTGATCGCCATTGCCTGTGGCGTGATCGCCTTACTTTACGGGATTCTGACAAGCCGCCAGGTGCTCGCCTCCTCGCCGGGCAACCAGCGGATGATCGAGGTCGCAGGCGCCATCCAGGAGGGCGCGGGAGCGTACCTTCGCCGCCAGTACACGACGATCGCGATCGTCGGCATCATTGTCGCTGTCATCATCGGCATTTTCCTAAAGCCGTTATCCGCCGTTGCGTTCTTGATCGGTGCGGTCCTCTCCGGTGCGGCCGGTTTCATCGGGATGAACATCTCGGTCCGCGCTAACGTTCGCACCGCTGAGGCAGCTCGCAGCAGCCTGCAAAAGGGCCTGACCGTTGCGTTCCGGGCCGGCGCCATCACCGGCATGCTCGTCGCGGGACTCGCCCTGCTGGCGATCTCGGTGCTGTTTTGGTACCTCACCGGCCCAGGCGGCTATGCACCGAATGATCGTCCGGTCATAACCGCTCTCACGGCTCTCGCTCTTGGAGCGTCGCTCGTGTCGATCTTCGCCCGTCTCGGCGGCGGCATCTTTACCAAGGCGGCCGATGTCGGCGCCGACCTTGTGGGCAAAGTCGAAGCCGGGATACCGGAGGATGATCCCCGCAACCCGGCGGTGATCGCCGACAACGTCGGCGACAATGTCGGCGATTGCGCGGGAATGGCCGCCGACCTGTTCGAGACATATGTCGTGACGGTCGGCATCACGATGGTATCGGTTGCGCTGGCGCTCGGTGCGAGCACCCTGCTCCTGCCGCTGATGACCCTTCCTCTGCTGATCGGCGGCGTTTGCATCATCACCTCGATCATCGGCACATATATGGTTCGCCTGGGCGCCAAGGGCTCCATCATGGGCGCGCTTTACAAGGGTTTCTGGACGGCGACGCTGCTCGCCGTGCCAGCGATCTACGGCGCCGCCTGGTACACGCTAGGGGGCGACCTCCAGCAGACCGTGGCGACCGTGACCGGGACAAGCTTTCCCGCGATCCACCTCGTTTGGGCGAGCTTCATTGGCCTCGCGGTCACCGCGCTGATTGTCTGGATCACCGAATATTATACGGGCACACATTACCGCCCCGTCCAATCGATCGCACGTGCCTCGCAAACGGGTCATGGCACCAACATCATCCAGGGTCTGGCGATTAGCCTTGAAGCAACTGCGCTGCCCACGATCGTGATCATCGTCGGCTTGATCGCCAGCTATCAGCTCGCCGGCTTTCTGGGCGTAGCTTTCGCTGCATCCGCCATGCTCGCGCTCGCTGGAATGGTCGTCGCGCTCGACGCTTATGGTCCCGTGACGGACAATGCCGGGGGAATAGCCGAGATGTCCGGACTTGAAGATGACGTGCGCACTCGCACCGACGCGCTCGACGCGGTCGGCAACACGACCAAAGCCGTGACCAAAGGTTACGCCATCGGTTCGGCGGGTCTCGCGGCGCTAGTGCTGTTCGGCGCCTACACGGCTGATCTCCGCGAATTCGGTTCGGATATCGGCGTCACTGCCAACCTCGACACGCTGTTCAGCCTCTCGAACCCCTATGTCATTGTCGGGCTGCTTCTCGGCGCGTTGCTGCCTTACCTTTTCGGTGCGCTCGGCATGACGGCCGTAGGTCGCGCGGGCGGCGCGGTGGTTGAAGAGGTGCGCGGGCAATTCCGTGACAATCCGGGAATCATGGATGGCTCGGTTCGTCCCAACTACGCACGCACGGTCGATCTGGTGACTCGGGCCGCGATCCGCGAGATGATCATCCCCTCGCTACTTCCGGTGCTCGCCCCGATCGTCGTCTACTTCGCAATCGGTGCAGTGGGCGGAAAAGAGAATGGATTGGCGGCCGTCGGCGCCCTCCTTCTCGGGGTCATCGTTTCCGGCCTGTTCGTCGCCATTTCGATGACCAGCGGTGGCGGCGCGTGGGACAATGCCAAGAAATATATCGAGGACGGCAATTACGGCGGTAAAGGTTCCGAAGCGCACAAGGCCGCGGTGACCGGCGACACGGTGGGCGACCCTTACAAGGATACTGCCGGACCGGCCGTCAATCCGATGATCAAGATCACCAACATCGTCGCACTACTGCTGCTCGCCGCGCTGGCCGGACACGCTGCCGGTTGATCATATCGTGTAAAAGAAAAACCCCGTGCCGGACGGCGGTGCGGGCTTTTCTTTTGTCCCCGAACGGTCTTGAAGCATTGCCCATGCCGCACGCAATCCAGGTTCGCCAGACCGGAGGGCCAGACGTCCTTTCCTGGGAAGAAATCGAGGTGGGGGAGCCATCGTCGGGTCAGGCGAAACTTCGCCAGGAAGCGGCCGGCCTTAACTTTATCGACGTCTATCACAGGAATGGCCTGTATCAGCAGCCCCTCCCCTTCACTCCGGGAGTCGAGGGCGCCGGCGTAATCGAGGCAGTCGGCTCTGAGGTCAAGAACGTGAAGCCCGGCGACCGGGTAGCCTATGCCGGCCCCGTCGGGGGCTACGCCGAAGAGCGGCTGATCGATGCCGACAGGCTCGTGAAGCTGCCCGACGAGATCAGTTCGGAACAGGCCGCGGGGATGATGCTGCAAGGGATGACCGCACAGATGCTGCTGCGGTCGGTATTCCCGGTCCACGAGGGCGATGCGATCCTGATCCATGCGGCCGCGGGCGGAGTCGGCCTGATCATGTGCCAATGGGCATCGGAACTCGGCGCCACTGTCATCGGTACCGTCGGGACGGAGGAAAAGGCGGAGCTTGCTCGTCAGCATGGCTGCAAACATCCTATCGTCTATTCCAAGCAGGACTTTGTGGCCGAGGTGCAGCGCATCACGGACGGCGAGAAGCTTCCGGTTGTCTATGATTCGGTCGGGCGCGACACATTCATGCGCTCCCTCGATTGCCTGAAGCCCCGCGGCCTAATGGTCAGCTTCGGCAATGCATCGGGCCCGGTCGAGCCGTTTTCGCCGCTGCTGCTGTCGCAAAAGGGCTCGCTCTATCTGACGCGCCCCACGCTCTACCATTACATCGCGACACGTCAGCAGCTCGAGCAAAGCGCGAGTGAGCTGTTTGAGATGGTGGTTAGCGGCAAGCTGAAGATCGAGGTCCAACAACGCTTTCCGCTCAAGGACGCGGCGGAGGCGCACAGCGCGTTACAAGCACGCAAAACGACAGGATCGACGATCCTGACGATCTGATCCGCCTGCCTTCCCTTTTGTAAGTGCGCAGAGTAAGGCTCCGCGACTTTTTTCAACCGACACGAAGAGGGATCTTTTGGCCAAGGAAGAATTGCTCGAGATGCGCGGCACGGTCGTGGAGCTGTTGCCCAATGCGATGTTCCGTGTTCGCCTCGAGAACGGCCACGAGATTCTCGGCCATACCGCAGGAAAGATGCGCAAGAATCGTATTCGCGTGCTCACCGGTGACGAGGTGCTCGTCGAGTTGACTCCCTACGACCTCACCAAAGGTCGCATCACCTATCGCTTCATGCCCGGCCGCGGAGGCCCGCCCGGCTTTCAATAATGAAGCTGGTCCTCGCTTCCGCGAGCCCGCGCCGCCTCAATCTGCTCGCGCGCATTGGAGTTAAGCCGGACGCTGTGATTTCGGCGGATGTCGACGAGAGCGTACCCAAGGGGGAATTGCCGCGGCAACATGCGCTTCGCCTCGCTTTCGAAAAGGCTGAAACCGTTGCCTCGCAAGTACCAGACGCGCTTGTCCTCGCCGCAGACACTGTTGTGGCCGTCGGCAGGAGAATCCTACCCAAAGTTGAAGACGAGGAGACGTTGCGAGCGTGCATGCGACTGCTCTCGGGGAGGCGTCATCGAGTCCTGACCGGGGTCGCGCTGGCCTTGCCGGGCGGCGGCATGCGCGAGCGCCTCGGCGAAACGATGATCGCGATGAAACGCCTGTCCGACGCTGAAATCGACCATTACGCAAGCCACGGCGAATGGCGCGGCAAGGCCGGCGGTTATGCGCTGCAGGGTTATGGCGAAGTCTATGTGCGGCACATTGCCGGGAGCTATTCCAACGTCGTCGGACTTCCGCTCGCCGAGACTCGAATGTTGTTGAAATCGGCGGGGTACCCAATTGCCTGAGTGGCTGGTTGAGCGAGGCATTGGCGAAACCCGCGCGGCGCTGGTCGAACGCGGCGAAATTGTCGAAGCGCGGATCGAGCTAGAGGATGCGCTTGCTTCCGGCAGCATCGTCGCCGCGAAGCTCATCAACACTGGAATCAGTGGGCGCAACGCCGTCGCCCGCGATGAAGCCGGCAACGAATATCTTCTTCCTCGAGGGGCACCCGGAATCACCGAGGGTGCCCCGCTTATGATCGAGGTTACACGTCAGGCGATCCCGGGAAGCGAACCGTGGAAGCGTGCTCTCGCTCGAATCGCCGACAAAACGCAGCAGACGTCTTCCTCACCCGTCGAGCAGTTCAAAACGCAGGAGTTGACAATCCCCGGCCCCCGCGACGTTCTGGGAGATGCTGGGTGGAACGAGCTGCTTGAGCAGGCGCGCACCGGGATCGTGCAATTCGACGGCGGCGAGCTCCGCATCTCTCCAACGCCAGCGATGACTCTGATCGACGTCGACGGCTATCTTCCTGCAGAGGATCTCGCCGTTGTTGGCGCAGCCGAGGCGGCCAAAGCAGTCCGCCGGCTCGACATCGGCGGCTCGATCGGCATCGACCTTCCAACCGTGAGCGGAAAAGCTCCTCGTCAGTCCGCGGCTGCCGCCATCGATGCGCAACTACCGCAACCTTTTGAGCGCACGGCAGTGAATGGCTTTGGTTTCGTGCAGATCATTCGGCCCCGCACCCGCGCCTCCTTTGTCGAGCTCGCCCAAGAACGGGCCGAGTTCGAAGCGCGCGAGCTGCTCAGGCGTCTTGCGTTTGAACCAGCCGGATCGAAACGCCTCGTCGCCCATCCAGCGATCATAAAAGTGCTGGAGGCTCATTCCGAGTGGATCGACGCGTTCGCACGCCAGATCGGCGGAACGGTCAGCTTGCGTGTTGACGCCCCTCTTCCCATGTCTGGCGGGTATGCCGAAGCGGTCTGACGACTCTAAAACGTGCCCGCTGTGCGGCAAACCCGAAGCGAAGGAGCATGCCCCATTCTGCAGCCGCGGCTGCAAGGATCGCGACCTCCTCAAGTGGCTCGGCGAAGGCTATCGCATCCCCGGCCCTGCCGCTGATCCGGAGAGGGTGGACAGTGAGGATGGCGACCGTTAGGGACCGCTCCGCTTGAACGGGCCGTCCGCCCGTTTCCAAGAGCCCAGGTAGCTCAGTTGGTAGAGCACGTGACTGAAAATCACGGTGTCGGTGGTTCGATTCCGCCCCTGGGCACCATTTCATTTCAATAACTAAGGCCCAACGCGGCGTTAGGCAGCTGTGCCACCGTTGTGTAATTCCGGTGTAATCGGAACCACTTTTTCAGCACTGACGAGGGGCAATCCGCCGCCGGAAGTTGCGCTTACGCGCCGCGTCTAACGTCGGGGCGAGCGATGAGTCGCGAGCCCTGCCAGAGTTCCCAATGCTGCCCGTTCATCTTGTTCTTCGCCGCCTCGATCGCGGTCTGGTCGTCTTCGGCTTCAATCCATTCGGCCGACGCGACTTTCTTGACCCCGTCGAGGCCATAAAGCCTGTAGTCCGCCACCTGCACAAACCCGAATTCATTGACCGCTCGGCGGCCGTTTCCGGGCTCCAAAACGACGAATTCCGAATTTGGTTTCACTGCATTTTGAGGCAAGCGAAATGTGACTGCCCCGCCACAGTTCGAATAAGCCGGACCCACAACAAGGCGGGCGGGAACTCGGCTGAATTACATCAATTTGAAATTCATGGGCGAAGAGGATTGCGTGAAGCTCCGGGCGCATGCGAAGCAATGCCGGAGGCTCGCAAAGGCCGTGCACGATCAGCGCACGTTCGACACTCTTCAGCAAACCGCTCGCGACTTCGATGCGGAGGCCGACCGGCTGCAGAAGCAAGAACAGCGGTAACAAACGCTCGCCTAGCGAGCGTCACCGTTGGCGCGCACGGGACCGGGTCGCTGTTCCCAACGGATTCCCTAGCCGGGCACCATCCTACACCCTGTGTAGATTTGAAGACCAGCGCGCGAGAATTGCGCGCCCGACCTAGGGCTCAAGGCTCGGACGGTAGGCAATCTCGAAGGGATAAAGAACGCGGGAGAATGTCTCCGACATTATTATCCTCCTTCTTGGGCCGATCCTTCCAATTTGATGGACCCAAATCTTGTTATTTAAGGCGCCGTCGTCAAGGCGATTTGGGCCAGGCTAGACGCGCTTCCGAAATGTCCGCTTACCACCCCCCTTGCGGACATTAGCGGCTTAGGTCTGCTTTCGACCCGATGCGGACATTAGCAGTGCTTGCGGGATATGGTGGTTGTAGGTTGAGATCAGCCTTAACTTCCAGCCGGGACGGACTGTTTACATCTGCTTTGGCGTGCCCAGGAGCAGACGCTGCAGCCCCGGTCTGAATCGTAAATAAGCGGCATAGAAGAGCTCTAGCAGTGCAAGCAGTATAGGCACGCGCGCGAGCAGTCCGAACGGGCGCAGAAACGGTATGGCGCGCCATACCGCAACGAAAGCACTGGCGCCCGAAAGGAGTCGCCCGTTCTCGCTCGCATGGAGACGGGCTATCATTTGGGCTTTTCCAATGGGACAGTCGAAATTTTCAGATTGCACGTCGGCGAAGCTGATTGCGCCGCGTCGGTCGAGGCGCCTGATCAGCTCCATCTCCCGTCGGCAAAGCGGACAGGCCCCATCAAACCAGACGGTTAACTTCGCATCTGATTGATTTTCACCCATCGAGAAGTTTCGATTCAGACGACCCTCCGGACTCACATCCGCTAGCTAACGCTGAAGTTTTCTCAGACCAATTTGCAAGCACTACCTCAGCAATTCCAGCCGATATCGGGCCGTCATCGTTGCGAGCCATATTCCGCGCATTGTTCCTGCC
>JBKPLG010000011.1:0-6078 GCA_046731515.1 Pseudomonadota bacterium | reverse complement strand
TCGGAGATGTGTATAAGAGACAGGCAATGCGCAGTGCCGGCTGCGTCTACAACGACATTGTCGACAGGGAGCTGGACCGTAGGGTCGAGCGTACGCGCTTAAGGCCATTGGCAAGCCGACGAGTGTCGCTGCGCTCGGCATGGATTCTGATCGCGTTGCTGTGTCTAGTGGGCGTGGTCGTCATCCTGCAACTCAATCGGGTGGCCGCCATCGTTGCGCTCGCCAGCGTTGCACTCGTCGCTGCTTACCCGTTCATGAAGCGCATCACCTGGTGGCCTCAGGCGTGGCTTGGGCTGGTCTTCTCATGGGGTGCGCTCGTCGGTTGGCCGGCCGTAACCGGCAGCCTGTCTTATACTCCGCTTTTGCTCTGGGTCGGGACGGTCGCCTGGGTCGTCGGTTACGACACTCTGTACGCAATCCAGGATATCGAGGACGATGCCTTGGTCGGCGTCAAATCCTCCGCGCGCCGCCTCGGGGGAAACGCGCCGCTTGGTATCGGCATATTCTATTGCCTCGCCGTCCTCTCATGGGGAGCAGCGGTCTGGTCTGTCCGACCGGACTGGCTGGCACTCATGGCGCTCACACCCGCTGCGCTGCATCTCGCTAATCAGACCCTCCGCGCGGACCCCCGAAATGGGGATGTCGCACTTGGCTTGTTCCGTTCGAACCGAAGCTGCGGACTGCTCGTGTTTCTCGCCATGCTGGTCGTCGGGCTGTCGGCGCGCTAGGCGCCGCGCCATGTCTTCCCGCGAAAATGCGCAGCGCATTGTCGAATCAATTGTCGAACGCGGCATTTCAGCGGGCGCGACCGGCGCGGACGCCATCTACGTCGCGGACCGTTCGTCGAGCGTTGAGGTCCGCTTGGGCGAGCTCGAGAATGTGCAGCGTTCCGAGGGAGAAAGCATCGGATTAAGGCTGTTCGACGGCCAGCGGTCCGCGACGGCCGCTTCTTCGGATCTGTCGAACGACGCCCTCGACGTGCTTGTCGAGCGTTGTCTCGCGATGGCGGGTGAGGCTCCTGAGGATCCGTTCGCAGGTCTCGCTCCGCCTGAACTATTGCATCGCGGCGAATTGGCTGCGCTCGACTCCGAAGATCCGCGAGAACCTGATCCCGCCGAGTTGCGCGCACGTGCGCTCGAAGGGGAGCGGGCGGCTCTCGCAGTTACAGGCGTCACCAATTCCAGCGGGGCCGGCGCCAGTTCATCCGCGACCACCCTCGCGCTTGCCACCTCGGGCGGTTTCTCAGGGGCCTACAGCGTAACAGGCAACAGCTGTTCCGTGAGCGTGGTGGCCGGCGAGGGCGCAGCGATGCAGCGCGATCATGATTGGCACAGCGCGCGTCTTTCGGAGGACCTCGAACCCGCGGCGCTCATCGGCCGACGGGCTGGCGAGCGCGCCGTCGCCAGGCTCAATCCCACCCGCCCAAAGCCTGGCAAATATCCGGTGTTGTTCGATCCGCGCGTTTCGTCGTCATTGCTTGGTCATTTCGCGGGCGCGATCTCCGGCTCCTCGATTGCCCGCAAGACAAGCTTCCTTCAGGACAGGTTGAGCACGCAAGTGTTTGCGCAAGGTGTGACGATCGTTGACGATCCGCTGCGGGTCCGAGGCTTGCGATCCCGTCCGTTCGATGCGGAAGGCGTTCGAGTCTCACGTCAGGATCTTGTTTCGAACGGAATGCTGCACAGTTGGATCGCCGAAACGGCATCGGCGCGGCAGCTTGGATTCGAACCCACCGGACATGCCGCACGCGGTGTCGGAGGGGCGCCTAGCGCTTCGCCGAGCAACCTCTACATGGCGGGTGGAGCTCGCAGCCAGAGTGATCTGCTCGCCACGTTTCCGGAGGCGGTGCTCATAATCGAGCTCATCGGCCAGGGCGTGAACGGCGTGACAGGCGATTACAGTCGCGGAGCCGTGGGCTTCATGGTGCGCGATGGCGAAATCGCCGAACCCGTGGCGGAGATCACCATCGCTTCAAACCTGATCGAAATGTTTGCAACGCTCGAGCCGGGTTCTGATCTCGAATTTCGGCGCGGAATCGATGCGCCGACGATTCTCGTTCCTGAAATGACGGTCGCGGCTGCCTAGGCTTCGGCGGCTATTTTCGGCAAGCCGAGGCGCATGATCTCAATCATTGGGCAACGATCCATCACGACCTTCAAACCCGCCGCATCCGCACGCGCCGCTGCCGCCTCGTTAATGACCCCAATTTGCATCCACACCGCTTTCGCCCCGACGAAAATTGCCTGCTCCACGGCATCGCCTGCAGCCTCTGGACGGCGAAAGATATCGACGATGTCGATTGGCACACCGATTTGCGACAACTCGCGCCACACGAACTCGCCGAGCACATGCTCGCCGGTAATCTGCGGATTCACCGGCAGTATGCGATAGCCTTGGCTCTGAAGGAATCGCATCACTCCGTAGGAAGGTCGGCTAGGACGATCCGATGCGCCAACCACGGCAATGGTGCGTGCATTGGCCAGAAGCTCGGCAATATCCTCGTCGTGGGTAAGTCGCATGTGCGAATAACGGCTCAGTGGACGGGTGTTTCCAGACTCTCGAGCAGTTTGCGGGCGATGACCGAAAATGCTTCCGCCTCGATGCCGTCTGACGCGGCCGGCGGGCATCCTGCGTCGGACGCTTCGCGAATGGCGAGCGAGAGCGGCAGCCGCCCCAGAAACGGCACACCCAACTCTGCGGCTGCTGCCTCCGCTCCGCCCGTACCAAAGGGATGCGAGACTTCGCCGCAATGCGGGCAGGCGTAGGTCGTCATGTTTTCGACGATCCCAAGCACCGGCACGCTGGTCTTATTGAAGAGATCAACTGCGCGGCGAGCGTCGATCAGCGACAGGTCCTGCGGCGTCGACACGATCACTGCGCCCGCGGGACGCGATCGCTGGATCAGCGACAGCTGCACGTCCCCAGTGCCGGGTGGAAGGTCGACAAGAAGCAGCCCCGAATCGCCCCAATCGGCCTCGATCAGATTGGCGAGCGCGCCTGTCGCCATCGGTCCGCGCCACGCGAGCGCGTGGCCAGGCGAGACCAGTTGCCCCAATGACAAGAATTTAATGCCGTGCGCTTCGACCGGGATCAGCCGTTCGTTTTCGGCCTCGGGTTTGGCGTACGTGCCAAGGATCGTTGTCTGCGAGGGGCCATATACGTCGGCGTCGACGAGACCGACCTTCTTGCCCAATTTCGCAAGTGCCACCGCAAGGTTGGCCGCCACGGTAGATTTGCCGACACCACCTTTGCCACTGGCGATTGCGATCAGAGTCCGCATGGTCTGCGCGGCCGTAACGGCGATGCGAGCTTCGGTTACGCCGGGAATCGCCAATGCGGCGGAGCGCAACTCACGTTCGAGTGCGTCGCCTTCCTTCTTGGACAGCCCCGTCGCGTCCGCGATGATCGTCGCAACTCCGCCAGCCAGCTTGCGCGAGCGAATCCGCGTATCGTGCGGAAGGTCGGTCAACGGGTCCGCGGGATGGGGCATGAGGCGCACATAGGAAGCCCGCGCCAGCTTGCCACTGTTTTTCGTTGGTTCGGGTTCCTATAATCAGCCCACGATGAGTAAATCTTTGGGGTGGGGCGGCCGCATTCGCGGACTGTTCGCCGATACCAAGGGCCCATGGGGGTCCAGCAGCGGCGATGGCGACGAGCCACCGTCCGACGATGGTCAGGGTGGCGGCCCTTGGGGCGAGCCGCCGCGCCGGCGGCGCTCGACCATCCCGTCTTCCGGCAATGTAACCTCGCTCGATGAGTTGTTGCGTCGTGGCCGAGAGCGTTTCGGAGGCGGAGGAGGGCTCCGAGGCCGTCCTGATCGCTCACTCATATTGTGGGCGGTGCTTGCATTCATCGCCGCCTGGCTCGTGTTCACAAGCTTCCACTCCGTTGCACCTGGGCAGCGCGGAGTCGTCACCCGTTTCGGCCGCTATACCTCCACGCTTGGTCCCGGCATCGGGATCACTCTTCCTTCGCCGATCGATCGCGTGAAGAAGATTGACGTCGAGAATATCCGCACGATCGACCTCGGATCAGCCAACGCCGACGATCTGATGCTTACCGGCGATCAGAACCTCCTGGACATTGCTTATTCCGTGCGCTGGAACATCCGCACGCCAGAGCTTTACCTGTTCCAGCTTGCACAACCCGACGAAACGATCCGGGAAGTCGCGGAAAGTGCGATGCGCGCCGTCGTCAGCAGGGTCGGCCTCAACGACGCGATGGGCGATAAACGTGCAGAGATCGAGGGACAGGTCGCCGAGAACATGCAGCGTATCCTCGATTCCTATCGTTCGGGGATTCAGGTGCAGGGAATCGCGATCAAGCAGGCCGATCCCCCCGACGCCGTCAACGACGCTTTCAAGAAGGTGACCGCGGCCCAGCAGCAGGCCCAGTCGTTCATTAACAACGCGAATGCCTATTCGCTTCAGCTTCGCCAGAAAGCGCAAGGTGAGGCGACCGCGTTCGACAAGGTCTTCGAACAATACAAGCTAGCGCCCGAGGTTACTCGCCGCCGGATGTATTATGAAACCATGGAACAGGTGCTGTCGAAGGTCGACAAGACGATCATCGAGGCGCCCGGCGTCACTCCGTACCTGCCCCTCCCGCAGGTGCAGAAGTCGCTGCCTCAGCAGCAGGAGCCGCGGCAATGACGGATTTCATTCGTCGCCGCCCGGTCTTGTCGGCGATTTTAGCTGCTCTCGCGCTTGTGATCCTGCTGGGCAGCTTCCCGATCGTTCCTGAAACCAAACAGGCCGTCGTTGTCCGCTTCGGCAAGCCGGTGCGTATCCTCAACCGCTACGAGCCCGGACGGCCCATCGGAGCGCCCGGAGCGGGAATTTCCTGGCGAATCCCCTTCGCGGAGCAGGTCGTGTGGATCGACAAACGTGTCCAGGACGTCGACATGCAGCGCCAGCAGGTCCTGTCGACTGATCAGCGGCGCCTGGAGGTGGACGCTTTCGCCCGTTATCGCATTGTCGATCCGCTGTTGATGTACATTCGTGCGGGCAATGAGAGACAGCTGACCGACCAGCTGCGGCCGATCCTTGGATCGGAAGTCCGCAACGAGCTCGGCCGTATAGAGTTTGCGGCGCTGCTGACCCCGGAACGCCAGGGAATCATGGATAGCGTTCGCACGTCGCTCAACCGAATTGCTCGGCAATATGGTGTGGAAGTTCTCGACGTGCGCATTAAGCGCACCGACTTGCCAGACGGTACTCCACTTGAAGCCGCCTTCGACCGCATGCGCACTGCGCGCGAGCAGGAAGCGCGCTCAATCCTCGCCGAAGGTGCGAAGCAAGCGCAGATCATCCGTGCTGAGGCCGATGCCGAAGCTGCGCGCACCTATGCCGCCAGTTTCGGCAAGGACCCGCAATTCTACGATTTCTATCGCGCGATGCAGAGCTATCGGTCGACTTTCGCCGGCGAAGGTGAGGAGCGCACTGCTCCAACCACCATCGTTTTGTCGCCACAAAATGACTATTTACGGGAATTCACTGGACGATCGCGCTGATTGCGGCGTTCAAATGGCGTTAAGGCGTCGCAGCGATTAGCGCCTTGCGTCCCAAGCCAAAGATTGATGGAGTACCAATGAGGTCGAAGGAGTCCGGAAACGTGCGCTACGCCTATGGGGTTGCCATGGCCCTGCTTCTCGGGGGAACCGCATTTTCTCTCGCAACGGGGCAGGCCGGCGCACAGGTGGCGCAGAATGCTCCATCTGCGCTTTCCCCGCGGCCTGGAGCGCCGCTGTCGTTCGCCGACCTGTCGGCGAAGCTGCAGCCGGCCGTGGTGAATATTTCAACCAAGCAGAGGGTGCCGGTCCGATCCCAAACCGATCCATTCGAGGAATTTTTCCGGCGGTTTGGAGGTCCCGTCGGACCTGACGGTGGCGGAAGCGATCAGCAAGGTCAGCCGCGCACGCGTGAAGCCGGGTCGCTTGGGTCCGGTTTTATCGTGTCGCCCGACGGCTACATCGTAACCAACAACCACCTGATCCAGGGCGTGACCGGCACTGGCACCGTTGACAGCGTCACCGTCACGCTGACCAACGGTCAGGAATATCCGGCGCGAATCATCGGT
>JBKPLG010000010.1:0-19993 GCA_046731515.1 Pseudomonadota bacterium | reverse complement strand
AACCTGTGGCGGCGAATCAAATGGGCCATTTCGCATTTTCTGGTGACGACGATGGACTACACCGTCACTCGCCGTTTGAATTTCCGTACTGAACGCTAGTTATCGGCGCCATTCTTATACGCCCAGAAAAGGGTCGCGGGCGGCACGTTGATCCATTCGAACCCGCGCTTGATTTGGTCGAAGTGCGGCTTGATGAAATCGAGCACCTTCGGGCTGAATTGATAGACAAGGAACGCGCCGCCCGGGCGAATGACGCTGGCGGTCGCCTCGGCGATATCATCGCCGATACCCGGAGGCAGCGTGGAGAAAGGAAGTCCGGACAGCACATAGTCCGCCTTGCCGAGCCCACGATCCGCCAGGATCTTCGCCGCGTCTGCTGCCGAACCGGTCACCGCGACCAACCGCGGATCATCGATCGATTCCTTGAGATACCGGGTGAAATCCGGGTTCGTATCGATGGTCACCAGCGTGGCGTCGGGCGCAAGCAGCTCAAGCACCGGCCTCGTGAAAGTGCCGACGCCCGGACCGTATTCGACGAACAGCCTCGTGTTCGCCCAATCGACGGGACCGAGCATTTTCTCGATCAGGATTCGGCTCGAAGGAATGATCGAGCCCACCATCACGGGATTCTTGATGAAGCCGCGCAAGAACTGCCATCGCGGGCTGGCGCTTCGGCGATCGTGATGGCGCTGCAGACGGCGCGGGGCTTTCAGCAGTCGCGCAGATGTATTCGGCATGCGGTCTCCGTCGGAGCGGCGAAAGCCGATTGCGTTGGCAAATGCAGCGGCTGTTGGCAAGTTACCGAACGACGATCCGCCTCGCTTCGTCGTCATTGCGAGTGACGGTTGCCTCATGAGGGCTCTCACCTCAATGAGTCGTCATGGCTTCCATCACGCGCAATCGACGCATCGGCTCGACCGCGCTCAGCACGCCGCATTTCCTGCTGCTCTATTCGGCGATGCTGGTTGCCTCGTCCGGGAACACCGCCTTGCAATCGGTGATGCCGGCCATCGGACGAGAAATCGGAATTGGCGATTTCTGGGTCGCCATCGCCTATACTTGGTCGGCCGTCTTGTGGGTCGCTCTGGCGCCGTATTGGGCGGAAAAGAGCGACCATCACGGCCGCAAGCTGCTCACCATCATGGGCGTGAGCGGTTTCATCGTTTCGATGTTGTTCTGCGGCGCTGTCCTGTTTGCCGGTTTGCACGACTGGCTCAGCGCAGCGCTGACTTTCGGCTTGTTCGGAATCTTCCGATCAATTTATGGCGGGCTCGGTTGCGCGACTCCATCGGCGACGCAGGCCTATCTCGCCTCTAAGACTCGGCGCAGCGGCCGGGTGGCCGCCCTCTCCGCTTTGTCCTCCTCATTCGGCCTTGGCACAATCATCGGCCCGGCGGTCGCACCTTTGTTCGTTCTGCCCCTACTTGGCTTGTCGGGCCCGCTATTTGCCTTCGCCGGAATTGCTTTGGCGGTCGTCGCGTCAATCATTCTGTGGCTTCCAAACGACCGGCGCGGCCGAAGAGGCGGGCATGGCGCAGCGATGAGCTATCCTTCGCTCGCCACCCCGCCGACCGGCGCTAGCGTCGTCGCCGCTACGGCGCCGCGCCGTCAGCGACGCCTGAAGTGGAATGATAGCCGGATCAAGCCATGGATCGTGGCGGGAGTCGTTGCCGGTCACGCCCAGGCCGCGACTCTGACGTGCCTGGGCTTCTTCGTGATCGATCGGTTGCAGTTGACGCCGTGGGGCTCTGAAGGTCCGGTCTCGATCGTCATGATGGCCGGCGCGGCGGCGACGCTCGGCGCGCAATGGGGTTTGATTCCGCGCCTTGGCCTCCCTCCGCGCTCGCTGATCCTGACCGGCTCGGTCATCGCCGCAGTCGGGCTCGCCGGTACAATGCTTTCAACCAACTTGTACGGAATCACGATCGGCTTTGCGGTCGCATCGCTCGGTTTTGGCTTCACTCGCCCTGGTTTCACTGCCGGAGCGTCGCTTGCTGTGCCCCTCGCGGAGCAGGGTGCCGTTGCCGGAGTGATCACTTCCGCCAACGGAATCAGCTACGTGCTCGCGCCGGCGCTCGGCATGGGCCTCTATGGCCTCAACCATAATCTGCCCTTTGCGGCATTTGCGCTGCTACTCCTGGCCTTCGCCTTTGTCGGCCGCGGGCGTCTCCGAATCTAGCCCTCAGTCTTCCCCCCGCTGCGCGGACGAAGCATCCCTGGAAGGACGAAGCCGATACCGCCCATCGGACGCGTCGCTTCGCTCTTCAGCGTCTCCCGGATTCGATCATATTCCTCGAGCATTTCAGGCGTGACCGAAGCGCGGGTCTCGCCAATTGCCACCTCGAAGTCCGCCATGGTGACCTTGCCGGTGTCGAGCCCCCGCCGAAGCGCGGTTAGACCGGCACGCCGCACCAGGTCTTCGAGATCGGCTCCGGTAAAGCGCTCCGTGCGCTTCGCCAGCGATTCGAGGTCGACGTCGTCGGCAAGCGGCATGTTGCGCGTGTGGATGGCGAGGATGCGCCGTCGCCCAGCAGTATCGGGTGTGCCGACGTAGATGAGCTCGTCGAACCGCCCAGGTCGAAGCAGCGCAGGATCGACCAACGTGGGCCGATTGGTCGCACCGATCACGACCACATTCTGCAGTTCTTCGAGCCCATCCATCTCGGAGAGGATCGTGTTGACGACGCGCTCGGTGACCTGTGGCTCGCCCAAGCCGCCTCCGCGCGCCGGGACCAGGCTGTCGAGCTCATCGATGAAGATGATCGTCGGCGCCACCTGCCGCGCGCGGTTGAACAGGCGCGCGATCTGCTGTTCGCTCTCGCCGTACCATTTGCTCAGCAGATCCGACGATTTTGTGGCGATGAAATTGGCTTCGCTTTCCCGAGCCGCCGCTTTCGCAAGCAAAGTCTTGCCGGTGCCGGGCGGACCGTAGAGCAGAAACCCTTTCGCCGGGCGGATGCCGAGGCGGCGGAACGCGTCAGGATGTTTGAGCGGAAGCTCGACGCCTTCCTTCAGCCGGTCGCGCGCGGCATCGAGCCCGCCGATGTCGTCCCACGTGATCGTCGGCGCTTCGACCATCACCTCGCGCATCGCGGAGGGCTGGACCCGCTTCAGTGCATTGTCGAAATCCCGGACCTCAACCGAAAGAGCGTCGAGGACCTCGGTGGGAATCGTCTCTTCGGCGAGATTGATCCGCGGCATGATCCGGCGCACGGCCTCGAGTGCAGCCTCGCGCGTCAGGGCGGCAAGATCCGCGCCGACGAAGCCGTAGGTGCGCCGCGCCAGTTCGTCGAGGTTCACGTCCGGATTCAACGGCATTCCACGCGTGTGGATGCCGAGAATTTCGCGGCGACCGGGCTGATCCGGAACGCCGACCACGATCTCGCGATCGAAGCGGCCGGGCCGCCGAAGCGCTTCGTCAATCGCTTCCGGCCGGTTCGTAGCTGCGATGACCACCGTGTTCTGACGCGGCTCGATTCCGTCGAGCAGTGTGAGCAGTTGCGCGACCAGGCGCTTCTCCGCCTCGCCGCTCACCTGGCCGCGCTTGGGCGCGATCGAATCGATCTCGTCAATGAAAATGATGGACGGAGCCGCTTGCGCGGCCTGGTCGAAAATCTCGCGCAATCGACGCTCGCTCTCGCCGTAAGCCGAACCCATGATTTCCGGCCCGTTGATGCTGAAGAAGCGAGCAGAGCTCTCGTTGGCGACCGCTCGAGCGAGCATGGTCTTGCCGGTTCCGGGCGGGCCTTGGAGCAGCAGGCCCTTGGGCGGATCGACCCCGAGCCGCTGGAACAATTCGGGATGGCGAAGAGGCAGTTCGACCATCTCGCGAAGCGCATCGATGGTGTCGCGCATTCCGCCAAGATCGTCGTACGTAACGTCTGCTCGGCGCTGGCCGTCCTGCGGCTTATACTCCGGCAGCAGATCGACGGCAGTCTTGCTGTCGATGTGCACGATCCCCGCTGTCGGAACCGTCTGGACAACGACCAGCCTTAGCTCCTGAAGTGCGAAGGCGGGCGCATTGAGCAACTGCCGGATGTTGTCCGGCATGTCGGCGTTGATGCGCTGGTGGCCAGTCGTCGAAACAACGTCGCCCTCGACCAGTGGACGGCCGGCAAAGGTGCGCTTCAAGGCATCGGAGGAGCCCTGCAACCGCATGTTCGGCTGCGCCGGAGCAAAGACGACCCGGCTCGCGGCCTTGGACTCGGCCTTGCGCACGTCAACATAATCGGCTGAGCCGACACCCGCGTTGGCGCGCTGCAAACCATCGAGCCGGATGATGTCGATGCCCTCATCCTCGCCGTAAGGGCGAATGGCGCGGGCAGCAGTCGTGCGCTTGCCGATGATCTCGATGACATCGCCTTCCTTGAGGCCGAGCGACTCCATCAGCTTGTCGGGGAGGCGGGCAAGGCCGCGGCCGCTGTCCGCGGGCGGCAGGCTTGCGACCTGGACCTTGCGCGTCTTCGCGCGATCGATCGTGTCTGTTTCCGGCATGAGTGCTCCTTGCCCGCGCTCTCAATTCACATGCGCAACGGCGACAATGTCGCGCGGTTCATTTCTCCAGCTCAATATTTGATGGCTCCCGCGATTTTGCGAACGACCGAACGCGGAGCGAAGCGGGTGCTCGCCGCGGTGATTTTGTTCATCACACCCGGAACAACCACGGCATGATTCCGGTCGAGGCCATTTAGTCCGGTCTCGACCACTTCCGGCGATTCCATCACGACGCGATCGAATGTGGAATTGCCGCCAAATCCTGCGACCTCCCCAAACTCGGTCCGTGTCGGACCGGGGCACAAGCAGCTGACTTTCACTCCGAACGGCTTCAATTCCTCATGCAGCGCTTCGGTGAAGGAAAGGACATATGCCTTGGTCGCGAAATAAACCGCCATGTTTGGTCCCGGCTGAAAGGCGGCCGTCGAAGCGACGTTGATGATTCCCCCCGTCCGGCGTTCGATCATTCCAGGAGCGACCGCCCGGCAGAGATCGGTCAGAGTCGAGACATTGAGATCGATCATCTGGCGCAAGCGCTCCGGATCCAGCTCAGCAAAGCCGCCGATGAGGCCGAATCCGGCGTTGTTGACCAGAAACCCGACCTGCTCTCCGGCGGAGTCCAGATCGGCCATCAATTTCGCGGCCGCACCCGCTTTGGAAAGATCGCTGGCGACCGCCCGGGCATTGCCAAGCTCCTTTGCCAGTGCTTCCAGCCGATCCTTGCGCCTTGCGGTCAGTACCAAGGCGTGGCCACGCTTCGAAAGCTGTCGAGCGAATTCGACGCCCAGCCCTGCGGACGCGCCAGTGATCAGCGCGACTCTCTTCACTCGGGGGCCTTGGAAACGGTCGCCTTGATGATCCGCCCCGGATCGCGTGGCGGCTCGCCTGCGGGAAGTTTGTCGATATATTCCATGCCGCTCTCGACCTGCCCCCATATTGTGTACTGATTATCGAGAAATCGAGCGTCGTCGAAGCAGATGAAAAACTGGCTATTCGCGCTGTCAGGATCGGACGTGCGAGCCATGGAAGCGGTGCCGCGGACATGCGGCTCGCTGCTGAATTCAGCCTTGAGATTGGGCAATTTGGATCCGCTCGTGCCGGTGCCTGTGGGATCGCCGCCTTGGGCCATGAAGCCGGGGATTACCCGGTGGAAGACCACATCGTCGTAAAAGCCGCTGTTCGCCAGCTCGCTGATACGCCCCACATGTCCGGGCGCCAGATCCGGACGCAGCTTGATGACGACGTCACCGCCGGTCGAGAGGCTCAAGGTAAGGCGATCGTCGGTAGCCATCGTAAACTCCACGTCAAAGGGTCGAAAGAAGGGCGATTTAGGTGGCCGCGCGAGCTTGCGCCAGAGCGGCGGCGCCCATAGGAGGGCGCGACCGGGTCCAATCGAGAGGGAAGCGCGAATGAGCGAGAGCGAGCACATCGCCGCGCGCCACGGCGATTCACCCGATGAGTCGAACCTCGCCATCGACGAAGAGGACCGGCTCCGCCCCGAGTTCGTCAGCAAGGTTCTCGATGCCGTCGACGAGGGCGACGATGAGACCGCACGAAGGCTGGTTCAGCCACTGCACCCGGCCGACGTCGCCGACCTGATCGAGCTTGCCCGGCGCGATGAGCGCGAGGGTCTCGTCAAGGCTCTGGCCGGAATCGTCAGCCCGGATGTGCTTGCGGAAATGAATGACTACGTCCGCGAGGATCTGCTTGAGGAGCTCGAGCCGCAGCAGGTCGCGGACATCGCGGGGCAGCTCGACACCGACGACGCCGTTGCGCTTATCGAGGATCTCGATGAGGACGACCAGCAGGCGGTCCTCCAGCGCATGGAGCCCGACGACCGCGCCGCGGTCGAAGAGGCGCTCAGCTATCCGGAGGAATCTGCCGGTCGTCTCATGCAGCGCGAGCTCTGCGCGGTGCCTGAGCATTGGAAGGTCGGCCAGGTGATCGATTACCTGCGCTCGACCGAGGATTTGCCGACCGACTTCTGGGAAGTCTTCGTGGTGAACACGAGCCACCATCCGGTCGGCGCGTGCAAGCTTTCCACAATCCTGCGGACGCCCCGGAACACGCTCGTGTCGGACATCATGGCCCGCGAGCAAACCCTGATCCCGGTCGACATGGACCAGGAGGACGTCGCCCTTCGCTTTCAGAAATATGCGCTCGTTTCGGCGGCGGTCGTGGACGACGAAGCGCGGCTGGTCGGAATGATCACCGTCGACGACATCGTCCACATCATCCAGGAAGAAGCGGGCGAGGACGTATTGCTGCTGTCGGGTGCCGGTGAGGGCGACATCAATGAGCCTATCCCCCTCACTGTCCGGCGCAGGCTGTTCTGGCTGGTCGTGAATCTCGGCACGGCGATCATTGCCGCAAGCGTCGTCAGCCTGTTCCAGGGCGAGATCGGCAAATATGCAGTGCTCGCGGTGCTAATGCCGATCGTCGCCGGAATGGGCGGCAATGCCGGCACTCAAACGCTCGCAGTCGCGGTGAGGGCGCTTGCCACGAACCAGCTGACGGAATCGAATACGATTCGGGCGTTCGGCCGGGAATTGACCATTGCGCTCGCCAACGGAGTGACACTTGGACTGCTGATTGGAACCGGCGTTACGCTAATCTTCCACAATCCCCTTTTGGGGGCAGTGATGGGCGCCTCGATGGTGATCAACAACCTCGCGGCGGGACTCGGGGGAATTCTGGTGCCAGTGACCCTCGACCGCTTCCGCGTTGATCCGGCGGTGTCTTCCGCCGTGTTCGTTACGACGATCACGGACGTAACCGGCTTTTTCAGTTTCCTCGGTCTCGCGAGCCTGGTCGGGCTGGGCCGCTAAGCCGTTGCAAAAGATGAGTTAGCTCGGCATCGCATCAGTCGTGCCGAAGGTTCACCTGACGAAAGTGGCGTTCGCCTGCCGAGATCTCGAAATGCTTCAGGAGCGGGTGACTCGTCGCGCATTTGATGGCGAAATCCGCATCGCCACGCGCATGCGCCCAAAGCGTGCAGAAGAGGTGATCGGCGGCAATCTCTATTGGATCGTCAGGCACACCATCATCGCGGGCTTGGAGATTCGCCGCATCGAAGATCGTGAGGACGGACGGGTCGACATCGTCTGCTCGGCCGAACTCAGGACAGTCGCACCGACTCCTCGGCGTGCCCATCAGGGCTGGCGCTATCTCGAGGATGCGGATGCTCCTTCGAGCAGCGATGATGGAAGCGGTCTCGCCGCGCTTCCGCCGCCGCTTTACGGCCGTCTCGCAGCCCTCGCGCTCGTCTAACGTCGCCTTGCCGACTTCGCCTTGCGCCGGTAACGCGAGCATGACCAGCAATCCATGGAGGTATGCATGACGAACTCGGTTTCAGCGGCAATTGACGGCAAGGTCGCCGAACGGGCGATGCTCAAGCATCCTTTCTATCAGGCCTGGACCGAAGGGCGCCTGTCGCTCGACACTCTGCGTGCCTATGCGCGGCAATACTTCCATCATGTCGAGGCCTTCCCACGCGCGGTCAGCGCGGTGCACACGGCCTGCCCGGATCGCGACGGCCGCCGAATGCTTGCGGAAAATCTCGCCGAAGAGGAAGGCCTTGAGGCTGGCAAGCAGGATCATGCGACTCTGTGGCTGATGTTCGCCTGCGGCCTGGGCGAGAATGAGGAGGGAGTTCGCGCCCAGCAGCTGAATCCCGAAACCCAAGCCTTGATCGACACATTCCGTAAGCTCTCCCGCCAATCCTATGCCTCGGGCCTTGGTGCGCTCTACGCCTACGAAGGTCAGTTCCCCGGTGTCGCCAGCGCCAAAATCGAAGGGCTCATCGACCGCTACGGAATTGACGATGAAAAAACCCTTCGCTTCTTCCGTGTGCATGAACGCGCCGATATCGAGCACAGCGCCGTCTGCCGCGAATTGCTGGACCGGCTCCCGGAGAAGGACAAAGCGGAAGCGATCGCTGCGGGTGAGGAGCTCGCAGGGGTGCTGTGGAACTTTCTGTCGGGTGTGGAGGCTCGCGCCTCAGTTCACTGAGCGCAGCCGCTGACGCTCGCCGAGCCGTGTAGCCGAAGCGTGCACGATGGCGCGCCGGCCAGGGTCACCGTTGCGGGGCCGGAGCCGTCGATCGTCACGGCATTGGCAATATTGGCTTTGACCGTCGCTGCTCCCTCCGCTCCGAGGACGGCGTCCTTGGTCGCGAGTCCGGTTGCGTCGAGACTGGAAATCCCGCGCACCAGCGCCGTCATTTTGCCGGCTCGCCCGGCGAGAACGGCGCTCGCGGTGCCAACGATGTTCACGCTCAGCTGATCGACATCGACCTGCTCAATTCCGGCGGCGCCGGAGCCCTGGACCGACAGGTCGAACTTGAGTCCCTTGGCCCGGTCGATCGCCAGCGAGCCGGATCCGTTGACCCAGGCCGCGGAAAGATCGTGCGTGCCGAGGCTGATCTCCACCGGCCCGGCCTCCCGACCCGGATAACCGCCCCAGGAAGAAGCGTTGTTCTGGATGACGAGGGTATTGCCGCGAACTTCGACGGACACGCGATCGAGTGCCGCCGCCGATCCATTGGCCTGAGCGAAAGGCGCCACGCCGGTCGACAGCCGGACCTTGAAGGGTCCGTCGACACGGATTCTCTCGAAACCGGTGATCCCGAAATTTCGCGTCGCTGCACTCGCGGGCGCCGGTAAGGTGAGTGCCACCAGGGCAGCCGAAAGGAAGATGCGCATGAAGCACACCTTCCAGCAACATGGTTAAGAGCGGCTTAAGAGCAGCGAACCTCGCCGGATCCCATCTTACTGACCGAACATTTCGCTCCGCCAGTCACTTCGACGTCGCCGGCGCCCATGATGCTGACCTTGGCCGTACCTCCAGCATGGGCCGCAACATTGCCCGATCCGGCGATCGATACGTCCGCGTCCTGAGCTTGGATCCCGCGCGTATCGATGTCGCCCGAACCGGCGATGTCGAGGCCCACGCTCTGCGCCCGGCCGCTCGTCGCCTTTGCGTCGCCCGAGCCAGCAATCGAAAACTTGAGTGTTTGTACCTCGATCTGGCCCACATCCAGCCCGCCCGATCCGGCCACCACGCCCTCAAATCGGTCGCCTCGAACAGTATCGACCTTGATGTTTCCGGACCCGGCGATGGTTGCTCCGCGCAACTGGGGAACGGTGACGGTGAAGTTCGCCTTGCCGTGCGTCGACCAGCCATGGAACCAGCCCTTCTGCTCGGGGCGGATCAGCAGCTTGTCGCCCTTGACTTCGACAATCGTCCGCTCGAGTAGTTTTTCGGAACCGCTCGCTGCGACGGCCGGATTGCCGCCCGTGCGGATCTGGACATCATAGGGGCCCGCGACCTCGATCTCCTGAAAATTGCCGATCTGGTAATTGCGCGAGACAGTCGGCCCGCCGTCTTCGCTGCGGCTCTGCCCGCAGGCCGATGTGGCGACGGAGGCGGCGATCAGTGCTGCGGCAACGGACGTACGCATGTTTCCTCCTTTTGGTGTATTAGTTGTATATGACAGAGCTACATTTGCAGCGCAAGCCCAAAAAGAAAGGGCGCCCGGATTAGAGGCGCCCTTAATTTCCCCTCCCTGGCAGGGAGGGGATTAGAGGGGTGGTTAAGCCGGCTCTTTGGTCTTGTGATGAATGACCGCGGCCTTGTTCAGGATCTCGAGAATCTTGGCGAGCGCCGACTTTTCATCGGTCTGCTCCATCGCTCCGAGTTCCCGTGCGAGGCGCGACGATGCGGCTTCGAAAATCTGCCGCTCGGAATAGCTTTGCTCAGGAGCATCGTCCGGCCGGAACAGGTCGCGGACGACCTCGGCGATCGAAGTCAGGTCGCCCGAGTTGATCTTCGCCTCATATTCCTGGGCGCGGCGCGACCACATGGTGCGCTTGATCTTGGGCTTGCCCTTCAGGGTCTCAAGCGCGTCCTTCATCGTCTTGTCGGACGACAGTTTACGCATCCCAACCGAGTCCGCCTTGTTGACGGGTACCCGAAGAGTCATTTTCTCTTTTTCGAACCGGAGCACGTAAAGATCGAGACGCGTTCCGGCGATTTCGGTGCTTTGCAGCTCCACGACCCGGCCCACGCCATGCTTGGGGTACACGACATAATCACCGACATCGAAGCTCAGCGCCTTGCTTGCCATTGCTTACCTTTCCTTTTGCGGCAGAGAGAGCCGACGCATTCGCACCGTCCCCAATACGACCCGTGGCCGTGGCTCCCCACCTGACTTTTTTGTGGCTTCCTTAGAATTTAAGGCCGCTGCTGAAATCGCGGCGGCCCCATGTGACAAT
Organism: Pseudomonadota bacterium; assembly: GCA_046731515.1. GTDB lineage: Bacteria > Pseudomonadota > Alphaproteobacteria > Sphingomonadales > Sphingomonadaceae > Sphingomicrobium. The sequence goes on along the minus strand of JBKPLG010000010.1, from coordinate 9,224 downwards.
TTTATATCACAACTGGTCTCAGATTTCCAGCCCGAGCTGAAAAGGCGCATCGAATTCATGTTCGATGAGGTTGTGAAGGCCGAGGCCGAGCAGCCGGATGCCCTTTGGAAGCGGATGCAAAGCGTCTAGCAACGCCTCTCCGACGGCCGTAAAGGCCGGTAGGTCGGGAATTGGCGAATTGAAGCTTTTCGAGCGGGTAATGATCATGAAATCGCCAAATTTGACCTTCAAGGTCACGGTCCGGCCGGTGACCTCCGCCCGCTCGACGCGCGCCCAGGCGTAACCCGCGATCCGTTCGAGTTCTTGAGCAAGGCGATCGGGATCCCGCAGATCTTCGTCGAACGTTCGCTCCGCGCTGACGGATTTGTACGGTCTGTCGGGTTTGACCTCACGCTCGTCGATCCCTCGGCAGATCCGCCAATACCATTCGGCGGAGCTGCCGAAATGAGCTTGAAGCGCGGGCATGGTCCATTCGCGAAGATCGGCTCCCGTGAAAATTCCAAGGCGTTCCATTTTCCGCGCGGTCACCGGTCCGACTCCATGAAATCGCGCCATCGGCAAGGCGGCGACAAACTCCGGCCCGCGTTCGGGCGTGACCACCGTTAGCCCGTCGGGCTTGCGATAGTCGGAGGCGAGTTTGGCGATAAACTTGCAGTAAGAGACACCGGCCGAAGCGGTGAGGCGCGTTTCTTCGCGAATTCGGCGGCGAATATCCTCGGCGATCGCGCGGGCGCTGCCGATGCTTAGCCGGTCTTCGGTCACGTCGAGATAGGCTTCGTCAAGGCTCAGCGGCTCGACCAGGTCGGTATAGTCGGCGAAGATCGACCGGATCTGCTGGGAGACGGCCCGGTACACGTCGAAGTGCGACTTGACGAATATCAGGTCCGGGCAGCGCCGTTTCGCGGTTGCTGACGGCATGGCCGAGCGAATGCCATATTTGCGGGCCTCATAGCTCGCCGCCATGACCACCCCGCGGTGTTGTCCGCCGACAGCGACGGGCTTTCCCCGGAGGGTCGGGTCGTCGCGCTGCTCGACCGACGCGTAGAAGGCGTCCATGTCGACATGGATGATCTTTCTTAAGGGACGGGAGGCGTCGGCCACGGTCGATTTTTTCTGTCCTACAAGTGGGTGCCGAGTCTAGCGTTCTGCGGCATGAATCGCAGCTGCGCAGTCGCTCGATCAACGGACCATGCGGGCGCTTAAAGTCGCGGAAAATGGCGCGTCACCGCGTGACTTTAGTGAACTTAAGCGGGTCTTCGTTCGCTTCCCTTGCTCGCCTCAATCTGCTTAAGGGCGCCGCGATGAACATCCACGAATATCAGGCCAAAGAGCTGCTCGCGAAGTTCGGAGTTCCGGTGCCCGCCGGCCATGCCGCGATGAGCGTCGAGGAAGCCGTTGAAGCGGCGGGGAAGCTTCCGGGGCCTTTGTGGGTCGTCAAGGCCCAGATCCATGCCGGCGGCCGCGGCAAGGGCAAGTTCAAGGAGCTCGGCGCTGACGCCAAGGGCGGGGTGCGTCTCGCGCGTTCGATCGACGAGGTGCGCGAGAATGCGGCGGAGATGCTCGGACAGACGCTGGTGACGGTGCAGACCGGGCCCCACGGCAAGCAGGTCCAGCGCCTCTACATCACCGACGGCGTCGACATCACGAAGGAATATTATCTCGCGCTCCTCGTCGATCGTGAAAGCGGCCGTATCGCGGTCGTAGCCTCGACCGAGGGTGGCATGGACATCGAGGCGGTCGCGCATGAGACGCCCGACAAGATCCAGACCTTCACGATTGACCCCGCCACCGGTCTCATGCCGCACCACGGTCGAGAAGTGGCCGCGGCTCTCGGTCTCTCGGGCGATCTCGCCAAGCAAGCGAGCAAGGTGCTGGCAAAGCTCTACGATGCCTTCGTCGGCACGGATGCCTCGCAGATCGAGATCAACCCTCTCGCCGTGACTGACAAAGGCGAGCTGCTGGTTCTCGACGCAAAAGTCGGCTTCGACAACAATGCCGAGTTTCGCCATCCCGAGCTCGAGCAGCTGCGCGACCTTTCCGAAGAAGAGCCGATGGAGATCGAAGCGTCCAAATACGACCTCGCGTACATCAAGCTCGACGGAAACATCGGCTGCATGGTGAACGGCGCGGGCCTCGCAATGGCCACGATGGACATCATCAAGCTCGAAGGCGGCGAGCCGGCCAACTTCCTCGACGTCGGCGGGGGCGCCTCGAAGGAAAAGGTCACCGCCGCATTCAAGATCATTCTCAGCGATCCGGCGGTACAGGGAATTCTGGTCAACATTTTCGGCGGGATCATGCGCTGCGACATCATCGCTGAAGGCATTGTGGAGGCGGCGCGCGAAGTGCATCTCGAAGACCCTCTCGTCGTTCGGCTTGAGGGCACCAATGTGCAGCAGGGCAAGGACATTCTCGCGCAGAGCGGATTGCCGATCATTCCTGCAGATGATCTTGGCGATGCGGCGAAGAAGATCGTCGCCGCGGTGAAGGCGGCGGTGCCGGCCTGAAGCCCTTCTCCCCTTGAGGGAGAAGGATACGAAGCCTTAGTGAGCATAGCGAACTTAGGCGAAGTTGGATGAGGGGGCCCCGGCCCCCTCCCTCCAGGGGAGAGGGGGTAAGGAGAAGCGAATGAAGATCCTGGTCGCCGTCAAGCGGGTGATCGATTTCAACGTAAAGCCCCGGGTGAAGATGGATGGCTCGGGAGTCGATCTCGCCAACGTCAAGATGAGCATGAATCCGTTCGACGAGATCGCTGTCGAAGAAGCGATCCGCCTCAAGGAAAAGGGCGCCGCGACCGAGATCGTCGCGGTTTCGATCGGGCCGGCGAAAGCGCAGGAAACACTGCGCACCGCGCTCGCGATGGGCGCCGATCGCGCGATCCTCGTCCAGACGGACGAGGACGTTGAGCCGCTCGCCGTCGCCAAGATCCTGGCCAAGATTGCCCAGGAGGAGCAGCCGCAACTGTTCATCCTCGGCAAGCAAGCGATTGACGACGATAACAACGCCACTGGCCAGATGCTTGCAGCATTGCTCGGCTGGCCGCAGGGAACGTTCGCGTCGAAAGTTGAGATCGGCGATGGGAAAACGACGGTCACGCGTGAAGTCGACGGCGGTCTCGAAACCGACGAGCTCAAGCTGCCGGCGATCGTCACGACCGACCTGCGGCTGAACGAGCCGCGCTACGCCTCGCTTCCGAACATCATGAAGGCCAAATCGAAGCCGCTAGCCACCAAGACTCCGGAGGAGCTCGGAGTCGACGTTGCGCGGCGGTTGGAGACCATAAAGGTCGCCGAACCGGCGAAACGCCAGGCCGGCGAGAAGGTCGGGTCGGTCGACGAGCTGGTGGGCAAATTGAAGGCGCTGGGAGTTGTGCAATGACCGTTTTGGTTCTGGTCGAACATGACGGCACAGCCATCAAGGACGCGACCCTCGCGACTGTCACCGCTGCGGGCAAGCTCGGCGAAGTGCACGCTATGGTTGCGGGCAATGGCATGGAGGGGGTCGCCGCTGCCGCTGCGAATATCTCCGGAGTAGCCAAGGTGCTGGTCGCCGACGCCTCGCATCTCAATCATGACCTTGCGGAGAATGTCGCGCCTGTCGCTGCCAAGCTGATGGAAGGGTACGATGCGTTCGTCGCGCCGGCGACGACGTTCGGCAAGAATATTGCTCCGCGCGTCGCTGCATTGCTCGACGTGATGCAGGTCAGCGACGTCATCTCGGTCGAAGGTGAGGACACTTTCACTCGTCCGATTTACGCGGGAAATGCCGTCGCGACCGTGCGATCGAAGGACGTAAAGAAGGTGCTGACGGTCCGCGGCACCGCATTCGAGAAAGCGGCGCGCGAGGGCGGCAGCGCCGCGATTGAAAAGGTCGACACGGGCTCCGACGCCGGTCTCAGCAAGTTCGTCGGAGTTGAAGCCTCCGAAAGCGAGCGCCCTGAGCTGACCAGCGCCAGGATCATCGTTTCAGGCGGCCGCGCGTTCGGTTCGTCGGAGCAATTCCACGGTCTGCTCGATCCGCTCGCCGACAAGCTCGGCGCAGCCGTCGGCGCAAGCCGCGCGGCGGTGGACGCAGGCTATGCGCCCAACGATTATCAAGTCGGCCAGACCGGCAAGATCGTCGCTCCCGACCTCTATATTGCGATCGGAATATCGGGAGCGATCCAGCACCTTGCGGGAATGAAGGACGCGAAGACGATCGTCGCGATCAACAAGGACGAAGAAGCCCCGATCTTCCAGGTGGCGGACATCGGCCTTGTCGGCGACCTGTTCAAAATCGTCCCGGAGCTGACGGGAAAAATTTAGCGCTTCGGTTCCGCGCTGTGGGTTTCAAAAAAGCGAAATATCCCGACAGCGCGCACCCAATTTTTATTTCAGAACCCCGTCCCGGCGGCGTCCGTCGACGCCACCGAAGAAGCCATCAGGGTGGGGTGCATATGAAATTCCGCGGTCTGCCTCTCAAATCGAGCATCGCATTAACGATCGGATTCGCCGCCTTCGGCGCAACGGCTGCTGGGAGCGCCACAGCCAAAGTGTTGTACGAAGTGACTCATCTCGAGGCGCCGGGACTGTCCCACAGGGGCCACAGCATCAACGAGCGCGGCTGGGTTTCCGGCTTCACCGTCAGAAGCGCGACGCTCCGCCAGGCGACATTGTGGAAGGGCACCGAGGCCACTCTCCTCGAATCGATCGCAGGTCCAACCGGGAACAGCAATGTCATCTGGGACGGGCTCAACAATAGCGGAACAATTGTCGGGATATCGCAAACCGGACAACCTGACCCGCGCGGCGAGGCGTGGAGCTGCTCGGCATTCGGCGTCGGCCCCATCTGCCTGGGCTTCGCCTGGAAAGATGGGGAATTCACACCGTTGCCGGCGTTCCCCGGGGGGGACGAACGGCTTCGCCGCTGCCGTGAATAACAGCGAACAGATCGTGGGCTGGGCAGAAAATGGCATTGAGGATGACACCTGCAATTCGCCGCAGGTCTTGCAATTTCGCGCGGCGCTTTGGGACGCGCGAGGGAAAGATGTCACGATCAAGGAGCTGCCACCACTGGGCGATGACGAGACGTCGGCCGCCACTGCGATCAACGAACGCGGCGATGTGGTCGGCATTTCCGGAGCTTGCGCCGACGCCGTTGGAGGATTCAGCGCGCGACACTCGGTTTTGTGGCGCAACGGCGTCCCGACGCGGATCGACGACTTTGGCGGCGGTTCGTGGAACACTCCGATGTCCGTCAACATCAACGATGAAGTCGTCGGCTTTGCCAATCGGCCCGGCGACACGGAGGGAGAATATAACGCGCTCGCGTTCTACTGGAACGAGCGGGATGGAATAACCAACCTGCAAACGCTGCCGGGTGACACCAACAGCCAGGCACATGGCATTAACGGGAAAGGTATCGTCGTTGGCGTTTCGTTCGGCGGGGCCGCGGGCAGCCGGGCTTTCATCTGGAAGAAGGGCAACGCGCAGGTGACCAATCTCAATTCGTGCGTTGTTACTGGCTATTCCGGCACGCTGCTTGATGCGCGCGATATCAACGACCGCGGAGAGATCACTGGCTCGGCGCGCGATGCGACCGGCAAGACGGTGGCCTTCGTCGCACGCCCGATCCACGGAGCCATCGAGGGCTGCTGACAAGCCGGTCGCCTGGCGGCCTGAGCTGTACGGAGGCTTCGTGGTCGGAAACTCATTCGCTGGCGGCCAGTCGGATGAAGTCAGGCGGTCAGTGGAATTGGCGGAGATCCTTGCGGAGTTGCCTCAGATAGACGCGCCCCACCGGCATCTTCTTGCCGGAGCGTAGCGTCACCTCCGCGCTCCCGACCCGGCGTGTCCGCAATTCGTATATGGCGGATTTGCGCACGAGCCATCGGCGGTGAACGCGGACGAAATGGCCCGGCTCGACACGGCTCTCGAACTGGCGGAGCGAGCCGCGCATCAAGTGAGAGCCTGTGGCCGTATGAAAGGCGACGTAATCGTCTTCGCTGCTGACGGATTCGATCGAATCGACCGGCACCCGTACCAACCCCGAAGCGCTCCGCAGCCAGAATTCCGTGTCGAAAGGAGTCTCGCTGCGTCCGGCGGCCGCTGAACGCAGGTTTCTGACGAGCTCCTGCATCTCGCTGATGCGCTGCTCTGCATCGTGCGCGCGCAGTTGATGATGGGCCCTGCGGATCGCTTGCGCCAACCGCTCGCGCTCGATCGGCTTCAGCAGATAATCGACAACCGCGCGCTCGAACGCTCGGACCGCATAATGATCGAAGGCGGTGACGAAGATGACTGCTGGGGGATTGGGTCGCTCGCCGAGCCATTCGACAATTTCGAACCCGTCGCCGTCGCGCATCCGTATGTCGAGCAGGATGGCGTCGGGCGTCAGTTCGTTGATGGCTGCGATGGCTTCCTTGCACGAAGCCGCCTCGCCGACATGCTCAACATGCGGCATCCCCTGAAGCAATAGCTTCAGTCGCCGCAGCGCAAGCATTTCATCATCGACAGTCAGCAATCGGATGACGTTCATCCCAGCTCCATTGGAAACGCGATCCCGACCTGAAAACTTCCGTCAATCAGCTTGGTGGCATCGAGTTTGGCGCGGTCCTCGCCATAGATCAGGCGGAGACGTTGCAGGACGTTGGACAAGCCGATTCCGGAGCCCTTGGTTTTGGGCGCCGAACTCTTGCCGCTGTCGGTGACTTGGATGTGCAGCTCGCGGCCCGCGTTCCACGCCTTGATGGCGATCGTCGCCGGCGGAGGTGCGCTTGCTACGCCATATTTCACGGCATTTTCGACGATAGGCTGGAGGATCAATGCGGGCACTTTTGCACTCAAAAGCTCTTCCGGAACATCGATCGATACGTGCAGGTCCTCGTATCGCAGCTGCTCAATCGAAAGATAGGTGCGCTGCAATTCCAGCTCGGATGCCAGCGGGATCTTGAGGGATGGATCGGCAGCAAGCCCAAGCCTTAGGAATTGCGCGAGCTTCGTGACCATTTCGTCGGCAAGCTTGATCTTGCCATCGAGAATCAGCGCGGAAACCGAATTGAGGCTGTTGAAAAGGAAATGCGGATTGATCTGACTGTGGAGCGCTCGAAGCTGAGCGACGTGTGCGCGCTCCCGAATTTCCGCAGAGCGCTGCTGTTCCTCGCGCACGTCGAAGCTATACGAGACGGCGAGATAGAAGCCGGCCCAGGCAAGAAAGAACCACGTGTAGAATGAAATGGTGCGAACCGCGCCGCTCCACGTGAAGTTCTGAAGCGACAGGCTGGGATCGACTGCGGCTTCCGCGAAAAAGCGAGCCCAGGCGAACGTCTCCGCCGCAATAGGAGCGACAATGGCCAAAGCGATCAGGCGTTTGCGCGTTGTCGACAGGCGTCGAAGCAATAGGTGAATGAGGAAGCAGAAGGCCAATCCGAGCAGGGTTGTCCCGAGCCGCGTCGCAGTGATCTGACCGAGGTGCGGGTTGCCCTCCAGGGCGGTCCCCAAGGTCGACAGGAGGAAGTTTGAAATCCAGAAGATCAATGTGACCCACAGGATCGATCGGACGCGCTGCTTCTCCAGTTCGCGTGCACTCAGGTGTGGCGTAAAAGCCTCACCCTGGAGCGGATGGAAGCGAATGACCCCCATTCGGAGGAGGATGCGCTCCGTTTCGGGTGATGTCGACCGCCGTTCGTCCGCACCTTTGCAACGTTCAACCGCTCGAACGCCCGATCAGGCACCGAACGAACGCGTTCAACCGCAACTCGCTTCATAAGATTACCGGCCCTGTCTGAAGCTGCGTCCTAGAGACGGGCATCAATGCGAGCCAACAAAGCACATCCCTGCACATTCGTGCTGGAGCCAGAGCTTCGCGCTCATCGCATGGTCGCGCGCTCCATTCGCTTTCGTGCCCGGCGCTTGGTCGCGGCATTAGCTTGAAAGGCTCCTGACGATGCTCAATCTACGCCAGCGTCTGCTCACGACCTCGTTGTTGGTCGGCGTTGCCGCTCTTGCCAGTCCGGCTCATGCGCAAGACACTGCGCAGCCCGCTCCGCCTCCGACTGACGCACCACCTCCGACCGATGCTCCGCCAACGGATGTCCAGGCGAACCCAAGCGGCCCGGTTGAGGCCCAGCCGGCACCGTCAACCGGAGCTCAGGGCGCCCCGGTGCAAGGCGGCGGCGACATCATCGTCACCGGCACGCGCATTCCGCAGCCGAACCTGACCTCTGCGGCCCCGGTCACCGTGGTCACCAACCAGGACGTGAAGCTGACGGGTACGACCCGCGTCGAGGATCTCCTCGGGCAGCTACCGTCGGTCGGCTCGGCTCAGGCATCCGGCATGTCGAACGGCGCGACGGGTACTGCAGAAGTCGACCTTCGCTATCTCGGTTCGAAGCGGACGCTCGCGCTCGTCAACGGCCGTCGCCTCACTCCGGGTGATCCGAATACAACCACGCAGGCGGCCGACCTCAACATCATCCCCGCGTCGTTAATCAAGCGCGTCGAGGTGCTGACCGGTGGCGCATCGTCGGTATACGGTGCGGACGCCGTCGCCGGCGTCGTCAACTTCATCATGGATACCAGTTTCACCGGTATCCGGTTCGACGGCCAGTACAGCTTCTATCAGCACGACAACCGCAATCCGTCAGTCACCGAATGCGTGACCGGAGCGGGCGCTGTGTGTGGTCCGATCGGCGCCGGCGGCGGCGTGCACATCCGCGACATGCTTAATGCCCGTGGCTATGGTTTCCCGCGCGGCAGCGTTGCTGATGGCGGCACCTTCGATGGCACTGTCTCATTGGGCGCTGCATTCGACGACAATCGCGGCCATGCGATCGCTTACTTCGGCTATCGCAAGGTGAAGCCGGTGCTGCAGGCGAGGCGCGACTATAGCGCTTGCGTCATTCAAAACTCCGGCGCCGGAAATCCCCAATGCGGCGGTTCGGCGACCGCCAATCCGGGGAACGCTTTGATCTTCACTCCGGGGACTACGACGTCGACCATTGCGGCCCTCGGGCCAGGAACCATTACGCCCGGTGCGCAGAATATCTACAACTTCGCGCCGCTGAACTATTTCCAGCGTCCCGACGAGCGCTACATTGCCGGCGCGTTCGCGGACTATGAGATCACTCCGGCGCTCAAGCCCTATCTCGAGTTCATGTACATGGACGATCGGACGCTGGCGCAGATCGCCCCGTCAGGCGACTTCGGCAACACCTTTGTCGTCAATTGCGACAACCCGCTGATGAG
>JBKPLG010000009.1:0-16459 GCA_046731515.1 Pseudomonadota bacterium | reverse complement strand
GCAGGACGCAGATCGAAGATTGCGCGGGGGGCGCTTCGCGCGTCCGTGAAGCTGCAGGTCGAGACTCGGCGGTTTTTCCGAGCTTCGCTTCGACGGTCCTCAGAAGCCGTGTGAAAGCCGCGTTGCCCGCGCGCCAGCCGACCATGTCGATTGTCTGATACTGCCGGAATCCCAGAGGCGGCTTACAGCCGTCGACAATAGCGGGAACCAGGCGATCGCCTTCTAAGCCCTCACCGGCCTCATCATGTACCCACGCCGATTCTATCGACGTTTTCGACCAGAGGACAATGACCGCCTCGGCATTCTTCAGCGCTGCAGCGATATCTTGGGAATAGCGCGCGCCCGCGCGGATGTGGTGATCCCACCAGACCTCGTGACCGGCCTGTTCGAGAACGCCAGCGAACGCCTCCGCCGCAGCAACATCCTCGCGAGCATAGCTGAGAAAGATTCGCGCCACGCCGCCTCCATGCAGTGACGTATTTTGCTTTTAGCCAGTCCTATTCGCAAGACGGCTGCGACGCTTAACGGCTTGGACGCTCGGATGGAAAGTTTGTCCCGGTCGAGTTCGGAGTAAACGGTATTTAACGTTCGCGATGGGTCAAGGCAGAGATAAGCCTCTTTCCTACAGCCGCCGTTGTATGTTCCAATATGGTTTATGGCCACAATCCACACGAACCACTCGACGACGCTCCGCGACCCTGCTCCATCCCGCACTCCGCGGCTATCGCCGGACTTGCGTCTCGCGCGTGCGCGCGTAAGACCATGAACTTTGTGAACTTTCGCGGCTCCGTTACGACCCACCGATTGCTCAGCCGCCCCCGCCCAGAGGTCTGCGCAAGTTCCTTGATCCCGAGCAGCAGCAGACTTGGCGCGATGGCGAGGCGAGCCCGCCCGACCGAGCGTTCTTATCGGTCGGTGTCTACAGCCTGGCGGATCATATGTAGGAAGATTGAGCGACCGTTGCTGCCGTCGTTCCGACATAAGATTCAGACAGCTGTAAGCCCAAGGTTGCTTTAGCATCAGGCATGTACCGATTTGTTTTGCTCGCGCCATTCCTGCTCGGCGCCTGCGCCGCGGCTATGCCGGAGCCGCAGTCCGCGGCCGAACCGCAACATGTTTCGACGATTCCGCCGGAACCCACTACGGTCTCCACCCCGCAAACGTTCGTCTGTCAGGCATTCGCCCGGTCGAGCGTTTACGAGACAAAACTGAAACCACTCGAGGAGATCCGGATGTCGGAGTCCGGCGACCGCTCGGTCAGTTCGGGGGCCTTCCGGTTCCGTGTTCTCTACGACGACAGCCCATACGAGGGTCGATCGCTCTTAACCTACGTCTATTCGACGTCCACCGGGAAGCTGATTGAACAATCACGCTTCCAGCTCGACCGTCAAAAAGGTCCGATGAACCAGTTCATGGGCGGACACGGTTTCACCGGACTCCACTACGTTTACGCCCCCGACTCAGCCGCGGAGCTCCAGTACTGGTGCAGCTCCGCTGATGCGCCTGCCGGGCCAGCCTCGCGCGAGGTTTGACTTCATCCAGTCGCGCGCGAGCGCCGCGCCGGAGTCGGGCGGCCGGGCGCTGATTCTTATTGGGAACAAAATCTTTCCTACAGCCCTCAATCGATGTTCCAATATGGTCATGGACAAAGAGCAAAAACAAACCGGCAGGGCCCGTTCGGACCAGCGCCGGCCCGCGAAAAGCCGACCGTTCCGAGCGGTCCGAATGAACAGGTTAAGTTCACGAAAAGTGCACCGAACCGCGTGACTTTAGTGAACGTAACCGCGTCGCTACGGTAGGTTCGATGCCCAAAGGCCTGCGTCAGTTCCTCGATCCAGAGCAGCAGCATGATTGGCTGGAAGGCAACGCGCCTCTGCCCGACGCCGACGAACGCTCGGAGTCTCTCGAACAACGGTTCAAATATGTCGCGCGGTTTGAGAAGCTGCTTCGCCGACCGCAGGCGCAAGACGTCCTCGAAATCGTCCGCACCTACGCCGAAACCTGCATCCCCATCCCGCGCCGGACCGAGCGTCACTATTGGTCCGTCTCATGCCTGCCGAGCTCCGACAAGGCGCTCGTCCGCGTCAATGCGAACTGGATGGAGTTGTTCGCGTTGCTGCCTGACGGTGACGATTTGTGCGCGCGGATCATCCTCCATCTGTCGGACTTCACCATGGACGGGTCGCCCGAGCCGGACCTACTCGACCGCGCCGTCCTCGAACAATGCGTGACGCACCCTGAAGACGTCAGCCATTTCCTCTGGAACGCACCTCCGCCTCGATCCGCGTCTTCCTCACCCACCCCCGCGCGCTCCGCGCCATCCGCAGGTTCAACCTCACCCACATGAACCGCGGCCGCAACGCCTACCAGGCGAGCCATTGCCACAGCCTGGCGGATCACATGCTCGAAGGAGCGCCCGAGCGCGGCGCCGCCGGCAATCACGCAACGTTCTGAATCGAGTCCCGGCGCTCGTTAAAGAGTTGCTCGACGTCTGCGGCGCACATCGGCTCGGCGAAGAGGAAACCTTGCACTGATGAGCAGCCGTGCGAGCGCAGCTCCATCAGCTGCGCAGTTTCCTCGACTCCCTCCGCAGTGGTTTCGATGTTGAGTGCGTGCGCGAGTTCGGTGATCGCGCGGACGATCGCGCTCGCGCCGTCGCGGGTCAGCAGCGCCTGGATAAAGCTTCGATCGATCTTGAGCTTGTCGAACGGAAAGCTTTGCAGGTAGCTGAGCGAGGAATAGCCGGTGCCGAAATCATCGAGCGCGACGCGCACTCCGAGCGAGCGCAGCGAATGCAGCATCCTAAGCGTGGCCTCGCTACCCTCGAGGAAGATCGATTCGGTGATCTCCACCTCGAGCCTCGACGGCTCGAGACCGGATGCGGCGAGCGCACCGAGGACTGTCTCGTGAAGCGCTCCGCGATGGAATTGGACTGGCGACACATTGACTGCCACCCGGACATGGTCGGGCCACCTGACCGCCTCCGCGCACGCTTCGCGGACAACCCACGCACCAATCGGGACGATGAGTCCGGTGTCCTCGGCGACAGGAATGAAATCGGCCGGCGAGACCAGCCCGCGCTTGGGGTGCCGCCAACGCAGCAGCGCCTCGAACGAGCAGATCTTGTTCTGCCGGAGGTCGAACAGCGGCTGGTAATAAAGCTCGAACTCGCCGCGCTCGACCGCTAACCGGAGATCGGTTTCGAGCTGGCGCCGTTCCTGCGCGCGTTGGTTCAGGCTCTCCTCGAAGAACGCATAGGTGCCGCGACCGGCCTCCTTCGCCCGATAAAGCGCCAGATCGGCGTTTTTGAGCAGCGAATCGCCGTCGGTGCCGTCGAACTGGGCGATGGCGATACCGATGCTCGTGGAGGCGACAAGCTCATTGCCGTCGATCATCAGCGGTCTAGCGATCGCCTCGAGGATGTCGCGCGCAAGCCGATCGATTGCGTCGCGATCGGTGCCGACATTCTGAAGAACGACGAACTCGTCGCCGCCGAGCCGCGCCACGAACTGCCCTCGCGCGGCCTCGAGCAGCCGGCGCCCGGTCTCCACGAGGAGCGTGTCTCCCGCGGGGTGACCGAGGGTGTCGTTAATGACCTTGAATTGATCGAGGTCGAGGCAATGCAGCGCAAAGAGACCGCCGCTTTCCGTCACTCGAAACAGGTGGTCGAGCTGCTGGTGGAACATGGTCCGGTTCGGCAGGCCAGTCAGAACATCGTTGAATGCGAGCTGAGTGATGCGCTGCTCGCGCTCCGCGATCTTGCCGACCATTTCGTTGAAGCTGGTAGCGAGACGCGCCAGCTCGTCTCTCCCGCGGACATTGACCTTGACGTGCTCACCCGATGCCAGTCGACCCGCGGCCTCGTCGAGCCTGGCCAACGGCTGGGTGATCCGTCCCGCCGCCCGCCAGGTCGCGATTCCGGCGATGAGCAATCCAAGCAGGGTCATGACGGCAAGAGCTAACTGAAGATTGCGTGCATTCCCCAGAGCCTTCGCTTTGGGATAAGCAAGTAGAAGCACTGCTCCGTCGTCGCCGATGAAGGTCGGTAGCGGCTTGGCAAGCGCGATCGACGTTTCATTCCCTACCCGCATCTCGAATGCTGCGCTGGTCTTCACATGCTGCAGCGCAGTAGCGGCCGAGGCATGGCTCAATGCCGACATGCTGCCGGCGGCTTCCGACCACTCGCCGCTGGATCGGGCGAGAACGGCGGCGCGAAGCGGAATCGCCGAGAGTCGTTCGAGCGACCGCAATTCACGCTCGTCCAGATCGGCGGCGAAGACGACCCAGCCGATCAGCGTGGGCGCCATGATCGGCGCAGCGACAAGCTGTCGCGGCCGCCCCGAGAGAACGGCGACGCCGGTCAGTTGCCCTTCGTCGAGCGGCTCCCAAAGCCGCGCCGCTTCATGCACTAGAACGGTCCGATCGATTCCCGCAACTCTTCCGTCAGCACTGACGATGAAAGCCGTGCGGACCTTGAGCCTTCCCGCCGCATTGCCAAGAGCCGACTGCATCGTCGCTTCGTCGCCCGTCGCTACCGCCGCGCGGAAGCCGAAATCCCGTGCCAGCAGCTGCGCGGTATTCTGCAATTCGTGAGCACGCTGCTGCCACAGCCGGTCGTAGACCGCTCCGCTCGATTGGAGCTGACTTTCGACCTCGCGGCTCGCGGCTCCCGCTATGAACGTCGAGAGCGCGGCCGAAACGGCCAGCATCGCACCAGCGAAAAGCAGTGCGAATTGAACAGTTAGCCGGGCGCTCAGGGAGCGAAACGGCCGCATCGCTCAATAGTCCATGTTCATCGCCGGCGGTGGAGGCCGCAGGCGGATCGAGAAACTAGCGTTGCGCTGTCCGGCGGCGAATCTCTGCTGCACGACCCCCCCTGGTGCACGCAAATACGGATGCCACGCGGTCACCCGGCCCGGCTCCTTCGGAGCATCGGCAAAAGTCGCGACGCCCTGCGCGTTCGTGCGGGCGGTCCACACGCTATCGGTCACGATGATGAAGGCACTCATCCGGTCGTGGATGTTGCAGCCAAGCGCGATCACTCCGGGCTTGTCGAACCGGACGGTGCGTGACTGGTCTTTGGCAAACAGCTTCAGTTCGAAGCGCTTGGCGGGAGAGAAGGAATAAACGTGGTGCTTTGTCGGATCGAAATTGGGGAAGGAAACGTCCGCACCGACCGGGACAATCGAAATGAAAGGATGGAACTGCAGGTTTTTTTGCGCGACGACGAAGCGGCCTCCGCTACGCGCCGATCGCGCGGCTTCTCCAGCGGGGTAAAGGGTAACGACAGCGTCGCGGACAGGCCGCCCGGACACATCCGCGACGCGAACCGCGAGCGGAGCTGCGGCAAGAGGAGCGGTCAGGGCAAGGCCAACCGCGAACGCAAGGAGTTTACGCACCATCGCTGAAAATTAAGCCAAGAGGGTAAACAGCCAGGTATTCGATCATGGTTACCAGCGCATTCGCAGCTCGGCCTGAAGTTGCGTCTGCCGCTGCCGCGGCTCCAGACCATCTTCTTCCCGATCCTCGCGTTTGCTCGACACGTGGAGAAGTTCAACAAGCGCGGTAAACGGGCCGTAATCGCGTTTGCCAGCGATCATCGCCGACCATCCGGTGTCGTCATATTCGTCACCGACATCGCTGCCATGATTGCGCGTATCGAATGCCTCGATCCGAGCGGCCAGGCCGAGTGAGCCAATTGGTCGGGTTAGAAGTGCGAATGCGGAGCGGAAGCGGTTATCGACCCACCTCCTGCCCACCGCTTCCACGAAGCCCATGCGCGTGCGTCCGCCCATCGCTTGAACCTTGAGCAAGGTTTCGCCTCCGAGGTCGGCGACCCCAGCAATCTGATTGAATTCAGTCCGCCAGCCCCACTCTAGGTCCTGGTTGACCGCCTCCGGGTCCGCACGATTGTCATAGCGAAAAAGCTCGAACCGAACCGGGATCGGCGGCTGCCATGCAAGCTTCGCATAATAGCCAGGGCGGTCGGCGAATCCGTGGCGGATATCGAGCAGCGGATGCGTGAACGGCGCCTGATACTCTGCGATTATTTTGTCGAGAGGCGGCAACGGCTGCCTGCGGAAGGCGAGCGTGGTCCGATCATGCAGCGCCCAGCCGCGGAAGGTTAGCAAAGTCCCGGACGTGTCATTGGCTACCATCAGCGCAGCGGTGGCGCGAAGCTCGTGCTGCCCAAGCATGGTCGTGATCGACGCTTCGGCTGCCACGGGCTTGACCTCCTCGCCGATCCAGCTGTTAATCGCGGACGGCGTGATGCTGTCGCGAACGTGCCAGTCCGCGCCTTCATGCTCGAGCGAGATCGGTGGCCACATCAGCCCGGCTCGGGCAGAAAAAGCGACGTTGTTCCCACGCATCGGTTTGAAGGTCAGATAAGCCTGGCTGAGTCCTGCTTCAGTTCGTTCGCCGCCCTGCAGGGACCCGACGATCGTTGCCGATAGGGTCCAAGTAAACTGCGGCTTCCAGATCAGGTTGACGTTGCCGAGCTGCGGACCGACGCGAAGATCACCATGATCGCCCGAGCGAAGCTTCCCGAAGCCGCCGTCTACCCAGCTCTCTTCGCCGTCCACGGCGACGAGGCGAGCATCACCTGTCAACTCAAGCGTTTCGGCGGTGAACAGCGTGGCGTCAGAAGCCGTGGCGGGGGTTGGCCATAGCGCGGCGAGCGCGCAGCCCAAGGGGATCGCGCTGCCGATACGCAGGCGGTTGGCGAGACAGCCCATGTGTCGGTTACTAAGCCCATTAAGGTTAAGACAATGATGAGGTTATCGGCGCGTTGGCGGTGGGCGCTTTGAATGGAAAGCGGACATCGCGCTCGCCTTATCCTTGGGTAGCTACGGCAGCGAAACGATTCCTGCTAACTAACATAGCCAGACGGCCTGTCAGGGGGACTCGGCCATGCCCGATGAAATCGCCGAGCTACGCGAGCGGATCAACGATTATCGTCGGCGGTCAAAATCGCTGTATAAGCCCATTGCCGCGGCGTACGCCGACGCAGCAGACGAGCTGGAAGCGAAACTTAAGGGCGAGGTCGTCGCCTGCACGGCTGTCAATCCTAAATCGGCAGACGGGTAGTACCGCTGTTTTCGCCTGTCTTCGATTAATGGCGGAGGAGCGCGCTGATCACCTGCTCAACCAACATCGTTTTCGGATCGACACGATAGAGATAGCCGTCGTTGTAATAATAGCGATCGTAGGGGTTGAGGCCATACCGGCTTCGAAGATCGAAAGGGATCTGTCCGTACCCGTACATGGTGCCAAAACCTTCGGGGAAGCGCTGACCTAGTAGGAGCTTCTTTGCTTGGCCCGGAGGCATGCAGCCATTCTGCTTTTTGGCGAGGCCTGGCGGGCAGCCCCCGACACCGTAGCCGACTGGCCCGTTGGCGCCGTAAGCAGCTCCGTGAGCGTTCCCCGGCTTCGTGACAGCCGGCCCTGCGAACGCCAGGGCCGCAGCACCGGCGAAGACAAGTATCTGTTTCATAGGCTTACATTGTTGCCGAAAGGAACTGAACGTTCGTTGACCGTAATGGTTACCACTCGGTCAGCTGCCTTTCCCACACCGAAAAGCCCCGCCTCCGTGGACGGCAATGCCGGCCCCTCACGTCGGCTGCGCCTCGGGGTTACTTCACGGTGAACTCGAAGCTGCCCCGGTGCTCGTGACCCTGTGCGCTCGCCTTCCAAGTCACCGTGTAGGATCCAGGTCCGAGGTCGGACAGTGGAATCGAATAATCCGGGACTTCGCCCACGGCATGGATCATCGTCGGCATTACGCCCTCGGGGCCGCTCAGAGTGACTTCTTCGAGCCGGGCCGGCGGCTTGAAATGGAACTCGAGGCTGTCGACCGGAGCTTGGACAGTTGAGCCGTCCGCTGGATTGGAACGGTTCAGGATCGAACTTTGCGCGGGTGCCGAGGCCGCCGCCGCTGCTGCCGGCACTGGCTGTTGGGAACAGCCCAGCGTCGGCGCACAAAGCAAAGTGGCGGCACTCACCCCCGCACAACGAATGCGAGCCTTCATTGTGGCTGGGCCGCCGTTCAATTCGCCTCAGCTTCCAGTGCCCAAAACACGTGGGTCACTGCTCGCTCCCCACCGGCGAAATCCCTGACGAATATGTCGGGCCGCCCACGCGCATCTCGGCGGATTGCGCGGCCCCACTCTGACGGACTGTCGCCGATATCTTCCGCCGACAGTCCCGGCGGCACGGCCTCGCCCACCTGACGAATGCCGAAGTTCGTCGATGTCTTGGCTGAAGTGTACCCGTCGTTGTGATTATAGATGATCTTCAGCTCGTCATAATCGTGCGTGTTCGGCGCAGTATTGGCCGGCGGTCCGAGCGGCTTGCTCGTGTAATCCATGCACGTGCCGAGATTGGGATTGTCGAAATTCTCATCCTGGTGATCGAGACCGAAATCGTGGCCGATCTCCTGACAGGCGACCAAAGCGCGCCATTCAGGACGATTGTACGGCGCGAAGTTGTGATAGCTGTCGTTCAGCTTTGTCGTGGCCTGGGCGATGTGGCCTTTCGTGTCGAGCCAGATGGTGGCGATTCCGAGCCAGCCGCGCTGCCCGTAGGTGTAATTGCAAACGCGGATCTGACCCGCAATTGGGTTGCACCTCCGGGCCCCGGTCGCGACGGCGTTCGGACCGGTCAAAGTCAGCTCGGTTGATTTGTCCCAATCGGTCTTCGCCTTTCCGACCGAGGCGCTCCACTGCGAGGTGATCGTCGTGTTGACCTTGATCGTGACGTTGGTGCCGTTGCCGGCCCAATGATATCCATTCCAACGGTGCGTGGCGGCGGCGGGCCCAAGTCCGAGCAGCGCCACCCCCGCAACCAGCGCAACTGCATGCAGGTGTTTCATGAGCTTCTCCCCTTAAACGCAGAAAAACGTAGCCCCGGCAACGGACCGAGAGGCTCCGCAGTCAGGCTTTACCTACTTCACGAGCGTGTCAAGATATTGATCGATCTGTGTTTTTACCGCGAGCGAAATAGGGCTTCTTCTCGAAGGCTGTGCATAAATTGACTTCGAGTCTGAGCAGGTCAACTGCTCCCTGGGTCGAAATGTGGACATCAATGTGAGGAATGAATCGGCCAGTATATGTGGCTGAGAAAGCGGCGAACTGAGCAATCTATTGGTTCCTAAGCATCGTCGTTTTGAGTATGATGAGAGCTGCCAGTTTAGCGGTCGGCATCGGCCGCCCCAGGGCCGGATCGGGGCGAACTTATGGAAAGCGACTCCACATATTACTGTCGCCGCGCAGCTGAGGAGCGAGCCGCGGCGCGAGAATCGACGAATAGCACGGTTCAGGACCGCCATCTGGAATTCGCGCAAGCGTATGAATATCGAGTCCGCGAGATGGCGAAGCTAGAACGACGCTCAGTCTTCACCTGGTAAACGCGCGGGGCTCAATCTCCTCGGCCGTGCTCAGAGGAAGTTCCGCTTTGGGTCGAAAGCGGACACATTGGTAACGACCGTCTGGCTGTCCTCCCTCCTAGGCGTTTTCCACGATTAACAGGCCCCGTTTTTATGATACGCAGGTGAGATTCGCTGCGCTCATTGCGTGGGGGAGAAATAGATGGCTTTCGCCGCTGGGCTTCGAAAATCCCTGGAATTTCGCCGAAGCTGCGTTCCGGTCGAATTCACGAATGGCGATGACCTAGAACAAGTACTGAGCAGGCACTTGTTGACGGTCGAGGCGATGGCGGATGGTGAGTTGATCACCTCGATTCTTCTACTCAGCGCCGATGAGAAACGGCTGTCGCACGGTGCCGCGCCTAGACTTCCGCAATCCTATTGCGATGCCGTCGATGGGTTGGAAATCGGGCCGTGCGCCGGCTCTTGCGGAACCGCCGCCTATCTCGGTCGACCGATTTACGTCAGCGACATTGCGACGGACCCGCTTTGGACAAACTATCGTCATCTTGCTCTTCCGCACGGTCTCAGATCCTGCTGGTCGACGCCAATTCGTGATCCCAATGGAGTCGTGGTCGGAACATTCGCTATCTATCGTCGGACCGTTGGCAACCCGACCAGAAAGGAGATCGAGGCTATCGACATGATTACCGAGCATGTTGCCCAGGCGATCATGTTGGCGCGCGATGTCCAGAACATCCAAAGTTCGCGGCGTCGCTCGCCGCGGTTGAGGCTCGTCATCGACCAGTCTCAGTCCGATCTGCTCGCTGATCAACGCTCCCGTTTGCTGAGCCTTGTCTCAAGACTGCAATCCAAGACTGCTGAACTCGAACGGATTGCGGATAGCGCGGAGTCTCAGGAGGCCGCGGAGCGGATGAAAGCCACTGCCCAACTCAGCCGGAAGCTGGTCACCATTCTTCGTCGCGAGATCGACGAGATGACCAGGATTCCTTCAGCGTGAGCGACGGACGGCGCTCTCGATGCGATCCGGCGCCCATTAATGCGTCGGAACCGCAACAGCACCGCGACGCGGCGTCCGATCTCCTGGTCAGCATTCAGTCGAGGCTAGATGCTCTAAATATTGAATCCGACCAAACTCGATGCATCGTGAATGATTTGCGGATGGTGATCGAGGAAGTCAGGCAGGCGGTCGACGACGCGACTCACGGCTGATTTAAGACGCTCGCCGCTGACGTCCAAACCTCATCTCCTAATCCGTGTGATCTTTGACCCTTCGAGACCGAGACCGGCCATGAGACCCTTCTGGCCGAAGGGAAAGGCGTAGACGTCCTCCGCAAGTGTCGTCGAGGTCCGGCTCATGGCTTTCCCCTTGTCGACCACCACCACGCTTGGCCCGGAACCGATCGCCCATCCATCGCTCTTGTTCAGATAGGCGAGCGCCTTGTCGTTCATCAGGAACAGCGCATAGCTGAATGACTGTCCACCGGCCTGCAGACCGTAGGAAACGGCACTGATCTTGTAATAGGCCGTTGGACGGCCGCGAACGAAGAGGACGCCCTCACCGCCCTGTCCGCCGATGACGAAGCCCGCCTTGACGATCTTCGGAAACACCAGGATCGCGCGCGCATCGCGGGCGTAACGCGTTGCCCTGTCCGATTGCGCGTAAAGCCGACTTAGCGCCGCCTTGCCGTCCGCATTGAGTCGCGCGGCGGTTGCGGCGTAAGCATTTTGTGAGAAAGAGCCAAAGGTGCCGGCCAGCATCAGGCTCACCGACAAGAGACAATGTCGAATGCTCATTTTGGCTCCTTTCGATGGCCGCTTTTCAGCAACTTGACCGACCAGACGAGGCCCGACCATCGGCAAATGAACTGACCCGGATGCGCTAGCCTGGCCATTCCGGTCGTCAGGCTGCGACATAGCCTCCATCGATCATGTAGATCGACCCGCTGCAATAGGGACGGGGCGAGCCTTAGCACGCCTGGGATCGCGAAAACACGAGCCTGCCAGGTGTTGGAAATTAAACGCAAAGTTTACGGCCAGTCTCGCAACTGATACCAAATTGGCCATGTAAGCTGTTTGAACGATCTGGCATGGCATCAATCTTGACCAACTTCGAGCGCGACGGCTTCTTAGGTCCCGTGCCGATCCTCACCCCCCGGGAATGCCGCGCCGTTCGCAGACACATGAACGATCCGATGCGAGCGCCGCCCGCCGATTGGCACAAAGGCGGTGCGGTAACGGATTGGCTGCTATACCGGCTGGCGGCAAGCCCACGCTTTCACTCGCTCCTTCAGCCGATACTCGGGGATGACATTCTCCTATGGGGCTGCTCATTTGTTCGACGCCGGCCGGGTCAGGTGCACCCATGGCATGTCGACATTGAGACATGCGATCGAGATGGCCGTTACGTCACGGCTTGGATCGGCCTTCAGAACACGAATAGCCATTCGGGCCTGTCGCTAATCGCCGGATCGCACACGTCACCGACAATCCAGGAGGTTCAGTCCGAGCACAACTATCGGCGTGGAGAAGCCTCCCCAGAGACGGTCTTGGAGTGGGCGCGAGAGCGCAACTCAGAGGCGCGGCTTGTCCAACCAATCGTTCGCGACGGCGAGGCGATCCTGCTTGACGGGCACCTCTGGCACGAATCTCACAACGGCGCTTCCAGCACCCGCTCGGCACTGCTGCTGCAATTCGCAGCTGCGACTAGCCCGATTCGGATGCTCGACGTAACCCAGCTCGAATGGCCGTTTCGTTTCGTCCCCGCGTCGCGCCCGCCGTGCGTCGCGATTGCCGGTGGGGCCACAGACGATGTCAACCGTGTCGTTGCGCCTCCCCCTCACCTCCCCGCGAGGAGAATGCCGATGTTATCCTCATGCATCCGTTCGATGGACCTTCCACTCCCGGAGAAGGACGGTGGCGGCTGGCGGCCCCATCCGTTGTTCCGCGGCTCCAGTCCCATTCTCGATGAGATGTCCTGCCACGCCGCGGTGCTCAGTCCAGGCCATTCGCCCCACGCACCACACACGCATTGTCAGGAGGAGCTTCTGATCGTCCTGGACGGCGAGGCGGAGCTGGTTATTGCCGATAGTCCCTCGACCGAAGGTGCGCGTGCAGAGCCCGTACGGCCTGGTGCATTTTCCTATTACCCGGCCGGACAGCATCACACGATCCGCAACACGGGAACCTCGCCCGTTACCTACCTCATGTTCAAATGGCAGTCGCAGGAGGCAAAGTCGGACGAAGACCCCCTCTCCACCACCATTTTTCATTACGATGACGATCCCGAACCCGACGGGTCGAAGGGCTTCGTCACGCGCAAGCTATTCCAGCAGGCGACCAGCCAGCTCGGCCGACTGCATTGCCATACGACACACCTATCTCCCGGGGCCGGCTATGAGCCGCACATCGACGCCTACGATGTGGCCATCCTCACGCTCAGCGGTCGAATAGAAACGCTCGGCCAGGAAGTCGGGCCGAACAGCGTCATCTTCTACCCGGCGGGCCAGAAACACGGCATGCGCAATGTCGGCGACGCCCCTGCTCGCTATCTCGTGTTTGAGTTTCACGCGCCGGACCTCGACATTCCACGGCGGGTGCGCCGTTACGTCCGGCCGCTCGTTAGGCGGGTACGCGGGCGCATTGCGCGGACATTAGGCGCTCAGACGAGCAGCCTTAAGCAGGAGGCGCATTAAGCTTTAGCGAAGAGTCAGCAGCTCTTCCCCATGATCTTGTTGCACTGCAGCGGCCGCTGCGCTTTCTGCACTTCCTCCCGGTCCTGCTGCTTCAGCGCTTCCCATTCCGCGCGCGTGCCGCAGAAGCGCCTCGTGTTCACCCTAGTGCCGACATAGAGGTCTTCGCAAATGCGTTCGTTCGGATCGTGTGCCGCTTTTTTTGCAGGCGTTGCGGAAAGGGTCGGTTCAGCGGACACGGAACCGCCGATTGTCGAAATGGCCAGCAGGATCATTGCCGAATGGCGGATCATCGGCAGCCTCCATCAGCTGATCGGCGCAGAATACACCAAATCGCGCGAAGGTGCGGTTCCGTTCGCCCGCAGAAAAGCGACGTTCACCAGCAGCGGCTATCGCATTGCATCGAGCATGCGCTCTGGAGCGATTGGCCTCGTCACTCCGGCTCGTTTTCGCCTTCACTGGAGACGTCAGGTTCGGCTTCGTCCAGTTCCGGCGAACGCTCCGGCTTGAAACGGCTCGCAATCACTCGCAGCCGTTCGACGGCAACGACATCTTCGGCAGGCTGTGCCGTTCGCTTGGTGCCAAAAACCTTCATCAGCGGTGCCCCCTTCAAAGGCCCACCGCCACGCCAATACTGTCAGCTACCCGACATTCCTTGACGAAATCCTACCGCGCGAGGCTGCGAGGAGGGGGCGGCCGGATCAATCCGGCTGCGGCACCGGCCGCTTTTTCGTCCCGGCAAGCTCCTGGTCCATGTAGCGCACTTCGGCAGTGATCGCGCGGTCGCTGATCGTCCAGTCGGGGTGGAGTGCCTTCAGCTTCGGAGCGACGGCGTGAACCAGGGCGTCATCCTTGAGGCCGGCCTGGCGTCCTTCGCTGACTAGCCGCTGCACATCGAGCAAATAGCCGCGGAACTCCTCGACATCCTTGAGGTTCGCGACATCGCCGTGACCCGGCACGTATCGAACCCGCCCAGCGTCCGCCATGGCCGCGAAGTCGCCGTCCGTCGCCGCCCATTCCTTGACTGATCCATCGATCAAGTTCGGCGCGACCTTCCGCCACAACATGTCGCCGGTGAACAGCGCCTTCGCGTCGGGCACGAAGATGGTGAGGTCCCCGCCCGTATGGCCGAGCACCGTCCGCACCGTGATCTTTCGCGAGCCCAGCCAGACTGTGAGGTCCTTGTCGGTTAAGAGGTCAGGCAGAGGCAGCGCCTCGATCCTCGTCTTGAGCTCCGGAGTGATCCGGTCACCGAAGAGATTGATGTTGTTGGCCCGTACCCAGCCTCGCACGTTGCTGTGCGCGATGATGATTGCGCCGGCGTCACGCAGCACCTGGTCCCCACCAGTGTGGTCTGCATGATAATGAGTGTTGACAACGTAGCGGATCGGCTTGGGCGTCAGCCGGCGGATCTCGGCGACAAGCGCTCGGGCGGCGTCAGCTTCGAAGAAGCTGTCGACCACCAACACACCGTCGTCGCCGATGATGAAGCCTGCGTTTGAACCGGCCTTATGTTCCGGCCCGTCGATAGCCGCGTAGACGGCCTGGCCGAGCTGCTTCAGCACGAAAGGAAGCGCCCCTGGGGAGGAAGCTTGCGACTGCGCCGGACCAAACGCCGCGAGTGCAGCCGCCGCGCCCAGGACGCGCGGTCTCATGGCCCCGGGAACGTGACCGGATTGTCGTTGATCGCATGGACCAGAGTGATCGGTCCCTTTGCAATCTTCTTCCAGTGAAGGTGGCCGCCACCTTCCATCATCCACGCACCGATGAACCCGCAAAGCAGCCAGATGAACACCGCAAAGCCGAAAAACAGCTTCATCGCGATCCCCGTTCGGAAAGTTCAAGCAATCACGATTGCAGCCGCGAGTCAAAGCCGTTTCAGGACCTGCCTCCGGTCGTTCAGTCCTAGCGTGCTCCCCATCCGGTCAACATTGTCTTCACCGTCCGCAGCAGGATCAACAGGTCGAGCGAGGGCGAGAAATATTTGATGTAATAAAAGTCGTACTGGAGCTTGCGATGGACCTCATCGACCTCGGCCACATGCCCCTGGTTGACCTGCGCCCAGCCCGAAATTCCCGGCTTCACCACGTGGCGGTAGCGATAAAATGGGATCTCGCTCGTGTACCAGACAGAAAGCACCTCTGCTTCGGGCCGCGGCCCGATCCAGCTCATCTGCCATTTGAGGATGTTAAAGACCTGCGGAAGCTCGTCGATCCTAAGCGTTCGAAGCATCCGTCCGACCCTAGTCACCCGATCGTCCCGGTCGCTGGTAATCGCCGCCTGACGCTCGTCGCCGAGATCTATCGGATGCATCGTGCGGAACTTGTAGAGAGTGATCCGCTTGCCGGCATGACCGATCCGGGTCTGGCGGAACAGCACGGGTCCACGGCTGTCCAAGCGGATGGCAATCGCGATCACCACCATCGCCGGGACGACGATGGGTAGGATCGCCACCGCGAACAGAAAGTCGATCAGGCCTTTGAGATAGAAATAGCCGCGCGCGGGCACGAGCGACCCGAAGCTGTTTTCTGACAGCTGCTCGAGCTCGACCCGCCCCGTGAGCGATTCCGACAGCTGCTTCACTTGATAGACAATTCGGCCCGCGACGGCGGCGTCTGCGAGAAACGCCTCCCACTCATTCGGCAGCTCTGCGCTGAAATCCGCGACGATTGCGTCGCAACGGCGCGCGTCGTGCAAGCGCGGTCGGGCGAGCGTCAGCCACTCCGCCCCCTCGATCTGTGTCAATTGTCCGATTCTACCGAACGGCACGACCGCGAACCGGCGGCGGACTCGTCGCTGCGCATAGACGTAAAGGACGTAGAGCCAGGTGACGTGCACGAAGAAAGCGACACCGAGCCCAACGCGATCGTACGGTGCGCGAGACAGCACGAACAGGCTCAACGGAATTGCGTGGCTGGTGAATGTGATGGGGAGGATGACCGAGCTTCGGCGGATTCCGGGATAGACTTCGATCGAGAGGCGCATCCAGAAGGCGATCAAGACCGCACAAACATTTGCTGCGAGGGTATTCATGCTCGCCGGTTCGAGCATCCTGCCGGGGAGCAAAGGTCCCCGAATAATCCAGGGGAGAAGCGCAACGATCAGCAGCGTTCCAGCAAGCTGCACACGCTTACGCGCGAGAATAGCTCCGCCCCGAACTGCTGGCAGGCGGTCGTGGCGCATTCGTCAGCCTCTTCCCGTCACAACAGCTGGGGAATCGATCGACCGACGCCCCAACTCATCTCGCGCCAGTACACGAATTCGGATTGGATCGGATGCAAGAACGTCCGAAATGGATCGACTAAATTGGGTTCGGAAACCGACCCCGTCCAACCCCATGATAAACGAGACCGGCTTCCTCGACATCTTCACGGTCATAGAC
>JBKPLG010000008.1:0-41396 GCA_046731515.1 Pseudomonadota bacterium | reverse complement strand
GCCTCCTGGGGCCCGACCACATGCTCCATTGCCGTGACGAATTCGGCCGCGAGGCGGCCGTGGGTCACCAGCACTAATCCAATCATGCGTTCAACTCGCCTGCCTCACCCTCTCGCCGTGAATCGGCCTCGATCGTATCGCTCGGCGGCGAGGCCAGGTCTCGGTGACGGACATTCGGGGTAAACCCCGCGCCACGCAACCGTTCCGCAATTTCGACTGCCGCAGCCACCGATCGATGGCGCCCTCCCGTGCAGCCGAACGCAACGGTCACGTAACTTTTGCCCGCGGCCCAGTAGCGGGGAATCCAGTCGATGAGAAGCGCTTCGATGCGGGCTATCGTCTCGCCCCAGGACGCATCCTTGCGAAGATAGTCGAGCACTGGCTGGTCGGCTCCGGTGAGTGGCCGAAGCTGCTCGACCCAGTGCGGATTGGGAAGGAAGCGCAGGTCGAAGACCAAGTCCGCTGTGCGCGAAATGCCGCGTGCGAACGCGAAGGAGGCAATCGTCAGGACCGGCTGGTCCGTATCGTCTCCGTAGCGGCGTCTCAGCTCGTCACGCAGTTCGGTCGGACTAAGATCCGTTGTGTCGAGAACGCTATCGGCGGCGCTGCGCAGCGGCGCGGTGAAATTGCGCTCGCGGGCGATTCCATCCTCCGCCGGGCGGTCCGGAGCGAGCGGATGTCGTCGCCGAGTCTCGTCATAGCGTCGGATAAGCTCGCTGTCGGCGCTGTCGACGTAAAGGATTTCGGGCTCAACACCATCGATCGACCGGATGAGATCAGGCAAGCCATGTGCGTCGAAGCCGCGGCTGCGCACGTCCATACCGACAGCGGCGGACACGGTCCGGCATTGCCCTGCACCGTGAACGAATTCACGCAGGAGGTCTGTGGGCAGGTTGTCGACGACGTCCCAGCCCATATCCTCAAGGGCGTCGAGGATGGTCGATTTGCCCGCACCGGACATCCCGGTGACGAGCACAAGCCGCGGCAAACGCGGCGGTGTCATCAGAACTTGAGGCCCATCCGGTCGAGTGCCAGCGCAACCTTCGACGGAGCCGAAGCGGTCATCGCATCAATGCTGATCAGGGGTAGTCCTACACCGAGGATCGGCCGCTCCCGGCTATCGTCGGGGAGGCGCTGAATGTCGCTGGTCAGCTCGACGAGCAGGGCGACCGGCACGTCGTCGACGCTGTTCATATCAATGATGCCGATCCCGCGGATCTCAAGTTTGCCCGAAATATTTTGGGGAGCGGAGGCGAGCAATCGATCATCGTCCTTACGGACAATGGTCTGGTCGTCGCTGACCAAGGTGAAGCCACGGTCGAGCAAACGCAGCGCCAGGTCCGATTTGCCAGAACCGGACGGTCCGCTGATGAGCACGGCCCTGCCATCGAGAGCGACCGTGCTTGCGTGCACCGTCTCGGCCGAGATGCGCGGGCCGGTTGGTTGCACAGCCTGGCTCATGCGCGGTCGGCCGCCGGCAAGCGGATGGTGAAGCGGGCGCCCGAAGGTGCGTCGTCGCGATCGTGCACGTCGATCTCCCCGTCATGGCCTTTGACGATTGCCTCGGCGATCGCAAGGCCAAGGCCGGAATGCCGGCCGAAATTTTCCCCTTCGGGTCTTATCGAATGGAATCGGTTAAAGATCGCTTCTCGCGATTCGGGCGGCACGCCCGGCCCTTCGTCGTCGACCCTGACCTTGACCTCGTCGCCCACCCGTGCCGCGGCGATCTCAACCAGCCCGCCGGGCGGCGAGAAGCTTACCGCATTGTCGAGGATGTTGTTGATTGCCCGGGCGAGCCGATCGGGCTTGCCCATCACGACAGCGCTATCCTTGCGGGGGCGGGCGAAAGCGATTCGGGGGTCCCCGGTTTCGCGCCGGCTCTCCCAGCTGGACACCAGTTGCTCAATGAGCGGTCCGAGATCGACGCGCTCGAACTCGGCCCGGGCGAGCTCGGCATCCGTCCGCGCAGCTTCGCTGATGTCGTTGATGAGACGATCCAGTCGACCAACATCTTCGCGTGCGATCTCAATCAATCGATGACGGAGATCTGGTTCGTGCACGCGATCGAGGCCCTCCATGGCCGAACGCAGGGAAGCCAGCGGGTTTTTGAGCTCGTGAGTCACATCCGCAGCAAAAGCTTCCATATTGTCGATCCGCTGCCTCAGCGATTGGCTCATGTCGGAAACAGCGCGCGCGAGCAGTCCAATCTCGTCGGTGCGGGACGGAAGGCGTGGAACGTTCACTTCACGCGACCGGCCCAAACGGACTCGGTGCGCTGCGATCGCTAGCCTGCGAAGCGGCCTGACGATGGTCCGAGCGAGGAAGATCGACAACAAAAGCGACAGCGCGATCACGGCCGACATGATTATCGCCAGAGTCGCCCGCCCACTGCGCACCGTGCGAGTGAAAGCGCGGTCGTTGTCCGTGACGAGCAGGAGATTGCCGTCGAACGGAACGGCGGCCGAGATCACGGGTGTTAGGTCGGGAGCATTGCGGACAGCAGTCTCGGCGTGACCGCTTTTCTTCGCCTCCAGGGCTTCCGGCCAGGCTTGTGCCCGGTCGACCTGCGGTTCGGCGTAATCGTCGAGGGGTGACGCTCCAACCAAGGCATTGAAGCCGCGGTCAAGCGCGCGAGCGACGTCCTTTGTCCATTTTTGCGTATTCGGGTCGCGCAGCTCGTAAGTCGGGCCCGTCAGCGTCCAGCTATCGAGAAGCAAATGGCCGTCCGGCCCATAGATTCGCATCCGATTCTCCCGGACCTTGGTCACGGAAGCGAGGAGCGTCGGCCAATCGCGCGGAGGGATATGGATCAGTGCTTGCGCGGTGGTCGTCGCCTCGACCCTCCCTTGCCGTGCGCGCTCTTTGCTTAGGCGATTGCGATAAGCATCGAGATAAAGAACGCCGAGCGCCAGCAGGACCACGGTCAGGATGTTGACCGCGAGGATCCGGTAACCCAGCGTCCAACGACCCGACCAGCTCAGCCTGAGATCGGCTTCATCGTCACTTGTCGTCGAATTTGTATCCGACGCCATAGAGAGTCTCGATTGCATCGAAGCTGGGGTCGACAGCTCGGAACTTCCGTCGGATGCGCTTGATGTGGCTGTCGATGGTGCGGTCGTCGACATAGACGTCGTCCTGATATGCCACATCCAGCAGCTGATTGCGGTTTTTTACGACTCCCGGTCGTTGAGCCAGAGCCTCAAGGATCAAAAACTCGGTGACCGTGAGGCTTACGTCCTTGCCACCCCACACCACCTTATGGCGAGCCGGATCCATTACGAGGCGGCCTCCCCGGATCAGCTGTGGCTCGGGCTCATTGCGGCTGTTTTCGGCTTCGCCCTTCGCAAGCTCCTGACGCCTGAGAATAGCGCGAATCCGCGCGATCAGCAGGCGCTGGGAAAACGGTTTGGCGATATAGTCGTCGGCGCCCATGGCGAGGCCGAGCGCCTCGTCGAGCTCATCGTCCTTCGAAGTCAGGAAGATCACTGGAAGGGCGCTGCTCTCCCGGATTCGCCGCAGAAGCTCCATTCCGTCCATTTGCGGCATTTTGATATCGAGCACCGCAAGATTTGGCGGGTTTTCACTTATCGACCTCAGAGCTTGCCCAGGGTCCGAATAGACCCGGGTGACGAAACCCTCGGCCTGAAGCGCGATCGAAACCGACGTCAGGATGTTGCGGTCGTCGTCGACCAGCGCGATCACTTGGCTCATCCGCAGCTCTGTTGATGCCTCAGCTGGTTGACGAAAAGGCTTACCGAGCGGGCAGTTGCGATACAAGCAGAGAGGAATTTGGTGCCGCGATAGCCCCGAAGTGTCTCAGAACGGTGCAATTATTGGCATCGACTTCCTCCGCCGGGTGCCTCGGGACGGTCATGACGGTTTTGACCCTGCCTCTTTTTTAAGGTTATAGATGTTGCTGACGCATGATTGTGCGGCGGCAGTTCCGGTACCGGTCGCCGCCGCTTTTTGATTATTTGGGACGAAGGAAAGGAAAGCTTGTCAGTGACCGACCGCGTTCCTCGTAATGGCCTCGATACACAGGGCATCGCCACAGGCGCCGAGATCTTTTGGAATCTCACCACCGCGCCATTGGTGGAACATTCCGTGCGCCGCGGGGAGGGCCTGCTCGCCAATGACGGTCCGCTGGTGGTCCGCACGGGCAAGCACACAGGTCGCAGCGCGCAGGACCGTTTCATTGTCCGCAATTCGGTTAGCGAGGACACGGTTTGGTGGGGTAAAACCAACAAGCCGATGGATCCGGATGCCTTCGACCGGCTCTACGACGACTTCATGCTTGCCCTGGCGGACAAGGACATGCTGTTCGTCTCGGACCTCTATGGGGGCTCGCAGCCCGAGCACCGCGTCCGCGTTCGAGTGATCAACGAGCTGGCGTGGCACAATTTGTTCATTCGCACGCTGCTCGTTCGTCCTGAGCCGGAAGAGCTGACGGAGTTCACGCCCGAATTCACCATGATCGATCTGCCGTCGTTCCGGGCCGATCCCGAACGTTATGGCTGCCGCAGCGAGACGATCATCGCGGTGAACCTCGAAAAGAAGATCGTCCTGATCGGCGGCACGGCTTACGCCGGCGAGATGAAGAAGTCGGTATTCGGCCTCTTGAACTTCATCCTTCCGCCGCAGGGCATCATGCCGATGCATTGTTCTGCGAACATCGGCGCCAAGGGCGACACGGCGATCTTCTTCGGCCTTTCGGGCACCGGCAAGACAACCCTTTCGGCCGACCCCAACCGCACGCTCATCGGCGATGACGAGCACGGATGGTCGGACACCAACGTCTTCAATTTCGAAGGCGGCTGCTATGCGAAGATGATCCGCCTTTCGGCGGAGGCCGAGCCCGAGATCTACGCGACCACCAAGCGCTTTGGCACGGTGCTCGAGAATGTCGTGATGGACCCTGTCACGCGTAAGCTCGACCTCGACGATGCGGCGCTCGCCGAGAACAGCCGTGGTGCTTACCCGATCGATTTCATTCCGAATTCGTCGGACGAGAATATGGGCCCGTTGCCCAAGAACGTCGTGATGCTCACTGCCGACGCTTTTGGCGTGCTTCCGCCGATCGCCAAGCTCACGCCCGACCAGGCGATGTATCACTTCCTGTCCGGCTATACCGCAAAGGTCGCGGGTACTGAGATCGGAGTGACCGAGCCCGAGGCGACTTTCTCGACCTGCTTCGGCGCGCCGTTCATGCCGCGTCATCCATCCGTCTACGGCAATCTTCTTAAGGAGCGGATTGCCCAGGGCAGCGTCGACTGCTGGCTGGTCAACACGGGTTGGACCGGCGGCAAATATGGAGTGGGCAAGCGTATGCCGATCAAGGAGACGCGCGCCTTGCTGAACGCAGCGCTCGACGGCAGCCTCAAGAACGTCGAGTTCCGTAAGGACCCGAACTTCGGTTTCGAGGTGCCCGTTGCCGTGCCTGGTGTCGACAGCAAGCTGCTGGACCCGCGCGGCACTTGGGCTGACCCGGCGGAATACGATCGGGCGGCCGCCAAGCTGGTCGATCTGTTTGTGGCCAATTTTGCGCAGTTTGCCGACCAAGTGGACGAGGGCGTGCGCCAAGCCGCGCCGAAGGTGGCCCAAGGCCAAGCGCAGCAAGCGCAACAAACCACGCACACACAGGCAACACCCGCTTAGGCCCGGTCACGGATCGGGCCCCTCAAAAGGACCCGATCAATGACTGAATACCGACCCCGCTTCTTCAAATCCGACGCCGAAATCGAACGCATCGGCGAGGGACTGCTCGCGCGCACTCTGCCGCGCTCCGACTGGACTCACGAGGCTCATCTCGCCGCGACGACGTACCTCGTGTTGAAGCGCCATGACGTAGACCTCGAAAGGGAGCTCCCGGACATCATCCGCCGCTACAACGAGAGCGTCGGCGGCGTGAACAGCGACACCGAAGGCTATCACGAGACAATCACGCGCACCTACCTGCACGGAGTGCGGCTGTTCCTCGGCGGCTCAGATAGTGGTGACCCGCTGCACGAGTTGGTGAACGAGCTGTTGCTGTCGCCCATGGGAAAGCGCGATTGGCCGCTGCGCTTCTACTCCCGCGAGCGGCTGTTCTCGGTGGAAGCGCGGCGGGACTTCATTCCGCCGGACGTGGCGGTGCTGCCGTGATCAGCCGCCCGCCCACTCCTTGGTTTTCTCAATGATGTTCAGCTCGCGGATGAGGGCATCGACGCTCCGCGTCAGCTCGGAGAGAAAGCTCACCTGATGCCGTGCCCCGCGATAGGCTTCGGCCATCAGGATTGCGTCGATCAGGATCGGTACGACTAGGCTTTCCGGGTCATCGAGTTCGGCGAGGCCGCTCAGTTTCGCCAGCGTCTTGCGCCTCGCCGCGTCCGGATCGGACAAAGCCTCGGTGCGCCCAATCCGCCAAGCCACCATGTTCTCACTCCCGCAAAAAGAGGCACGATAACGCGCGAGCCTTTACGGGGAAGTTCCGGCGAGCGTGCGATCGCAACATCTCGCCGCAGGGATTTCGCTGGCTGCGCTAGGCCTAGGTCGTGCCCGTCTTCGTCCGCGCGATGTAGTCGTCGACATTCTTAGCGAGCACGTCCATCGGCACGTTTCCGCCCAGCACGACCGCGTCGTCGAAGGCGCGCAGGTCATACTTCGATCCAAGCTCTGCTTTTGCCTTGTCGCGCAGACGGTTGATGGTGCTGTGGCCGACTTTGTAGCCGCATGCCTGGCCTGGCCATGAGCAATAGCGATCGACCTCGCTCGCCACTTCGAGCGGGTTCGAACCGTTGCGCTGAACGAAAAAGTCGACGCCCTGCTGGCGGGTCCAGCGCTTCGCGTGCATTCCGCTGTCGACAACCAGGCGGCAGCAGCGGAAGGCGATGGACTGAAGGTAGCCCAGGCGTCCTGCCGGGAAGTCGTCGTAGACGCCGAGCTCATCGACGAGCTGCTCGGCATAGAGGGCCCACCCTTCGGAGTAAGCGTTGAACGCGAGCAAGGTGCGGATGAGCGGCATCTTGTTGGCATATTCGCCTTGCCATACATGCCCGGGGATCGCCTCGTGCGACGCCAGATCGGGCAGGCTGTACTTGCTGTGCAGGTCCGTGGTGCGCAGGTTGATCCAGAATTTGCCCGGGATCTTGCCGTCGATCGACCCCGCGCCGCCATAGGCGCCGGGCGCTCCCGGCTCCTCCTCAGGTGGCATGCGCTTCACTTCGAGATGCCCTGGAACCATCGTATTGAATGCGCGTGGAAGCTGCTTGCGGATGAGGGCGAGCCGCTCCTGGATGTACGCCATGATTTCGGCGCGACCCTTGTCGCTTTCCGGGAACTGGTAACGGGGATCCTTGGCGAGCGCCTGCATCCGTTCGCCGACGGTCCCTTTTGTGTAGCCGAGACTTTTGAGGATGGGGTCCATGCGCCCGTGCAGCTCCTGCAGCTGCTCGAGGCCCATTGCGTGCACCTCGTCGGGCGTCAGGTTGGTGGTCGTCGAAGTTTTCAGAGCCCAACGGTAATAGTCATCGCCATTCGGGCGCGACCACATGCCGGCGACATCGGTCGCAATAGCGCGCTCCGCCTTGAGCTCCGCGATCTGGCGCTCGAGCGCTGGGGCGACCTCCGTTGTCACGATCTTCCGAGCGCGGGCGTCCCAGTCGCCGGCAATGCCTTTTTCCTTGGTCCGGCGAACGAGGGAATCGACGATGCTGCCACCCTCGTGAGCATTTTTGGCGGCAAGGGTCAGCTGGTTGATCGCCTTGTCGATGAGGAAACCGGGTGGGACGAGGCCTTTCTCGCGGGCCGCGCGAATCCGCCCAAGTTCGCCGTCGAGCTGAGCCGGATATTGGGCTAGCCGGCTCAAATAGGCCTCCGCGTCCGCGGTGTTTTCAATGGGATGATCGGTGTCGAGGAACTTGGGGGTGTCGAGGTAAGCGCCCACGTTCTGGATCACGACATAGGGCGTATTGCGCCAGCTTCCGACCGCCACATCGCCATAGGGCAAAGCGAAACCCTCCAGCGCGGTGGTGTAAGCGCTCTTCACGACTTCGACGCTGGTCCGAGTGGGGAACGACAAAGCCGATGTATCGAGCGCTTCGGCGCGCGCGAAGTCGCTCTTCAGCGTGGACGCGACCCGCTGCCGACCGGCCGCCGAGCGGTCGCCGAGCTGGTATCGCAGCTTGGCGCGCCCGCCCGTATCGACGCCGAGTGACGTCGCGCCTTCGGGATTCAGACGCAGCAAATTGTCGGCGAAGGAA
Source organism: Pseudomonadota bacterium (assembly GCA_046731515.1). Lineage (GTDB taxonomy): Bacteria > Pseudomonadota > Alphaproteobacteria > Sphingomonadales > Sphingomonadaceae > Sphingomicrobium. Next base: position 33,159 of record JBKPLG010000008.1, on the reverse strand, counting down.
TCGAGTAGCGCTTTCGCCTGTCCTTCACTCGCGGCTTGAGCGAAGGCCGGTGTTGCTCTGGCGAGGAGGGGAAAGGTGCCGCCAGCCGCTAGGCCCGCGAGCGCTTCGCGGCGAGTGAACTCAAATTTCAGCAAACTGGAACTCCGTCAGGCGGGAGGAATGGCACGCTCGGCTTCCACCTTGAGGCAATTGCCGTCAATGCCGGTGATGCGCACGCGCTCGCCGGCAGCGGCGGGACCACCTCGCGCACTCCACTCGCTGTCGCCGACACGGACACGACCGTTGTAGTCGTCCACCCCTTCGACCACCGTCACCACCTTTCCGACAAGCCGCGCTGCACGGTCGTTCAAGAGCGGGTCGCTGCTGTCGAGAGCTTGGTTCGCGTAGAAGCGCCGGCCGATGAACACCGCGATCACTGCATAGAGCGCGAACAATGCGAGCTGCGGTGCAAGGCCGAAGCCGAAGAGCACTGCGAACAGTCCGGTGAGGATCGCCGCAGCGCCGATGAAGACCAGGAAGAAACCGGGAGCGATAACCTCCGCGATCAGCAGCAGGACGCCGCCGATCAGCCACAGCCAGCCGGGATCGATTCCGTTCATGCGCCGGTGTCCGGCACGCCGGGTGATGCTTTCCTGGGGGGCGCGGCTTTCGGCGGGGAAAGGCCGATAGCCTCCTTGGCCAACTCGCCGATACCTCCGAGAGTCCCGATCAGCTGCGTCGCCTCGACCGGGAACAGGATCGTTTTGGCGTTGGGCGAGCGGGCGAATTCGGAGACTGCCTCGACGTACTTCTGAGCAACGAAATAGTTGATCGCCTGTGAATTGCCCTTGGCGATCGCGTCGGAGACGAGTGTCGTCGCTTTGGCTTCCGCTTCGGCGGCGCGCTCCCGCGCCTCCGCTTCGCGGAACGCCGCTTCGCGTGAGCCTTCCGCCTGCAGGATCGCAGCCTGTTTCTCGCCTTCGGCACGCAGGATCTCGGAAGCCCTGAGGCCTTCCGCCTCGAGGATCGCCGCGCGCTTCTCGCGTTCGGCTTTCATCTGGCGGGTCATGGCGTTGACGATGTCCGAAGGGGGGCGGATGTCCTTCAATTCGACCCTCGTGATCTTGACGCCCCAGGCCTCGGTCGCGTGGTCGACGACCGCGAGGAGCCGAGCGTTGATCTCGTCGCGCTTGGACAAGGTCTCGTCGAGATCCATCGAGCCCATGACCGTGCGCAGGTTCGTGGTCGAGAGAGCCATGATCGCAGTGTAGAGGTCGCTCACTTCGTAAGCCGCTTTGGCGGCGTCGAGCACCTGGAAGAAGACGACACCGTCGACCGCGACCATCGCATTGTCCTTGGTGATGATCTCTTGGCCCGGGATATCGAGCACCTGCTCCATCATGTTGATTCGGCGGCCGACGCGTTGGAAGAAGGGAGTGACGTAATTGAAGCCGGGCTCGGCGACGCGGACGAACCGTCCGAAATGCTCGATCGTATAGCGATAGCCCTGATGGACGATCTTGACGCCCATCATCACGAACAGAAGGGCAAGGACCGCGATGGCGGTCATGAAGCTGGTCAGCATGAAGGTCCTCGAACTATGGTTTGCTCATGATGCGATGGAGCGCCCCGCGGTGAAAGCGAAATCGGCATGAACGCGGACCTCTTCGCTGTGCGGTCGATCCTTTTCTTACCAGCTTCGAACCCTCGCGCGATCGCGAAAGCCCGCCACGCGGGAGCGGACTTGGTCGTTCTCGACCTGGAGGACGCGGTCAAACCGGAGGACAAGGACGCGGCCCGCATTGCCGCCGTCGAGGCCGTTGCGACGGAATGGGCAGTGCCGGTTGCAATCCGCGTAAACGGCGTCGGGACCGATTGGCATTCGCTCGACCTAGATTCCGTCGCACAGTCCAAAGCGGATTTCGCGGTGGTTCCACGAGCGATTTCCGGCCACCTCATAAAGGGTGTTCGGGATGTCGTAGCGAAGCCCGTCCTGGCGATGATCGAGACGGCCGCCGGGGTGCTGGGCGCATCTGATATTGCGAACGAAGCTGCGGGACTCATCGCCGGAACAAATGACTTGAGAGCCGATTTGCGGCTTCCCCTGGATGCGACGCGAGCGCCGATCTCCGCCTCATTGCAGTTGGTCGTCCTCGGCGCCCGGGCTGCGGGCGTTGCGGTATTCGACGGGGTATTCAATCGTCTCGAGGACGCCGAAGGCTTTCTTGCGGAGGCGGAGGAGGGGAGGCGTCTTGGGTTCGATGGCAAGAGCCTGATCCATCCCAATCAGGTCGGACCGTGCAATCGCGCTTTCGCACCGACTGAGGCCGAGATCGAACGCGCCAAGGGGCTGGTCGAGGCGTTCCATGGCGGAGCCGAGCGCTTCAACGACGAGATGATCGAGCGCATGCACGTCGAGGCGGCGCAGCGTGTGCTGGAAAGGGCCCGGGCCTAGCGCCCCTTGGCGAATCGCCCTTCTCCTGTCATGGGCCGATATGGCCCAACCCAACGGCACTTCCGACATTCCCTTAGGCCTGACGTTCGACGACGTTCTACTGCAGCCGCTCGAATCGAGCGTTCTGCCGAGCCAAGCCGACACCAAGACCCAGCTTACTCGCGAAATCCCGCTCAACATCCCGATCCTCTCCTCGGCGATGGATACGGTGACCGAAGCGGATATGGCGATCGCGCTCGCTCAGCTCGGCGGGATCGGTGTTCTGCACCGCAACCTCAGCATCGAGGAACAGGCGATAGCGGTCCGCCAGGTGAAGAGGTTCGAGAGCGGAATGGTGGTCAACCCGATCACCATGACTCCCGACCAGACTCTCGCCGAAGCGCTCGAACTGATGAAAGCGCATCGAATCAGCGGCATTCCGATCGTCGAGAAATCGGGCAAGCTCTGCGGCATCCTCACCAACCGCGACGTCCGCTTCGCCGAAAATCCAAAGCAGCCGGTCCGCGAGCTGATGACCAAGGAAAATCTGGCGACCGTCCCGATCGGCACGACCGAAACCGAGGCGCGACGCATTCTCCATCAGCGACGGATCGAGAAGTTGCTGGTGGTCGATCGCGACAATCACTGCGTCGGCCTGATCACCGTCAAGGACATTGAAAAGTCGGTCGCGGCGCCATTCGCGACCAAGGATTCAGAAGGCCGTCTCCGCGTTGCGGCTGCGACCACGGTGGGGGACGCGGGACACGCTCGGTCGGAGGCTCTGATCGAAGCCGGCTGCGATTGCATCGTCATCGATACGGCCCACGGCCACAATGTCGACGTCGCGCGCGCTGTCGAACGCGTGAAGCAAACCTCCAACTCGGTTCAGGTCGTCGCCGGGAACATTGCCACCGCCGAGGCGGCAAAGGCGCTCGCCGACGCGGGCGCTGACGCGATCAAGGTGGGCATCGGGCCGGGATCCATCTGTACGACCCGCGTGATTGCCGGCGTTGGTGTCCCGCAGCTCACCGCGATCATGGAGGCGGCGGGCGCAGTCAATGGCGTGCCCGTAATCGCCGATGGTGGCATTCGCACTAGCGGGGACATCGCGAAGGCGCTGGCCGCGGGCGCTTCTGCGGTCATGGTCGGTTCGCTTCTTGCCGGCACGGAAGAAGCGCCCGGCGAAATCTTTCTCTATCAGGGGCGCTCTTACAAATCCTACCGCGGGATGGGCTCGGTCGGCGCGATGGCGCGCGGTTCGGCGGACCGTTACTTCCAGCAGGACATCCAGGATCATTTGAAGCTCGTGCCTGAAGGGATTGAGGGGCAGGTGCCTTACAAGGGCCCGGTCCGGGAGATCATTCACCAGTTGGTGGGGGGCGTGAAGGCGGCGATGGGTTATACCGGCTCAACCACGATCACGGAGCTGCAGAAGCGGGCCAAATTCGTTCGGATCACCAATGCCGGGCTTTCGGAAAGCCACGTCCATGACGTGTCAATCACGCGCGAGGCGCCCAACTATCCGACGCGCTAGGCCGTTAGGTGCTAGCCACAAAAACGTGATTGGAGGGCGGTTCCTTTGACCCCCGCCGCTAGGCTTCAAGCGGCGATCGAGGTGCTCGATGAGGTGATCGCCTCGGCTCGAGAGGACGGATCGCCCGCGGATGCTATTGTTACGCGCTATTTCAAACATCGCCGCTATGCCGGGTCGAAGGACCGCCGAGCGGTCCGCGAGCTCGTGTTCCGGGCGATCCGGCGCTCAGCCGAGCAACCGGCAAGCGGACGTGCCGCGATTGTCGGCCTGGCTAAGGACGAGCCGCAACTCCGAGAGCTGTTCGGCGAGCCTCGGGGCCCGGAGCCCCTTCAATCCAAGGAAGCGGCTGCGCCAGCAGCCCTGATTCCGGACTGGTTGATGCCGGAACTGTCGCCGCTTGTGACTCAGGACGAATGGGCCGCCCTGCTTCAGCGTGCGCCCGTGGATCTTCGTGTGAACGCCGCACTCGGGTCGAGGGACAAGGCGCTCAGCGATTTGCCCGCGGGAGCTGCCACCTCAATCAGTCCGTGGGGCATTCGGTTGCCGCCTGGCAGCAGAGTGGACGACCATCCCGCATTCCGGTCGGGTCTGATGGAGGTTCAGGACGAGGGCAGTCAGCTGATCGCCCTCGCCTGTGAGGTCAAAAGCCGTGATCGCATTCTCGATCTTTGTGCCGGGGCCGGTGGCAAATCGCTGGCGATCGCCGCTGCCGCGCCGAAGGCGCGAATCCTGGCGACTGACAGTAACCGTCAACGGCTTTCCAGGCTCCCGCCCCGTGCCGAAAGGGCCAGCGCGACTATTGAAACCCGGTTGCTCAATCCGCCCAACGAGCTCAGCGAGCTCGCTGACTGGCGCGCAAGCGCGGATATCGTTCTTGTCGACGCGCCATGCTCGGGAAGCGGCACATGGCGGCGGAACCCGGAAGGACGCTGGCGTCTGACGCCTGAGCGGCTGGAGCGAGTTGTCGGGCTCCAGCGGCGCCTGCTGGATATTGCCGCAGACGTGGTTCGACCGGGTGGGCGCCTCGTCTATGCAGTTTGCTCACTCCTGTCCCGCGAAGGGGCAGGTCAGATTGACGCCTTTGTCAGCCGACATTCATCGTGGATCATAGAGGAAACGCCGATCCCCGCGGGGCGTTTGGATGGTTCCGGCCGGTTGTTGACGCCGGAGTATGACGGTACCGATGGGTTTTTCGTCGCGCGGCTTGGCCGTCCATGCTAGGGCTCAGCGTGTAAGTGGAGAGATTTGATGGGTTTTGTTCCTCGTCTTTTGCTCGTCGGCCTAGCCGGTCTTGCTTTTGCCGGCTCCGTCTCGGCACAGCGTTCTGACGACCAAATCAACCCCAAGTCGGTCAGCCTTATGCATCAGGCTAAATCGCTTATCGCCTCGGGCAAGCTCGAGCAGGCTGAGGATCTCCTGGAAACCGCGCTGGCCGTCGATCCGCGTAATCGCTGGGCGTTCGTCGACATGGCGCGAGTGGCGGAGAAGCAGCAGCTTTTCGGAAAAGCAATTCTTATGACCAACAAGGCGCTGCTTCTAGAACCGAACGACCCTGACGCGATTGCAGTGCAGGGAGAGGCGATGGTGCAAATGGGCGCGGTGGCCCGTGCCCAGGCCAATCTGCAGAAGCTGCAGCAGATTTGCGCCCCCAAAGGGTGTCCGCAGATCGCGCAACTTTCGACGGCGATCACGAAGGGACCGAGCGTCGCGGCGGCGAAACCCGTTCCGACGCCGAAGAACGACTAGCTCAAGATCCTAGCGAGCTGAACGAATTCGTCCACGCTGAGCGTTTCGGCTCGGCGCCGCGGATCGATGTCCAGTTCCGCAAGCGCCTGAATTCCACCGGGGTACGCTCTCAAGCTCGACCGAAGCATCTTGCGCCGCTGACCGAACGCAGCTTCGGTGACCTTCGCCAGGACTTTCGAGTTTACACCCGCCGGCGCCTCCTGCGGCAGAATATGCACGATTGCAGAGGTCACTTTTGGCGGCGGCACGAATGCTGAACGATTGACTCTCATCGCGATGCTTGGGCGGCACCGCCATTGCGCTGCGACCGAGAGACGGCCGTAGCTTTCGGCGCCGGGCCGGGCGACGATCCGCTCGGCCACCTCCTTTTGGAACATCAAAGTCAATGAGCGCCACCACGGCGGCCACGGCTCCGCCTCGAGCCATCGCAAGAGCAGCGCAGTCCCGACGTTGTAGGGCAAGTTGGCGACGACATGCGCACCTTTGCCGACCGTCTCCCGCTCATCGACCAGCAGAGCATCGGTCTCCATCACCCTCAGCTGCGATCCAAAGTCTCGCTGCAGCTCAGCGAGCGCCGGTATGCATCGGCGATCGCGTTCGACAGCGACAACCGAAGCGCCGCGGTCGAGAAGCGCTCGGGTCAGGCCGCCGGGGCCGGGACCGACCTCATATACGACCGCTTGTTCGAGGGGGCCGGGGATCGCTGCAATTCGGGCCAGCAACTGACGGTCGAGGATGAAATTCTGGCCGAGTGCCTTGCTGGCGCTGAGCCCATGGCGGGCAATGACGTCGCGCAACGGCTCGGGACTGCTGGTCAAGCCGTTTCCATGCGCAGCACCGCGCATTCGGCGGCCATTCGAATCGCAGCCGCCATCGGTCGAGGGTCAGCGCGATCCTGGCCGGCGATGTTGAATGCCGTTCCGTGGTCGGGCGCCGTGCGGACGATCGGCAATCCAAGCGTCACGTTTACGGCGTCCTCAAAGTGCAGCGCCTTAATCGGGATGAGTGCCTGATCGTGATACATGCAAAGCGCCGCATCGTAATTCACCCGAGCGCGCGGATGAAACATCGTGTCGGCGGGGTGTGGTCCGCTTACCCTCCATCCTTCGGCCGCCAGCGCCGCAATCGCAGGCTCGATAATCTCGATCTCCTCGCGACCGAGCGCTCCGCCTTCGCCGGCGTGGGGATTGAGGCCCGCAACCGCGAGGCGCGGCTCGGCGATGCCGAAATTGCGCTGCAATCCCCGCAGCACGGTTCGCCCGCGGGATTCGATCAGAGAGGTCGTCAATTCCCGCGCCACGTCGGCAAGTGCCCGATGCGTGGTTACTGGAGTGGTTCGCAGACTCGGTCCTGCCAGCATCATGGCGACATTGCCCGGCGAGACACCGCAGCGCTCCGCCACGAACTCCGTTTGGCCGGGATGCTGGAACCCGATTGCGTAGAGCTGCTCCTTCGCGACCGGACCGGTGACAACGGCCGCCACCGAGCCCGACCGGGCAAGACCGACGGCCAGTTCCAGCGAATCCATCGAACAATGCGCTCCGCCAACGCTCGGATGGCCGGGCCGATCACCCTGTGCCGCCGCGACTTGAAGCAGTGGCAGGCCAAGGTCGAAAGCGGAATCCACTTCGTCCGGATCATCAACGACCGTAATCGGCCCATCCCAAACCGCGGCGAGTGAATGCCCATCGCCGATCGCGACGAACGGAGGCAGCCCCAGAGCTGATCTATTGTCCCAGCACTTGGCGATGACTTCGGGACCGATTCCGGCCGGATCACCCAGCGAGACGGCAAGCGTTGAGTCGGGAAGGCGACGCACGCCCTCGCCCATATCGATTTTCACCAATTAGCGAAATTCGATCACTGCGTCGCGGCGGAGGTCACGGAGGTAGCGGCGAGCTCGCAGGTTCATGCGCTCTTCGTTGAGCTGGTTGTAGACCTCGTCATAGCTCGGTGCGCTCGGATCGACTTCGTCGCGGCCACACATCACCAGCACGCGCACGCCCTCATCGAGGGATCCGAACGGCTGTGTCGCCTGCCCAACTTGCATCGGCAGCATCATTTGCTGAAGCGCCGTCGGGAGATCGCGCATTTTCACCTGATCACTGGTGACGACCTCACCATGGAATTCCGTCGCAATCTTCTCCGCTCCACCGCAACCGCCCACGGTCCGAGCAGCCTGTGCGAAGCGGGCGACGATCGGCTCGGCGGCCTGACGCGTGATGCCTTTCGGGAAACTGATCGACACCTGTTTGAGGCTGAGGATCGCGTCACGCGGATCGGGTGTCAGGATCTTCCGAGTGTCCTGGACGGCAATGATCGACACGCCTCCCGGCACGGGAATTGGATTGCTGATCGTTCCCGGTCCCATTTGACGAACCGCCGCAGCCAGGGGCCCGGGCAGCTGCTCAGGGCGAACCCAGCCGAGATCGCCGCCAACCGCCGCGGTCGATGCTTCTGAATATTGACGAGCGTAGCCGGCGAATGAGGCGCCGCTTTTCAGCTGATCAAGAATTTTTCCGGCGTTGGCTTCCGCCTGGCTGACGTTGTCCGGGGTCGCAGAGAGAAAAATCTCTCCGACGCGATATTCTTCCGTACCCTTTGACGAATTCAGCTTGTCGAGGACGGCTTTGACTTCATCGTCGCCGACGCTGACACCGCTTTCGATCTTAGCGCGCTGGAGGCGCTGCCACGCGATTTCGCCTTCTATCTGGCGGCGAAGCGTCTTGACCGAAGAACCGTGCGCTTCGAGGTAGGTGGCAAGCTGGTCAGGGGTTTGCTTGACGTTCCCGGCGACCCGCGTAAGCGTCTTTTCGATGTCTGAGTTCTTGATCTCGATCTCTTCGGACTTGGCAGCCTGGATCTGTAGCGTCTCGTCGATGAGGTTGCGCAGGACCTGCTGACGCAGCCGATCAACCTCGTCGGCCGGAATTTGGTTGCCGTTGGCGATTGCCAGAAGCATGAGCCGCTGGTCCACATCGGTTTGAGTGATGACGTCACCATTGACGATGGCGGTCGCCTTTACCACCGACGGCATCGCGTTGCCGAACAATTGGGGGTTCTGCGGAAGGCGCAACGAACTGGTGCTGTTGGGAGCGCTGGGTTCAGTCTGATCCTGCTGAGCCACGGCGGCTGAGGCACCGAGAATCATTACGGCGGCGGTCGCGTACAACGCGCGCGCCGAGTTTAGTCCAAATGCTACCACGATCCGAATTTCCCTTATTCCCCAGCCCAATAGCGATGCCGCTTCTAGCCAGGCCCGCTGAACGCAGCCTTAGCGGCCAAGTCCCTTCAATGCCAAATGAAGGGCGAATGTACTTCCTTTGCGGAACGTACCGATGCGCTCATAGTCGCGCCGCCACGATAGGCCAAGCTCCAGACAGTCATCCTCATAAGAAATCCCTAGACGGCTGCGGACTGGCTCGAACCCGTCCGAGAGCGAGAGCGGGTCTTCCTGCTTGTCGGTGAGATCGAGAACGGTCGCTCCGAAGATTGACCAGTAATGGTGGAACAGGATGCGGGCGGCCAGCCGCAGCTCCTCCTTGTCACGCAAATCTTCGATCGTCGCGTCGATGTCGCGGTTGAGACGAAGATAGCCGATTTGCGCATAGGTTTGCTCACTTCCGATGGTCAGGTCGACCTCGTTCCGGCGCACTGCGAGGCTGTCTTTGTCGAGCCGGAAGCGGTGCGTGAAGTCGATGAACCGCCCATAGCGAATGCGGGTCCGTCCGACGATGTCAGTCAGACGCCCGTTGAGACCCGTCCCCTCGGGGAAGATGGTCGAGCGATCGGTCAGCCGGTAGCTTTGACCGATCTGGGTCATGATCAGCAGTTTGGGGCGCTCCAATGACCATTCTACGCCGTAGGTGACGCGTGAACTGTCCTCCCAGCGGTCGTAACCGGGAAAGCGATTGAGCGCGAAGAGGTTAGTGTCCTCGAGGTCGACCGAGCGTGCGTCTTCATTCGGTATGTCGAAATTCGGTGTCGGCGGAGTCAGCACGATCTGCACGCGCGGAACGAGGCGCTGGGTCCCCCCAAAGGCCGATCCGACGAAGGGCCATTTGAGGTCGGCCGCCAAGGCCCCGATTCCTCGCGTGTGCCAGCCGTCCGTCCCGCGGTAGATGGGCACAATCGTGTCGGCAGCATCCTCGGTGTGATAGACGTCGCCGCGGGCATATGCGGTGAGCGTCAGCTCCTGGCCCCACGGCGTTAGCCGGCGGAGGTCCCAACGCGCGCTGGCGAAGGCCCGCTGCGTGTCCTGCCCCTCGATGCGCAGGATTGAAAGACTGTTGGCCTCGATCTCCACCCGGCCACCGGCAATCTCGTCCATGCGAAAGCGCGCATCGATCGCCGGGAGGGCAATTGGGATTTCTTTCTGCTCGTCGTTAAACCGGAGGCCCTGGAAGGCCCACCCCGCAATCGAAATATACGAGTTCGGGCTGATCCGCTCGGCATTGACGAAATTGCGCAGCCGATCGTCGTTGGTGATGTCGTACCGCCGGGTGACCGTCTTGTCGGAAGCGACTCTCAGCGAAGTCGTGATGCTCCACAGTGCGTCGAGCTGGAACTTGCCGTTCGCTTCGCCATAGGCCCGCAGGCCACGGCCGGTGAACGATTCCGTCTCTAGCGGATCGGCGCTCTCGATCTTGCCGTACGTGAGAAAGCCGCCGATTTGGAACGCGCCGATCGAATTGAGCTCGCGATATTTGGCTTCGATGGCGGGCCAGACGCTCGTGTAGAGGTGCGGAGTCAGAGTGGCGTCGCGGTTCGGTCCGATTTGCCAGTGATAGGGCAAGGCAAGTTCAAGCCCCTTCCTGGTAGAATAGGAGATATCGGGAACGAGCCAGCCGGTCGCTCCGCCCGTATCCGTCCGGACCGAGAACACCGGGAAGAGTGGCAAACTGATGCCGAACAGCTGCAGCCGTCCGCCCTGGAAGCGCACTTGGTTATGTGCACGGTCATCGATCACTTTCGCCGCCGTAATCGACCAGCTCGGGCGCTTGGGGCAGCCACTCGACGTGGTGACCGGGCAGGGTGAGTAAATTGCATTCTCGAGGGTGTAGAGGTCGCCGGAGAGAACCCCCCGATTTCCGGCGATGCGGCCGCCACTTTCGAGCACGATCAGCAGGTTTTGGATCGTCCCTTCGCGAAAACTGTCGGCCAGCTCGACATTCTCGCCCACGAGCTTGTCACCCTGCGGAGTCATCATCACGACGCTTCCGAGAGCTCGCACTTGACCGGTCTTGCGATCCCACACGACTTGGTCTGCGGAGAGATAATTGCCTTCGCGCGACATCCGTACTTCGCCGCTGGCGGTCACGACATCAGCGTCGCTGTCGTAGATCACCTGGTCGGCGCTGAACTCGATGAGTTGGCCGGGCTCCGCCGCGGGGGCTGGAGGCCCACCCGTCGGTTGTTCACCGGGCGGCGACGCGGGCGGCGGAGCCGGTGGAATGGCTTGGGCGGAAGCTGCTGCGGGCGCTGCGAAAAGCATGGGAAGCGCCGACCACCAGACAAATCTCGTCAGCAACGCTTCCTGTCCGCCCAAAAAAACCCGTTCGTCTCTGCCTATCGCACCTCCGGTGCCCTCCGACAATCGGCCTCGACTCGACTTTGCCAAGGCGGCGCTTGCACCCTAAAGGCTAGCCAACGTTGCCTTTCAAGGATTGCCTCACATGCAGATTCGCTTTGCCGATCACCGGCCCGAGGGGGACTATGCGCTCGTGCTCCCGGTCGCAGGCAAAGACCGGTCCAGCCTGAATTCGCTTGGAGCCGCGCAGCAGGCGGTCGCCAATGCGCTCGATCGTCAGCGGTTCGATGGAGATGCATCCAGCGCGTCCGAGCAGTTCATAGACGACAAGGGCACAATGCGGCGGCTGCTCGTTGTCGGCATGGGAGCAAATTCTGCGCCCGGTGACCCGGCGGAGAAACTTGGAGGAACTGCGGCTGCCCGCCTTCTGACTTCGGGCGAAAAGCGTGCTGTGATCGACGTGAGCGGCCACAACTATGATGCCGACGCGACCGCGCGCATCGGCCTTGCGGCGGCTCTTCGCTCGTGGCGCTACGATCGCTATCGGACCAAACTCAAAGATAAGCAGAAGCCCACGCTCGGCGAGGCCGTGATCGTTGGTGGCGGTGAAGGTGCCGGCAAGCGGTACAAGGAGCGCTGGGCTCCGGTCTACCAGGGGGTTGCCTTGACGCGCGAGCTCGTCACGGAGCCTGCGAACATTGTCTATCCGGAAACTTTCGTCGAACGGGTTCGCGCCTCCCTTGAAGGCACAGGCGTTGACATCAAGGTCCTTGATCGCGCGGCGATGGAAAAGCTCGGCATGGGCGCGTTGCTGGGGGTAGCGCAAGGGTCCGTGCGCGAAGCGCGCTTGATGATTCTCAAATGGAACGGAGGCACTAAGGACGGGCAGCCAACGGCATTCGTCGGCAAGGGCGTGACCTTCGATACGGGCGGCATCTCGATCAAGCCCGCTGCGGGCATGGAAGCGATGAAATGGGACATGGGTGGCGCCGCCGCCGTCGCCGGTGCGCTGAAGGCCCTGGCGTTGCGCAAAGCCAAGGTGAACGTCGTTGGCATCTGCGGGCTGGTCGAGAACATGCCGTCGGGCACGGCGCAACGCCCGGGCGATGTCGTCACCACCATGTCCGGTCAGACTGTGGAGGTGATCAACACTGACGCTGAAGGACGGCTCGTGCTTGCTGACGCCGTCACTTACGTGCAGCGCAATTACAAACCCACCACAATCATCGATCTTGCGACCTTGACCGGCGCGATCCTCATCAGCCTTGGCCACGAATGGGCCGGCCTGTTCTCGAACAATGACGAGCTTGCGAATGAGCTTATCCGGGCGGGTGAGGATTCAGGCGACAAGCTTTGGCGCATGCCGCTAGGTGAACCGTTCGATCGGCTGATCGATTCTCCCATCGCCGACATGAAGAATGTCGGTCCCCGCGAAGGCGGGTCGATCACTGCAGCGCAGTTCATCCAGCGCTTTGTCGAGAATGGCGTTAAGTGGGCGCACGTCGACATGGCCGGCAAGGCCTGGACCGACAAACCGGGCTCGACTTACGAGAAGGGCGCGACGGGCTTTGGAGTGCGCCTTCTCGACGAATATGTTTCTGACGTTCTGGAGAAGTAGTTCCCCGGCGAAGGCCGGGGTCCAGTCCAAGAGAAGAGTCTGGGCTCCTGGCTTCGCAGGAGCAGCGTAATGCAGGTCGATTTCTATCAGCTCTCCGGAACCCCGCCGGAGCAGGTCATCGGGATCCTTGCGGAAAAGGTGCTTGCTCAAGGTGGAAGGTTGCTGATCGTTGCCGACGACGAGGCCTTCCTCGCGCGCCTCGACCGGATGCTGTGGGATCAGTCTCCCGCCAGCTTCCTGCCCCATGCGGTCGCCGGAGGGACGGACGATACGCGCCAAGCCATTTTGCTATCGACAAGTCCTGACGCACCGAACCTCGCGCGCAATATGCTGATCGCGGACGGTGAATGGCGCGATGCGGCCCTGAGCTACGAGCGCAGCTTTTATCTGTTCGACAACGGCACGCTCGACGGCGCTCGGCTTGCCTGGAAGCTCTTGTCGGGCAGGGAAGGAGTCGAGCGTCGCTACTGGGCGCAGGAAGGCGGCAAATGGGTCAAGAAAAGCTGAGCCTTGCGGCCGAGAGCCAGCGCCGCTAGGCGGCGCACCAATTCCAACCAATCCAATCACAGGAGATCGCCCGGTCATGGCCGCGACGCGCACCTTTTCGATCATCAAGCCCGACGCAACTCGCCGCAATCTCACTGGCGCCATCACGAAGATGCTTGAGGAAGCGGGCCTTCGAGTTGTCGCTTCCAGGCGCATTCATATGACCCGCGACCAGGCTGAAGGGTTCTATGCCGTCCACAGGGAGCGCCCGTTTTTCAGCAGTCTGGTCGAATTCATGACGTCAGGCCCAGTCGTAGTGCAGGTGCTCGAAGGCGAGAATGCGGTTCAGCGTAACCGCGACGTGATGGGGGCGACCAACCCGGTCGATGCGGCAGAGGGCACCATCCGCAAAATCTATGCCGAATCGATCGAGGCGAACTCGGTCCACGGCTCCGACAGCGACGAGAATGCGAAGATCGAGATCGACTTCTTCTTCAAGGCCGAAGAGATCGTCGGCTAGTCGCCTTCGCGCTTGTAAACCCAGCGCACGGGCTTGCTGCCGTCGAGCAGCGATATCTCCGCCTGCAAACGCCCGTCTTTGAGTTCGTAGCGGATGCGCTGGGGGTAATCATGCGTGGCATTCGTGAACTCGATGGCGTTAGCCGAAACGATCCGGCCTTCGAATGGAAGCGGCGCACGGCCGCCCGGTGAGGCGAAAAGCGTGATCCTCCCGCCCGCAGATTGCTCGATCCGCAGCTGCTCCCAGGATTTGAGCGTAGCGCCCGTACCCTCGCGCGAGGCGCCGAGCATTAATCCGGCCCTGGGCTCCATCCAGCATTCCTGGGTCCAATGTTCGCCGTCGATAAGGTCCCAGCATCCGGTCATGAATGCCGGCAGAGCCGGAGCTTCAGTCGCTGCGGCGGCCGCAATGAGGAAACCGGCAACCATTGTTATCCTCCCCTTGGAGCCTCGAAATCCTACACCCCGGCAACCTGCCGATCAAAGCACCGGGCTCATTGTGGCCAGCAGATTTTGCCATAGCCGACGCGCTAATCCGAATTCCGCGACTTGGGCCGCGGTTACCCGGTCCGCCTGGGCGAGATAGTCGCACTGCCGGTCACGGAGGGCTGCGGCCAGATTATCGTCCGCGAACAGAATATTATTCTCAAAGTTGAGTTCAAAGCTGCGACGATCCAGATTGGCGCTACCGATCAGCCCCACCGCCCGATCGGCGAGCATGGTCTTGGCGTGGAGCAGGCCCGGACGGAACTCGTAGATCTCGACGCCAGCCTTGAGGAGCTGGGCATAATAGCTCTGGCTGGTTGCGGCGACGATGCGGCTGTCGTTGCGTTTTGGGAACACCATGATCGTCTTGACCCCGCGGCGGGCAGCAGAGGTGAGGGCGAAGAGCAATTGCTCGTCGGGCACGAAATAGGGCGTGGTCACGATAAGCTCGGACCGGGCGCTGTGGATCAGCTCGGCGAAGCAGGCCGGCATGGCATCGAAATTCGCGGTCGGGCCGGTGCCGATCACTTGGGCGATCGCGGTTCCAGTGGCGAATCCCGCGGCCGACTGTTCGGTCAGGAGCCCGCTGACGTCGTCCCCTCCCTCTGCCATCCAGTCCGACACGAACAGATATTGGCATTGCCGCGCCACTGGGCCCGTCCAGCGCGTCATGATGTCGACCCACGGCGCATAGCGGGGTTTGATCCTGAACTGAGGGTCCGCGACATTCTGGCTTCCGCACCAGGCGACAGCATTGTCGACGACCATCAGCTTTCGATGGTTGCGCAAGTCGACGCGCCCGCGAATCATGGTCCACAAGAGATTTCCAACGGGCAGCGCGACGCGCATGTCACAGCCCGCCTTCTTCATCGCGTTCCAATTGGGGGACCTGATGATCCAGCGCGATCCGAGCGCATCCGCAAGCACGCGCACTTCGACGCCACGCTGCGCCGCCCGGATCAACGCGTCCTTGACCTTCAGGCCATTGTTGTCGGCCAGCCAGATGTAGAAACAGCCGTGAACGTGTCGGACGGCAGCGTCGATGTCCGCGACCATCCCGTCGATAGCGGCGTCACTGTCGGCGGCGATGGCCCCGCTGTTGCCGCCGGTTGGGTCCAGTCCGTTAATCGTGCGAGCCAGCGCGAACGGTGCCCAATGGCGACCTGAAGCGAGCTTGCGGACAGCCGCTTTGTCTCCCGATGGATGAGGCAGCCGGGCATCGATTTCACGGCCGAGCGCGCGCCGCCCCGGGCTGATTCTTGCCTCTCCGATGAGCAAATAGGCGATGACCCCGAGGATTGGGACGACGATGATGACGATGATCCAGGCGAGGCGCGATGCGGGTTCGCGGTGCGGCCGCAACAAGGCTCGAAGCAGGACCGCAATCTCCGCCAGGATGAGCAGGCCCGAAAAGAAGAGGCGGAGGTGCTCCATCACCGACAATGCCGCACATTGCCGTGCGCATGTCCAGTCCGACCCT
Source organism: Pseudomonadota bacterium (assembly GCA_046731515.1). Classification (GTDB taxonomy): domain Bacteria; phylum Pseudomonadota; class Alphaproteobacteria; order Sphingomonadales; family Sphingomonadaceae; genus Sphingomicrobium. Next base: position 17,347 of record JBKPLG010000008.1, on the reverse strand, counting down.
CCGGACGTCAGCTTCTGCTAAGTCCAGTGAGGCGTAGTGAGCGGCCGCCGAACAGGCCGCCGCCTTCCCAGCGATAACGCAACAAATAGTTCCCTGCGGCGCGGCGGTCGGTTCCCACTTCGACGTATCGCGCCTGGATGTGGACTGGAATGGACTGACTGCCCTTCTCATCCTTGCGGCGATCGCGAAGCGCCGATTCGACATCGCCGGCGTCGAGAATTCCGTCGCTTCCGATCTGGATCGGTGACGAGCCTTTGAGGATAAGGGTGAGCGATTCCAGCGCGTGGCTCGTTTCGACAGGCGCGATCTCGAGACGGCGGCCATCATCCTCGGCCTTGCCGCGAAGCGTAAGGGGGATCGTCTGGCGCTGTTCGACGATTTGCGTCGGCTTATTTTCGCTGCTGCTGCTTTTCCAGGCGATCCACACTCCGACAGCTGAAACAATCAGCGCCGCAAGCGCGATCGTCTCGCCAAGGCTGATCCAGCGTCGACGGGCACGCGATTCGGGTTCTTTCATCGGCCACCTGCCTCAAGCAACCGGCGCGGCGCCGCAAGCTCCCAGCTCGCGGCAATTCGATCAGCGACATGGCCCCAATCGGGATTTCCGGCCAGATTGATCGACACCCACCCGGAAGGTCCAAGATAGGCGGGCCTTGAATAAGTAACCGGATCGGATTCGAGCAGCATCGCCTGCTCGTCGAGGCTGCTGGTCTTCACGCACACGACCGTCTTGCCATCGCCATGATGATTGTCGCGAAACTGGGCGAACTGCTTTCCGGCGACGAAAAAGGTCGGCTGGCCATGCGAAAGCTTTTCCTCCGTTTCGGGTAGTTCGAGGGCTGCTTCGCGCACCTTATCGAGTGGATCAGTCATCGGCGGACGAACTCGCTCAGGACCCTGGGGTAGAGTTCATGCTCGGCGGAGAGAACGCGCTGCTCGAGGGTTGCGGGCGTATCATCCTTTTCAATGGCAATTTCGGTGTGACCAAGCACTTCTCCAGCGTCGAGCTCCTCGGTGACGACGTGCACGGAGCAACCATGAATCAAATCGCCGGCCTCGATCGCGCGCGAATGCGTGTCGAGTCCGCGATATTTGGGAAGCAGCGAGGGGTGGATGTTGAGAATCCGCCCGCGCCAACTTTCGATGAACCAAGGGGACAGGATGCGCATGAACCCCGCGAGGGCGATTGTTCCAACCTTATGCTCGTCGAGCGCCGCGCTAAGCGTTCGGTCGAACTCTTCCTTGTCCACTCCCTTGCTGTCCCACGCCCAGGTGGGGAGCCCTTGGGCCCTTGCCCAGTCGAGGCCTCCGGCGTGGGGTTTGTTCGACGCTATCAGGACGACCTCATATCCTCTCGCTTGCTCGACAAGAGCGCGCATGTTGCTTCCGCGCCCGGAGATCAGGATGGCGACACGCCTCGCATCAGTCATTGTGCTTTGCGGACCAGTCCTCAGGTGAATTCCAGCTGCCCGCCCTGCCGTTCACGGTGCAACCGCGCGTGCCTTCCTCGATTCGGCCAATCTCGAACACCTGCTGGCCGGAGGCCTCGAGTTCCCGTGCAACGCTCTCCGCAGTGCCGGCAGAGACGATCACAGCCATACCGATTCCGCAGTTGAACGTCCGCGCCATCTCCTGGGGAGCGATTCGACCGCCCTCCTGGAGAAGCGAGAAAATGAAGGGCAGGTTCCAGCTATCAACTTCTACGGTCGCGTGGCAGCTATCTGGCAGAACTCGTGGAATATTTTCGAGAAGTCCGCCCCCTGTGATATGCGCGAGCCCCTTGATTTTCCCTTGCTGCGCTAGCGGCAGGAGGGCGCGGACATAGATCCGTGTCGGTTCGAGCAAGACATCCGCGAGGACTCGGCCGTCTTCGGACGGAATGGGTTCTTCAAGTTTCCAATGCGAATCCGCGATGATCCTTCGAACCAAGCTAAAGCCGTTGCTGTGCACGCCCGAACTGGCGAGCCCGAGTATCACGTCTCCCGCGGCGATGCTTGTGCCCGTGAGCACCTGATCCCGCTCGACCGCGCCGACGCAGAAACCGGCCAGGTCATAATCGCCCGCCGAGTACATGCCCGGCATTTCCGCGGTCTCGCCGCCGATCAACGCACAACCGGCCTGGCGGCAGCCCTCTGCAATCGATTCCACGACTTCGGACGCCACTTTCTCATCCAATTTTCCGGTCGCGTAATAATCGAGGAAAAACAAAGGCTCAGCGCCCTGAACAACAAGATCGTTGGCGCACATTGCGACGAGGTCGATACCGACTCCGTCGTGCCGACCGGTCTCGATGGCCAGCTTGAGCTTTGTGCCGACGCCGTCATTGGCCGCCACCAAAAGCGCATCCTGATAGCCCGCTGCCTTCAAGTCGAAGAGCCCGCCGAACCCGCCTAGCTTGGCATCAGCTCCGGGTCGTGCGGTCGAACGGGCGATGGGACCGATCGCTTTTACCAGCGCATTCCCGGCGTCGATCGAAACGCCGGCATCGGCGTAGGTCAGGGGCTTTTGGCTCATCGCGGCTCGCGCACTAAAGACAAGCCGCTTGGATTTCCACGCCGTTGTCGCCAAAAGACGCCGCGAATGCTGCGCCGTTTTCTCGTTCCCCTGCTGCTCCTGCTCGCCGTCCTTGGAGTGTCCGGCGCGCTCTACGCTCAGCTCGAGACAGCGGATCGTGGGATCTTGCCCCTCGACAGCTCCGGAACGCTCGAAGTGACCGGCATTCACGTGGACGTCGGCGCACCCGATGCCCAGAGCGCACGTTACGCCGCCTGGCGTACCGCCCAGCGCCAGGGCTTCCGAGCGCTCTATGCCAAAATGCACCGAGTTCCCATTCAGCAGGCGCCGAATCTCCCGGATTCGACGCTCGACCAGATCGTCAGATCGATCAACGTCGAGCGAGAGGAGATCGGGCCAAATCGCTACATCGCCGATCTCGGTGTGCTTTTCGACCGGGCTCGGGCTGCAGAATTCCTGGGCGTTCAGGACGGGCAGGTGCAGCGCTCAGTGCCGATGCTTCTGGTTCCCGTCATTATCACGGCGGGCACCGAAACGAGCGTAGAGCTCCGCAACGGGTGGCAGCGCGCGTGGGCACAGTTTCGGACCTCCCAAAGCCCCATCGATTATGTGCGCGTCAGCGGGATGGGCGTCGATCCGATGCTCGTGAACGCCGCGCAGACAAAGCGTCCGGGCCGCGGCTGGTGGCGAAACATCATCGATCTTTACGGCGCAGCGGACATTCTCGTTGCAGAAGTGCAGCTTCAACGGCTCTATCCGGGCGGACCGGCGCGGGCCCGATTCATCGCGCGGCATGGGCCCGATAATGAACTTGTCGGCGGCTTCACTCTGACCGCCAGGAACAGCGATGGCGTGCCGGCGATGATGGTCGAGGGCGTGCGCAGAATGGATGAGCTATTCGCCGCGGCATTGGGCTCCGGCCGGCTCGCCCGCGATTCGTCGCTCGACATGCCCCCGCCGCCGATCCTTCCGGAGCTTCCTCAGGAGCCGCCCGTCGCGAGACCCGCCGGCAATGCTTATCAGGTGCAGATCAGCGGCAAGGACGTGAACGTCTACAACTTTGGGATGGCGCACCTGCGTACACTGCCGGGAATTCTGTCCGCCAGTCCGCAGCAGATAAACCCCGATGGCACGAGCTACGTCCTTGTCTCCTATCGCGGCGATATCGCACAGCTGGCTGCTGCGCTCTCCGCCCGGGGCTGGATCGTTGATTTCTCGGGCACCGTGGTCAGGATGCGCTCGTCTTCCGACAAGCCGCCGGCTCTTCCTCCGCCACCTCAGCCGACCGCTCCACCGCAGCCGGCGCAACAACCCCCACCGCAACAGCCGCAGCAGCCGCAGCAGCAGCGGCCGCCTTCTGCTGCGCCAGCCGGCCAACAACAATGAAACATGGGCCGGACCAGATCGCGCTTCCGCTCGACTGGCCCCAAACGGAAGGCGATGCACGGTTTATCGTCTCCGACGCGAACCGAGACGCCTTCGATCATTTTCGCAAATGGAGCATGTGGCCGGTCAAGGCGACGATCTTGACCGGACCGAGGCGATCCGGCCGGACCTTGCTGGCGCGCAGCTTCGTCGAGCGAGTCGGCGGCAGGTTATTCGACGAGGCCGAACGCCGGGACGAAGAAGAGCTGTTTCACGCCTGGAACCAAGCCCAGGATACCGGTCGGCCGCTGGTGATGGTTTCCGACAATGCGCCTCCAGCCTGGTCGCCCAAGCTGGCCGATCTGCGCACTAGGCTGGCAGTCACTCCCGTGGTCGCCATCGGACACCCGGATGACGCCTTGTTCGCAGCGTTGATTCAATTGCTTTTTGCCGATCGCGGGTTGCATATTCCCGCCGATGCCCTCCGCTTCATGGCGGGCCGCCTGCACCGTGATTATTGGACCGCCGAACGGGCCGTCGAGGCGGTCGATCGTTTTGCTATTGCCGAGCGGGCGCGGCTGTCGCTTCCGACCATTCGCCGCGCCTTGATGGAAGCGAAGCTGATTGGCGAAGCGGCCTAGCCGCAATTCACACGTTCGATCCGGTTTCCAGAGGCCAAGTGCGCTGTTACGCGATCGGCGCGATACTCCATTGTCACCATTTGCCCCGGCTGGACCCAACGGATCGTCGCGGCCTTGGACACGCGCAGGATCTCCGCTCCGACTTCACTGGTCGCGGGCTGACCAACAAAGCGTTCGAGCCCCGCGGACTGACACTCACGGCCCGGGGTCTCTCCATGGGCCGGCGGCTGCGCGGGTGCGGTGGAGCAGTCCGTCAGCAAAGCCGCAGGGACAAGGAGGGCGATTTTACGCATCTACAGTCTCCTCTCGGGCGACTCGGCTCATCTTCAGCTTGCCGTTCTCAATCGCGAAGGCGAGGCGGCCTTCGACGAGATCGAGGGCGTCCTTGCCGAACTGCTCGTAGCGCCAGCCGCTCAGGATATTGAGATTTTTGCGCGCTCCAGCAGCGAGCGCTTCGAGGTCGTCGGATCGAGCGATCAGCCGAGCCGCCACCCCGGTTTCCTTCGCCCGGATCTTAAGGAGCAGCTTCAAGAGGTCGCTCACCAAGGCCGCATCTTTGGTGAGCCCAGGCCGGCGCGGCTCGCGATCGGGAATTTCGCCGGGCTCGAGCGGCTTGGCCGCCTGCAACGCTGTCATCAGACGGCCGCCGATATCATTGTTTTTCCAGCCAGCCGACAGGCCCCGGATCCGTCCGAGGTCCTCCTGCGTCTTGGGTGGATGGAGGACGATCTCCGTCAGCGTATCATCTTTGATGATCCGGCCCCGCGGCAGATTCTTGGAGCGGGCCTCCGTCTCGCGCCACGCGGCAATGGCCTTCAGGCGGCCGAGCACCGCCGGATTGCGATTCGGCAGCTTCAGCCGTTTCCACGCGTCTTCCGGCGCCAAAGCGAAGTTGGCGGGATTGGCAAGCCGCTCCATTTCCTCATCGAGCCAGGCACCGCGACCGGTCTTCCGCAATTTGTCGACCATTCGCGGGAACACCGCGGACAGATGAGTTACATCGGCGATCGCATAGTCGATCTGCCTCTTGTCGAGCGGACGGCGGCTCCAGTCGGTAAAGCGTGCGCCCTTATCGAGGCTGTGACCGAGCAAGGATTCGATGAGGTTCGAATAGCCGATCTGCTCGCCATGCCCGAGCGCCATCGCCGCAATCTGCGTGTCGAATAACGGATGGGGCACCTTGCTGGTCAGATTATGGATGATCTCGAGGTCCTGCCCACCGGCGTGGAAGACCTTCAATACGTCCTCATTGTCGACGAAGAGGTCGAGCAGCGGCTTCAAATCGATATCGGCCTTGGGATCGATCGCCGCCGCCTCGTCGGCGCTCGCCACCTGGATCAGGCAAAGTTCGGGCCAATAAGTATTCTCGCGCATGAACTCGGTGTCCACGGCGACGAACGTTTGCTCTGAGAGGCGGCCGACCAGCGCTTTCAGGTCGTCCGACTTGGTAATCAACGGATGAATACGCATGAGTCTCTCAAGGCCAATAGCCGCGCCCTCGCGGGTTGACAAAAATGTTTGCGGCAGTGAAGCGCGGCGCGCGCTTTTTCCGCCCATCACCGCCCAACGAGCACGAACTTCTGCATGCACGCCTATCGTACCCATACCTGCGCTGAGCTGCGCTCCGGCAACGTCGGCGAAACCGTACGCCTCTCGGGCTGGGTTCACCGCAAGCGCGATCACGGCCATTTGCTCTTCGTCGACCTGCGTGATCATTACGGGATCACGCAGATCGTCGCGGATACGGACTCTCCGGCATTCCAGACGCTCGATCGAATCCGCGTGGAGTCGGTGGTCACGGTCGAGGGGCAAGTCGTGGCGCGCTCGAAAGAGACGGTGAACCCGAATCTCGGCACCGGCGAGATCGAGGTAACCGCTGGCAACGTGACGGTGCAGTCCGCCGCCGCCGAGCTGCCGATGCCTGTTTTCGGGGAGCAGGATTATCCCGAGGAGATTCGCCTCAAATATCGCTTCCTCGATCTTCGCCGGGAGCAGGCTCACGACAACATCATGCTGCGCTCTGCGGTGATCAACTCGATCCGCCGGCGGATGATCGATGGGGGTTTCACCGAGTTCCAGACTCCGATCCTGACCGCGAGCTCGCCCGAGGGCGCGCGCGACTATTTGGTCCCGAGCCGAGTCCATCCGGGCAAATTCTACGCACTCCCGCAGGCGCCGCAGATGTTCAAGCAGCTGATCATGGTCGCTGGCTTCGACCGCTACTTCCAGATCGCGCCCTGCTTTCGCGACGAGGATGCGCGCGCCGACCGTTCACCAGGTGAATTCTACCAGCTCGATTTCGAAATGAGCTTCGTGACGCAAGACGACGTTTTCGCGGCGATCGAACCGGTGCTGTCGGGCGTGTTTGAGGAGTTCGCCGACGGCAAGGCCGTAACGCCGGCCGGCGAGTATCCGCGAATCCCGTACAAGGAAGCGCTGCTCAAATACGGCACAGACAAGCCCGACCTTCGCAACCCCCTTCTGATCAGCGACGTCGGGCAGCATTTCAAAGGCTCCGGGTTCGGCCTGTTCGCCGGAATCGTGGAGAAGGGAGGCGCGGTCCGCGCGGTTCCTGCGCCAGGTACAGCGGAGAAGAGCCGCAAATTCTTCGATGACATGAACGAATGGGCTCGCTCGGAAGGATTTGCCGGCCTCGGCTATGCAACTCGCAAGGGCGGGGAGTGGGGCGGCCCGATCGCCAAGAACCATGGCGAGGAAGGAATGAGTCGGCTGGCCGACGAAATGGGACTTGGACCTGGCGACGGAATCTTCTTCGCCGCAGGCAAGGAAGAGGAAGCGGCGAAGCTCGCGGGCTTGGCCCGCACGCGCGTCGCGGAACAGCTCGATCTACTGGACAAGGAGGCCTTCCGCTTTTGCTGGATCGTCGATTTCCCGATGTTCGAGTTCAACGAAGAGCAGAAGAAGATCGACTTCTCACACAATCCATTCTCGATGCCGCAGGGCGAGATGGAGGCGTTGGAGACCAAGCACCCGCTCGAGGTCCTCGCCTGGCAGTACGACATCGTTTGCAATGGCGTAGAGCTGAGCTCCGGAGCGATCCGGAACCACCGGCCGGACATCATGTACAAAGCCTTCGAAATTGCCGGCTACACGCGCGACGAAGTCGACACGAGCTTCTCGGGCATGATCAACGCGTTCAAATTTGGCGCACCGCCGCACGGCGGTTCGGCACCGGGCATCGACCGGATCGTCATGTTGCTCGCCGACGAGCCGAACATCCGCGAGGTGATCCTCTTCCCGATGAACCAGAAGGCGGAGGATCTGATGATGAATGCTCCGGCGCCGGTCATGGACAAGCAGCTGAAGGAACTGCACATCAAGGTTGTCGAGCCGAGCTAGTTCTGCCGCGCAGCCAGCACGAACTCCGCCAGCTCCCGATTGAACCGCTGGGGATCTTCGAGAAACGGCGCGTGACCGGTCTCCGGATACTCGGACAGCCTGGCCTTCGGACAGCGCTCCTGAATCAATCTGGCCATCGCTGGAAGAACAACAGTATCGGCCGCGCCGTACGTGACAAGCAGCGGTTTTTCTAGCGCTGCGAATTGGGGAAGAAAATCTTCATCGCGGTTGATCAGGCTCCCGCGCACTGCAGCAGGCGTCAGCATGCTCCAGCCCATCGCCAGTTCGACATCCATCGCTGGCACCTCGCGCACTAACATCCGGTGCAGCAGCGCCTGAATGGACTTCAGTGCAACGGCATGATCGTCGGCCGATGCGGGTGGTGCAAATTCAACGAAATCCGGGCCAATTAACGGACCGAACCAGCTCGGCCCAATTCCAACGGCTCCGCTGACCAGATTGACTCCGGCAATAGCTCCGTCCCCATAAACCCGCAGATAGTCGCCGATGATGAGTCCGCCATACGACCAGCCGACGAGAACGGGAGAAACCAGGGCAAGGTCGCTAATGATGGCTGCGAGATCGTCCGCCCAGAATTTCCCTGTCGTGTAGCTATCCGAATCCAGCGGCGCTTCCGACTGGCCGTGGCCGCGCAGATCCACCGCTACCAGCCTGAACTCGCCGGCGAGGGAACTTTCGAATTGCTTGGACCAACATAAGTGATGCTGGGACCAGCCGTGGATCAACAGGATCGGTGGCGCATCGAGTGGCCCGAAATCCCGTACATGGAGCTTGAGGCCGCCGCCGCCTTCGACCGTGTGGATTTGCATGCGAAACTTCCCAAGGATGCAGCACTCAACTTTTAGCTCGATTCACCGTCGGAGGCACGCGGCGCAGCAGACTTGTGGAGGCGGGCAGATCAGCTACTCCTCATCGGTTCGTCAGCAGGGAGGGGTCATGAAACGACTATTGTCGATGGCGGCAGTGGCCATGCTGTTGGGAGGGCCAGCAAATGCTGAAACAGTTGATATCCATGCCGGCCGCTTGATCGATCCCGCTTCGGCCAGACTCCTGCCGGACCAACGCATTCGAATCGTCGATGGGAAGATCGCTTCGGTTGCCCGCTGGAGCGATGCCGAAGGCGCCGCATCCGTCGACTGGTCCGGCTACACCGTGCTTCCCGGCCTTATCGACCTCCACACCCACATTGCCGACGGTGCGATCGACGTGACGGAGAGCGGTCCGGCTGCGCCTCTGAAGCACAGCGAGGCCGATACGATTCTCAGGGGAACCGTGGCGGCGCGGCTCGAACTCAAGAGCGGCTTCACGACCGTGCGCGATGTTGGCGTCTATCGCGGCCTGACGGACATCGCGCTGCGCGATGCGATCAACGCCGGCGAGGTCGCGGGCCCCCGGATGTTTGTCGCAGGCGGCTACATCACGGTCCCTGGCGGCGGGGGCGAGATCAACGCGCTCGCGGCCGACGTGCCGGTGCCCGAAGAGTTTCGGATGGGCGAGGTCCGTAATCCCGCCGAAGCCCGCGACCGGGCACGCTATTTCCTCGACCGCGGCGCGGACTTCATCAAGCTGATCGCCACTGGCGCAGTGCTCGCGATCGGCGGCATACCTGGCGCGCTCGAGCTCTCGCCCGAGGAAATGAAAGCGGCCTGCGACGAGGCTAAGGCGCACGGTTCCTATTGTATCGCCCATGCTCATGGCGCCGAGGGCATCAAGGCCGCGATCCGCGCCGGCGCGCGGACGATTGAACATGCGAGCTACCTCGATGCGGAAGGTATCGAGCTCGCCAAGAAGAATGGCGTCTGGCTCGACATGGACATCTACAACGGCGATTGGATCAACGACGTCGGCGTCAAGCAGGGGTGGCCGGCCGAATATCTGCGTAAGAATGTGGAGACCACCGACGTCCAGCGGCGGGGATTCGCGGCGGCGGTGAAGGCGGGCGCGAAGATGACGTTCGGCACCGACGCAGGCGTTTACATGTACGGCCTTGGCGCGCGTCAATTCGCTTACATGGTGCGCTATGGCATGACTCCGATGCAGGCGATTCAGTCAGCGACGAGCGAGGCGGCCCGGGCGCTGCGCATGGAGGGGCAGGTGGGAAGTATCGCACCCGGCGCATACGGCGACTTTGTCGCGGTCAAAGGCGATCCGCTGCAGGACGTCCGCGCCCTCGAGCATGTCGAGAGCGTGATCAAGGAAGGGAAGCTCATCCGCTAATCGTGGCTTTTTGCTTTCCTACAGCAGCATGATTGTGACAGTCCCAATGAGGCGGGCTTTGGCGCGGCGCCGCTCCGGTGGAACACCACGTCAGTGTGACCATTGTGAACATTCGCCTGTATGTTCCCCTATTGTTCTCATCGAACAAATAGGATACGAACGTCCCCTAAGGCGGGGCTCGGCCGCCGATGCACGAAGCGGAATGACCGCTTGCATTGACGAAGGAGACAGGGGACATGGCAGCACAGTTGAAGATTATCGGTAGCGGAGTGGAAGCCCCCAGCATGGACCGGCAGAAGGCGCTCGAAGCGGCGCTCGCCCAGATAGATCGCGCGTTCGGCAAGGGCTCGGCAATGAAGCTGGGAAGCCGCGAGAAGATTGAGATCGAGACGATTTCGACCGGCAGTCTCGGGCTCGATATCGCGCTCGGTGTCGGCGGCCTGCCGCGCGGCCGGATCGTCGAGATCTACGGCCCGGAAAGCTCGGGCAAGACCACGCTTGCGCTCCATGCAATTGCCGAAGCGCAGAAGAACGGCGGCTCGGCGGCTTTCGTCGATGCCGAGCATGCGCTGGATCCCGTCTATGCGAAAAAGCTGGGCGTCGACATCGACGAGTTGATTGTGTCGCAGCCTGACACTGGCGAGCAGGCGCTGGAGATCGTCGACACGCTCGTGCGGTCCAATGCAATCGACGTGCTCGTGGTCGATTCGGTCGCTGCGCTGGTTCCGCGCGCCGAGATCGAGGGCGAGATGGGCGACAGCCATGTTGGCCTTCAGGCGCGGCTGATGAGCCAGGCGCTGCGCAAGCTCACCGGATCGATCAGCCGCTCGCGTTGCACAGTCATCTTCATCAACCAGGTCCGGATGAAGATTGGCGTGATGTACGGTAACCCCGAAACGACCACGGGCGGTAATGCACTCAAATTCTACGCATCGGTTCGCCTCGACATCCGCCGCACGGGCCAGATCAAGGACCGCGACGAGATCATCGGCAACGCAACCCGAGTGAAGGTCGTCAAGAACAAGGTCGCCCCGCCGTTCAAGCAGGTCGAATTCGACATCATGTACGGTGAAGGTGTGTCGAAGGTCGGCGAGGTCCTCGACTTAGGGGTGAAGGCGGGTCTGATCGAGAAATCGGGCGCCTGGTTCAGCTATGACTCAGTCCGGATCGGACAAGGTCGCGAGAACGCCAAGCTCTATCTCAAGGAGAATCCCGACGTTGCGAAGCGGATTGAGAATGCGATCCGCGGCAAGACTGAGGAGGTTGGTGAAGCGTTGATGGTCGGCGCGACGGAGGACGACGAGGTTACGGCCGAATAATCGCACCTTGACGGCTGCTAAATTATTATGAGGCTCCCCAGCCAAGCCCCTCTTTGATCACCGTCGTCTGCTCTCCAAGCAGACAACGAAGGGATCGGGAGGGGCTTGTCATGCAAGGTCCTCTGGCATTGCAGTCGATTCCCTTGCCGCTTCCTGCTCCTCGGGATCGGCCTGCATCGGCGCGAACAGGCGCTTGGGCTCGCTCAGGACGATCGCGACGAAACCGAAAATCGCGCAGGCGGCCGTGCCGAGCAGAAACGGAGTCGCGGTTCCGTTGAAGGCCTGGCCGATCATGAAGCCGAGGATCGCTGCCCCGAGAGTGCCGATCACTCCCTGAACGGACGAGGCCGTGCCCGCGATGTGCGGCATATGCTCCATCGCCAAAGTACCGAGGTTGGATGATGTGAACGCGAAGCTGGCCATAGTGAAGCCCTGGAGCAGCACGAAGATCGGCAACGTCTCGTGGCCACTCAATGCGATCGATGCGTGGGCGGTTGTGGTGATCACGAAGGCGGCGGCACCGCTGTGTCCGACCCGCCGAAGTCCGAATCGGCCGACGACCCGGGAATTGAACCAGGAGGCGAGCGCCATCGGCGCGGCGATGGCGGCGAAGCAGAGTCCGATCAGCTCAGGCTTATCAAACACGTCGAATACGATCTGCTGAACCGACGAGATGTATGCGACGAGGGCCGAAAAGGTGATGGTCAGTGCAATCGTGTAACCGCGCGACTGTGGCTCGCGCAGCGTTTCCACGATGGCGCTCGCCATTTCGCGCCACCGAAGGGAGCGTCGGAACTCAGGATGCAGCGTCTCGGGCAGACGCCACGAGGACCATAAGAGCATCGCCAGTGCGTATGCGGCGAGGACGAGGAAAATCGCACGCCACGACGCGACGAGCAGGATCGCCTGACCGATGTTAGGCGCAAGCACCGGCACCAGCATGAACGTCATGAAGACGAGGCTCATGACGCGGGCCATGGCCTCGGCCTCGAACAAATCGCGCACCATCGCAACGACCAGCACTCTCGTAACTGCCGCTGAAGCTCCCATCGCCACGCGTCCAGCGATGAGCAGCGGAAAACTGCTCGCGAAGCCGCACAGCAATGCGAAGAATCCATAGAGGATGATTCCGGCGGCGAGCACCGGCTTGCGTCCGAAACGATCCGCCAGCGGGCCCCAGATCAGCTGGGTCGAGGCGAAGCCGATGAAATAGGCGACGACCACCAGCTGGCGCTCATTCTCTCGCGCGACTCCAAGCGTTCGCCCGATGTCGGGAAGTGCGGGGATCATCGCGTCGATCGCAAAAGCGTTGAGCGCCATCAGCCCGGCAAGCAGCACGGTCATTTCGCGCGTGCCGGGGCGCTTCACCCCGTCTTGAAAGGCCGATTCGAACATTGGGAGGGCGTCTGCTGGCCGATTGCGCGCGGCCATGCAACAAGCCGACAGCGATGATGCATGAAACGTTAGGCAAAATCCGGCTGATCGGCCTTCCTACGGACAGCCACTCGTCGTTTCTGCGCGGCGCGGCACATGCGCCGGACGCGATCCGATTGGCTTTGGCTTCCGAGCACGCCAACAGCGCCAGCGAATCCGGCCTCGAACTCGGCGCCGATATCCTGGTGGATGATACCGGCGATCTGCCGCTTACCGAAAGCGCCAGTGACTTTGAGCTTATCCGTGAAGCCGCTCGCGCAGCCGGCTTATCGGGCGATGCAAGCCCGATTTTCCTAGGTGGCGATCATATGGTGACCTATCCGATCGTCGAAGGCCTCGCGTCGGTCCATGGACCCATCAACATCCTGCATTTCGACGCCCACCCGGACCTCTACAATGATTACGAAGGTGATCCCTTGAGCCATGCTTCCCCGTTCGCACGGATCATGGAGGCCGGGCACGCGAGCCGCCTGGTCCAGGTTGGCATCCGCACAATGAACCGGCACTGCCGCGAGCAGGTGACGAGGTTCGGCGTCGAAGTGGTCGAGATGCGAGATTTCGTTCCCGAGCGAGTGCCGATCCCCGAAAATCCGCTTTACATCTCCATCGACCTCGACGCTCTCGACCCGGCCTTCGCCCCGGGCGTTTCCCACCATGAGCCTGGCGGGCTGTCGGTCCGAGATGTGATTTCGGTGCTGCACCGTGTGCATTCGCCAATCGTCGGCGCCGACGTGGTTGAGTTCAATCCGTCGCGCGACCTGAACGGAATGACTGCGGTTGTCGCAGCAAAATTCGTCAAGGAGCTCGCCGCACTTGCGGCTAAGGGGGAATGATGAATGTGATGGTTTCTCGACGCGCATTGGTTGGCACCGGCGCGGCAATGGCATTCCTGGGTACGACCGGACTTGCCCGGGCCGCAATTGCACAGGCGCGCGACCTTCCGAGCATCCCCATCCCGCCGTCGATCAGTAGCGCGGAGCGCGTGCAGCGTCTCAACCGGGCGAAGGAGATGATGCGTAGCGCCGGAATCGGAGCAGTGCTCGTCGAATCCGGGCCGAGCCTCGATTATTACACCGGCATTCAATGGTGGCGGAGCGAACGGCTGACCGGGGTCGTGATCCCAGCCGAGGGCGACCCGATCATCGTCACGCCCTTCTTCGAGCAGCCAAGCATCGCCGAGATGCTTCAGGTTCCCGCAGAAATCCGGACTTGGAACGAAGATGAAGATCCGTTGCGGGTCATCGCTGACTTCCTGCACGAGCGCAGGCTGGCCAATCGGGCTGTCGCCTTCGAGGAAACCAACCGCTTTTTCATCGAGGACCGGCTGAAGCAGCAGCTGCCGGGTGTCCGGGTGGTCAATGCCAATCCGGTGGTTCGCGCCCAGCGCATGATCAAGTCACCCGCCGAACTCGCACTGATGCAGGCGGCCGCGGATATAACAGCGGCCTCGTTGCGCTATGCCGGCGAGCATAGCCGTGAAGGCATGACTGCCGCTGACATCGACGCGATGATTTCTGCCGCGCACAAGAAGCTGGGTGGAAGCTACGACGGGGGTCTGATCCTGATCGGCGAGGCGTCGGCTTATCCGCACGGCAGCAAGAAACCGCATGTCGTGAAACGTGGGGAGGTCGTCCTGCTTGATTGCGGATGTTCGGTTCATGGCTATCGGTCCGATATTTCGCGGACTTATGTTCTCGGCGATCCGCCGGCAGAGGTGCGCAAGGTCTTCGAGCAGATGCGGCGCGGCCAGGACATTGCGATGGCGGCGGCAAAAATCGGAGCTCCGGCCGGCAGCGTGGATGACGCCGTCCGCCAGGCCTACGAGAGCTGGGGTTATGGGCCGGGATACAAGCTGCCGGGCACGTCCCATCGTACGGGCCACGGAATCGGGATGGAGGGGCACGAACCGGTCAATCTCGTCCATGGCGAGACGACGCCGCTTGCGGCCGGCATGTGCTTCTCCAACGAACCCGGGATCTACGTTCCCGGCAAGTTCGGAGTGCGGCTCGAGGACTGCTTCCACATGACCGAAAGCGGGCCGAAGTGGTTCACGACCCCTCCGCCCAGCATCGACAAACCCTTCGCCTAGAAGTGATCGTGCATTGGGCCGGTTCGTGTCACGTGCGAAGGCGCATGCGGCGGTTCGATGTCAGCTGGCTCCTCCGGGTCGAGACTGCCTTCCCAGCGTGCGACCACGCTTGAGGCGACGGCATTGCCGACAACGTTGGTCGCGGACCGGCCCATGTCGAGGAAATGATCGACCGCAAGAATCAGAAGCAACCCTGCCTCGGGAATTCTAAACATCGACATGGTCGCTGCGATCACAACCAGGCTCGCGCGTGGCACTCCCGCCATGCCTTTCGAGGTGATCATCAGCACCAGCAGCATGGTGATCTCCTGGCCGATGGTCAGGTCGATGCCGTAGGCCTGCGCGATGAAAATCGTCGCGAAGGTCATGTACATCATCGATCCGTCAAGGTTGAACGAATAGCCGAGCGGAAGGACGAAGCTGGCAATGCGCGGGGGGACGCCGAATCGGTCGAGCGCTTCCAGTGTGCGGGGGTAGGCTGCCTCGCTCGACGCGGTGGAAAACGCGAGCACGATGGGGTCGCGGATGTAGCGGACAAGATGCCGCGTCCTCGGACCGACGATCACGAAAGCCGCGCCGATCAGGAGCAGCCAAAGAATAAGCAGGCCGAGAAAGAAACTACCGACGAACTTGCCGAACGTGAAGAGAATTTCGGGTCCTTTTTCAGCGATGGCGCTCGTGACGGCGGTGAAGACAGCGAACGGGGCAAAGCGCATCACATAGTCGGTGACCTGCAACATCACCCGCACCAGCGATTCGACTCCGCGCACGATTGGCTCCCCCTTCTCGCCGATCGCGGTGAGAGCGACTCCGAAGAAGATAGAGAAAATTACGATAGGTAGAATTTCGTTGGTGCTCATCGCCTCGAAGATGGACGCGGGAACGAGATGGCTGACGAAGTCCTTGAGGTTGAAGGTCGACGTTTCGACTCCGCTCGCCGCGGTCGCGGGAGGAAGGGGGAGGTTGAGGCCGACACCGGGCTGAAGGACGTTGACCAGAATCAAGCCGAGAGTGAGTGAAACGAGGCTCGCCAGGATGAACCAGGCGATTGAGCGAACCCCGACGCGGCCGAGCGCGGCGATATCGCCCATGTGGGCGATTCCGGCCACCAGGGTCGAGAAGACGAGGGGCGCTATGATCATCTTGATCAGGCGGAGGAACAGCGCGGTAACGATGCTGAGATAGTCGGCAATCGACTTCAGGCGCTCGGCGCTCGCCGGCGTTCCGTCATCGATTGCGGCGTTGATCGCCCAGCCCGCGATCACGCCCAGAGCCAGTGCGATCAGGATGAATTTCGTGAGTTTCTTCGCCATGCTCTCCCCTTGGTCGCGCGACCCAAGCGGGTGGGCGGTGCCGCGTCAAGCGCTTCACAGCCGATCATCGACTGGGCTAGGGGCGCTCGCGATGGATGCGCAAAGCGACACGGCAAGTGGCGTGCTCGAGTTCGGACGCGAGATCCTTCATGACGAAGGCCGGGCGCTGGACGCTCTTGCAGATAGCCTCGGAACCACGTTCGAGCAGGCGGTTAGCCTGATCCTCGATTGCCCCGGAAAACTGATCGTCAGCGGACTTGGCAAATCCGGGCATGTCGGACGCAAGATAGCGGCGACCTTTGCGTCGACCGGGACTACCGCAACCTTTCTGCATCTTGCGGAGGCGATCCACGGCGATCTCGGAATGGCGGCAAAGGGCGACGTCGCGATCCTGATTTCGCAGAGCGGCGATACTGCCGAGCTTGAACCGGTGATCGATCACTTCCAGCACGTAGAGATCCCAATCATCGGGATCACGGGGAACTCCGGATCGATGTTGAGCGAGGCGGCGTCAGCCGCGCTCGTGCTCCCGCATTGGCCCGAGGTCGGCCCGGAGGCGGTAGCGCCCACCACCTCCACCACAATGACGCTTGCGCTAGGTGATGCGCTGGCGATGACGGTGATGCGACAAAAGGGTTTCACGCGGACGGATTTCGGACGGCTGCATCCCGGCGGAGCACTGGGCGCCCGACTGAAGCCTGTCAGGCGTTTGATGCACAGCGGCGAACAACTGCCGCTCGTCGGCCAGAGCACCAGCATGCACGATACCGTGGTTGAGATGAGCGCCAAGCGCCTGGGCGTCGTCGGCGTCACGAATGAGGCGGGTGATCTTGTGGGGGTGATCACCGACGGTGACCTCAGGCGTCACATCGAACAAGGACTCGATCATCCCGCGTCCGCGTTCATGACCCCAAACCCGAAGATGATTGGACCGGACTCTTTGGTCGACGAGGCGCTGACGCTGTTCGATGAGCACCGCATCACGACGCTGTTCGTCGTCGAAGGCCGCAAACCTCTCGGCGTGCTGCACATCCACGACTGTCCACCCGCTCGATGAGCACGGTGATCCTGATC
>JBKPLG010000007.1:0-59397 GCA_046731515.1 Pseudomonadota bacterium | reverse complement strand
GGGCAAGACTCGCGACGAAACCGGCCCAGAAGACGATGAGCAGAGCGATTACTCCAATTCCGGCGAGCTTACGGAACGAAGGAGGGGGCGGCCGGTTCATTGAAGCGCTTCGCGGGCCTCTAGCACGGACAAACGTCTTTCGAGAAACCGTCGACGGCGCAACCTGACAATTGCAGTCCCGAGAGCCTGTATTTGCTCCGTTCGGGGAACGAGCCCCATGATTTGAGTCCAATGACGCCGATCAATCGGCGACCGAAGGAGTTTTTGATGCGTAAGACCATTTTGCTCGCTCTCGCTGCTGCTACGGCCCTGGCAAGCCCAGGCTATGCCTATGCGAAGGAGCACGGGAAGCATGGGCATGACAGCCGCCACGACCACAAATGGGAGGGGAAGCATCGTCACGGCTATGTCGTCTATGTCGCGCCGCACCGGAACTGGCGATATCGGCCGGTCGCGGTCGGTTACCGCCTCGAGCCGGCATTCTACGGCTCGCGCTACTACATCAATGATTATGGCGTGTACGGAGTTGGCGCTCCAGGCCGCAATCGGCAGTGGATCCGCTACGGCGACGACCTGCTTCTTGTGAACCTCCACACCGGACGGGTGCTTCGGGTGATGCCCAACGCGATCTGGTAGGGCCTAGAATGGCAGGGGCGCTTGCCCGAACCATTCAACGCCTTCCGGGCTCGCGAATGCGTCGAGCGGCACATCCCACGCCTCAGCTGGAATGGGGACGGAAAGGCGCTGGATGCTCCATCCGACGCCGATCAGGCGAGTTCGGCTCTTCTTTAGGCGAACGAGGGCCCGATCGTAATGGCCTTTGCCTCGTCCAAGCCGCGTCCCGCGATGGTCGATCGCAATCAGCGGAACAAGGACGAGGTCCGGCTGGACGACGGGATGGCGTTTGGCAGGCTGCATGATCCCGAAGGGACCGGGTTCCAGCGGATCGCCGGCGAGAAAGCGGAAAGGCTTTCCTGGATCGGCAAAGCAGGGAAACGCGACGATCGCGCCAACTGCGCGCGCTTCCTCCATCGCCGGAAGGGGGTTGATTTCGCTTCCCAGCGGACAATAGCCGCCGACGACCGAGACACCGGCGAAAAGCGAGGTCAGTCGTTCGGCAAGGCGCTGCTCGAGAAGCGCGCGATCCGCATCCGACAAGGTCGCCGCGAACGCCTTGCGTGCGTCGATCGCAGCGCGTCGAAGCGACTCCTTGGATAGCGGCTCCATCTCAGGCCGCGGTCCAGGCGGAAAAGGAGGTGACGGGACCACCATGGCCGTTTGCCCTAAAATCCTCTGACGCCAAAACGTCAGGTGGGCGCCGTATGCTCCTGACCCCGATGTGACCATCGTGACCAGGGCAGGGACAGCTCCCGTGGATGTCTATCGCCTCAGGGATTTTCCGAAGGCGCGCACCAGGCAGTGCCCGTCGCCGTCTGATTTACGGATTCGCGGCTTCATTCTCAAGCTGTGCGGCGAGCGATTCGAGGCGGTCGGCGAGCGATTCGGCGCGCTCGACAAGCGCCGGATCTGGCAGGGATGCAGCGGCCGCTTCCGGTCTTTTCTCGATCAATTGGTCGGCGAGGAGCAGGGAAGCGAACAGAAATTGGCGCGCTTCGCTCAACGTCCCCAATCCCGCGAGCGCTTCACGGCTCTTGCCATCGACGAGTTGTGCGGCGGCGCGGAGATTCTCCTCCTCACCCTCCCGGCAGGCGACTTGATAGGTGCGGCCAGCTATCGAAATGTCGATCAGAGCGGCCATCAGGCGGCGGCCTCCCGGATCAATTCATCCAGTTCTTCGACCACTTCGCGCACTTTGGCTCGAAGCTCTTCGTCGCGCTCCGCCGCAGGCTTGCGGCCCGCCAGCGCACGGTCGATACGCTGAAGCGCAGTTTCGGCACGATCGAGTGCCGCGGAAAGGCCGCCGTCGTCCACGACTCATTCGCTACGCAAGTTGGCGATTCCGGGCAAGCATTGACGCTTCACGGCTCACCGACCAAAGGGACCGCGCCACCGCCCGGACTCGCGGGCAGAGCCGAACCCCAGTAGCGGAGCCCTGATGCAGCCGACCGACCGCCGCCTCGCCAATGCCATTCGCGCCCTCGCGATGGATGCGGTCGAAGCCGCCAACAGTGGCCACCCGGGGATGCCCATGGGCATGGCCGACGCGGCAACTGCCCTGTTTACTCGGCACCTCAAGTTCGACGCGGCCGATCCGCACTGGCCGGACCGCGACCGCTTTATCCTGTCGGCGGGTCATGGGTCGATGCTAATCTACGCCTTGCTCTATCTTCTGGGCTATCAGCGTCCGACCCTCGAAGACATCAAGCGCTTCCGCCAGCTTGGCTCGCCCACGGCCGGTCACCCTGAGAATTTCGAGCTTCCGGGCGTGGAGGTCACGACGGGGCCGCTGGGGCAGGGCGTCGGCATGGCCGTCGGTATGGCCATCGCCGAGCGACATCTCAACGCAATCTATGGCGACGAGATCGTCGACCATCGTACCTTCGTCATCGCGGGCGACGGCGACCTGATGGAAGGCGTCAACCATGAGGGCGTCGGGCTTGCCGGACATCTAAAACTTGGCCGCCTGATCGTCCTTTGGGACGACAATGAGATCACGATCGATGGCTCGACCGACCTGTCGCGAAGCGAGGACGTCCTTGCCCGGCACCAAGCAGCCGGTTGGCACACCAGCAGCTGCAACGGTCTCGAGGCCGGGCAGGTCAGCCGCGCAATCAACAAGGCGATTGCGGACCCTCGGCCGAGCCTCATTCGCTGCAAGACGATCATCGGCTTCGGCGCGCCCAATAAGCAGGGCACGGCGGCGACCCACGGAGCCGCGCTAGGCGCCGATGAAGTGGCTGCGGCGCGCGTGGAGCTCCGCTGGGACCTGCCGCCGTTCGAAGTCCCCGCCGACGTTCTGGGCGAATGGCGGGCATATGGCCAGCGCGGTGCAATCGAACGCAATCATTGGCTCGAGCGGCTGGAAGCAAGCGAAAGGAAGGATGAGTTCCTCGCGCGCATTGCAGGCAAAACAACCGATGCGTGGCTGAAGCCTTATATCGATCAGCTGCTTGTCGACCCCAAGCCAGTCGCGACGCGCAAGGCGTCGGAAATGGCGCTGGACGTCATCAATCCCGCCATTCCGGCAACGGTCGGAGGGTCGGCGGATCTCACCGGGTCCAACAATACCAGGACGAAAGGCCTCGGGCAGCTAACCGCCGACAATTACGGCGGGCGCTACATCTATTACGGCATCCGCGAGTTCGGGATGGCCGCGGCGATGAACGGCATGGCGCTGCACGGGGGAGTGATCCCCTATGGCGGCACTTTCCTCGTCTTCACCGACTATGCCCGCCCGGCAATCCGACTTTCGGCTCTGCAGAAGGCCAAGGTTATCTATGTGATGACCCATGACAGCGTCGGCCTTGGCGAGGATGGTCCTACACACCAACCGATCGAACATTTGCAGGGCCTTCGCGCGATGCCCCAGATCGAGCTGTTTCGCCCAGCGGACGCGATTGAAACGGCGGAATGCTGGGACCTGGCGCTCCAGAGCGACGGGCCGAGCATCCTGGCGCTGACTCGCCAGAATGTGAAACCGGTTAGGACGAAGCCCGCTAGCCAGAACCTCTGCTCGCGCGGAGCATACCGGCTGAAAACCGCGAGAGCCGCCCGGAAGGTGATCCTCATCGCCACGGGTTCCGAGGTGGAGATCGCCGTGGATACTGCGGAGTGGCTTGAAGAAAAGGGTATCGGCACCGACGTGGTCTCCATGCCGTGCACCGGGCGCTTTGACGCGCAGCCAATGGAATATCGCGAGGACATCCTGCCCGACGTCAGTAACCGCGAGATCCTTCGCGTATCGATCGAAGCGGGAACGACCTTCGGCTGGGAACGCTACACCGGCATCCGCGGCCTTCGCATCGGCATCGACCGCTTCGGCGTCTCCGCTCCAGCCAAGGATGCCTACCAGTTCTTCGGCCTCACGCCTGATGCGGTCGCCGCCCGGGTGCTCGAACATATGAAACAAAGGGAAATTGCATGACGAGAGTTGCAATAAATGGCTTCGGCCGAATCGGCCGCCTGGTCGCCCGAGCGATCCTTGAGCGGCCGGACAGCGGGCTGGAGCTGGTTAGCGTGAACGACCTCGCCGACGCCAAGGCCAACGGCTGGCTCTTCAGCCGTGATAGCGTGCATGGCAAATTTCCTGGGGATGTGGTCGTCGAAGGGAACGACATTATCGTCGACGGCAAAAAGATTCACGTCACCGCAGAGAAGGACCCGGCAAAGCTTCCGCACAAGCAGAATGGCATCGATATCGCGCTCGAATGCACGGGCTTCTTCACCGATCGCGAAGGCGGTCAGAAGCATCTCGATGCCGGCGCCAAGCGCGTCTTGATCTCCGCACCGGCGAAGGGCGCCGATCTGACCGTCGTTTATGGCGTGAATGACGACAAGCTGACGCCGGAGATGCGGATCGTCTCCAATGCGTCGTGCACGACCAATTGCCTCGCGCCCGTTGCCAAGGTGATGAACGACGCAATCGGAATCGAGCGCGGGCTGATGACCACGGTCCATGCGTACACCAACGACCAGAAGATCCTCGATCAGATCCATTCCGATCTGCGGAGGGCGCGGGCGGCAGCGATGTCGATGATACCTACGACTACAGGCGCGGCGCGAGCGGTGGGCGAGGTCCTGCCTGAGTTGAAGGGCAAGCTCGACGGCTCGGCGATCCGGGTGCCGGTGCCAGACGGTAGCATTATCGACCTGACCTTTACTCCATCGCGCGACACGACGCGCGATGAGGTCAACGCTGCGCTCAAGACCGCGAGCGAAAGCGGTCGGCTCAAGGGCATCCTCGAATATAGCGAAGACCCACTGGTCTCGGCCGACATCGTCCACACGCCGGCGAGCTCGACCGTCGACAGCCTCGAGACTGCGGTGATCGAGGGCAAGCTGGTTCGCGTCGTCAGCTGGTACGACAATGAATGGGGCTTTTCGAACCGGATGGTCGACACCGCCGCGGCGATGGGGAAGCTCGGCTGAGGTGAGTTTCAAAACTCTCGACGACCTGCCTGAGGACCTGACCGGCAAGAAGGTGCTCGTGCGGGTCGACCTGAACGTGCCGATGCAGGAAGGCGCCGTCAGTGACGACTCGCGGTTGCGAGCGGCCGTACCGACGATCGCAGAGCTGAGCGATCGCGGCGCGATCGTGTTGCTACTGTCGCACTTCGGCCGGCCCAAGGGGCAGAAGCGGCCGGACATGTCGACTGCCCAGCTCGTGACGCCGTTGCACCGGCTGACGGGCCGATCCGTGCGCTTCATCGAGGATTGCCAGGGGTCAGAAGCCGTACGGGCGATCGCGACCATGCTGCCGGGCAATGTCGGGATCCTCGAAAACACGCGCTTTCATGACGGCGAAGAGAGGAACGATCCCGAACTGGCGAGGGCTATGGCCACTCTCGCCGACTATTATGTCGATGATGCCTTCTCGACGGCCCATCGGCCACATGCTTCGACCGAGGGCGTAACCCATTATCTGCCAAGCTTTGCCGGCCGCGCGATGGAGGCGGAGCTGAAGGCGCTGGAGCGGGCGCTGGGCAATCCGGAGCCGCCGGTGGCGGCGGTGACCGGCGGAGCCAAGGTTTCGACCAAGCTAGCGGTGCTCGGTCACCTCATCGGAAAGGTCGATCATCTCATTATCGGCGGCAGTATGGCGAACACGTTCCTCGCCGCTCGCGGAGTCGATGTCGGGAAATCGCTGTGCGAGCATGAGTTGACCGGCGAGGCCAATTCGATTTTTGACCGTGCCGAGCAGGCCGGCTGCACGATCCATCTGCCGTACGATGTCATGGTGGCGAAGGAGCTGCGGCCCAATCCGCCCAATGTGCGCACCTGTAACGTACATGAGGTTCAACCGGACGAAATGATCCTCGACATCGGCCCGGCCGCGGTCGAGGCGCTTGGCGATGTGCTCAAGACTTGCCGGACCCTGGTATGGAACGGCCCGCTTGGAGCATTCGAGGTCCCGCCCTTCGACGCAGCGACCGTGGCGCTGGCGAAGACGGCGGCGGCACTCACGAAGGAAGGTTCGCTGGTCTCGGTGGCCGGCGGCGGCGACACGGTGGCGGCGCTCAACCACGCAGGCGTAGCAAAGGACTTTTCGTTCGTCTCAACTGCTGGCGGAGCGTTTCTCGAATGGATGGAAGGGCGTACGCTTCCGGGCGTCGCCGCATTGGAACAGCAGGGGTGAGTAATGAACCAGTCTGAGATGATCGCGAAAATTAAGCAGGGTGACGGCTTCATCGCTGCACTCGACCAATCCGGCGGGTCCACGCCCAAGGCGCTGAAGGGCTATGGCATTGAAGAAGGCGCGTGGTCGAACGAAGAGGAGATGTTCGACCTTATCCATCGGATGCGTTCGCGAATCATCACTTCGCCCTGCTTCGGCAGAGGCAAGGTGATCGGTGCGATCCTGTTCGAACGGACGATGGACGGCACTGTTGATGGCAAGCCGACTCCGCAGGCTTTGATTGATCAGGGCGTCGTCCCGTTCATCAAGATCGACAAGGGACTCGAGCCTGACGAGAACGGTGTCCAGTTGATGAAGCCCAACCCCGGGCTCGATGCGCTTCTCGAGCGCGCGAAATCGCTCGGCGTGTTCGGCACCAAGGAACGCTCGGTGATCAATTCGGCCAATCCGGCTGGGATCGCCGTGCTGGTTGCTCAGCAATTCCAAGTGGCCAAGCAGGTGCTCGCACACGGCATGATTCCGATCGTAGAACCCGAAGTGAACATCAAGAGCGCTGACCGCGCTGAAAGCGACGATTTCCTGCTCACAGCTATCCTCGAAGAGCTCAACGAAATTCCAGACGGGCGGCAAATCATGCTGAAGCTGTCGATTCCCACGCAGCCAGGTCTGTTCGATCCGCTGGTCGTCCACCCTAAGGTGCTAAAGGTCGTCGCCTTATCCGGTGGCTTCAGCCGCGAAGAAGCCTGCCGCGAACTTTCAAAGAATCCAGGCATGATTGCGAGCTTCAGCCGGGCTCTCCTCTCCGGCCTGCGCCATCAGCAAAGCGATGCGGAGTTCAACCAGACGCTCGGAACTGCAATTGACGAGATTTATGAAGCATCGACCGAGAAGGTGCCGGCCTGACGTTGGACGAGGTCACCCAGGAGTTCGTCCAGAAATTCGATCCGTCGGAGCGGGGACCTTGCAGGCTATATTTGATCAGCCCGCAAGACGTGGCCGGAGCTTTCGCCGACCGGTTGAGGGCCGCGCTCCAGCCAGGACTGGCGGCTGCTTTCCAACTGCGGGCGAAGGATAGGTCGGAAGATGAGCTTGTACGCCTCGCCGAGCCTCTACAGCGAATCTGTGCCGACGATGGCGTCGCGTTCATCGTCAATGACAGCATGCAGCTCGCGAAGCGCATTGGCGCTGACGGCGTCCATCTAGGGCAGCAGGATGGCGATGTGCGCGAGGCGCGCACTTTGCTCGGGCCTTCCGCGCAGATCGGCAAAACTTGCCACGACAGCCGGCACCTCGCGATGGAAGCAGGGGAGGCGGGCGCAGACTATGTCGCGTTCGGCGCTTTTCATCCAACCACGACGAAGCCGTCCAATTACAGGCCCGATCCTTCGATCCTCACTTGGTGGTCCACGCTGTTCGAAATCCCGTGTGTCGCGATCGGGGGGATTACGCCCGATAATGCCAAGCCTCTCGTTGACGCCGGCGCCGATTTCCTTGCTGTTTGTCAGGCCGTATGGGGTCAAGACGATCCGGCGGCAGCCGTGCGGTGCTTCGCCGGTGTGCTTGACCGCTAACAGGTCAGACGAACGGCCGCTCCCGATACCATTTCGTCACGATATATTTGGTGCCTTCCTCGACCGGTTGACCGGCGTGCGCCGTCCATCTGTTCGGGCTGCCGTCCGGATTCATGTTGTTCCAGATCAGCATCCAGCCTGGCCTCGGAACGATCTGGAACCCCAGGGCCGTAAATCCTGTTCCCCCTCCCTTCGGCGGCTGATTGAGGTAGATCATCGCGGTCCAGGTGCGCTGACCGCCGCGCTTCTCCGTTTCCGGCCAATAGTCCTGGTCGATGTAGAAAAAGTCCTCGTGGCTCTTGTAGAATTGGTTCTCCTGATAACGTTGACCCTGCAGGGGCTCGCCCAGCACCGGATCGATACCGAGTAACTCGGCGATGCGCCGCTCCACCGCCGCGACGACGGGATCGTAGACGTTGAGGTTGCAGCTCGCGCTCGTCCGGTAATTCTCCTCGCTTCCCGGAAACAGCGTTGACGGATAGGCATTCGCGTCGATCCGCTCCATGAGCGCATCGCATTCCTCCAGGCTGAGGAAATGTGCCACTCCGTACATCTGTGTCGGTTTTTCGGGATTGACCGGCAGAATCTGAACGCCCGGCGTTGATTCGAGCCTCTCGGAAACCAGTCGTCCGAGTTCGGCGCGAATCTCGGAGGTTTGCTCCTCGAGCGGGATATGCGCAGGCGAAGGGTCGTCGTTGTCAGACATGGCCCCGTTTTTGCGGCACTTCGACGCAAATGCCAATCATCTGCTCATCTGCCGCACCATCGACTTGAGAGTCCGGCCATCTTCGATTGCGTGGCCGTGTATGTCATTGTTGAAAAAGCACCAGACGCTTCGCCCAGACCGCGTTTGATCGAAACACCAGTCCGCCCATTCTAATAAAGCTTCGTCCGAGTAACGGCCGTGATATTTCCCCGTGGTCCCATGGAAGCGGACATAGGCGATCTTGCCGCTCGCCCAGGTCGGGGACCGCAACCCCTTAAGATCGTGCGCAACGAAGCCCGCACCGTGATGGTTAAGCAAGGAAAGGATCTCCTCGTCGTACCAGCTCCGGTGTCGAAACTCGACGACATGCTCGAGGTCATTGGGCAGAAGCTTCAAAAAGGCCTCGAGCCGCTCAGCGTCTTTGTGCAGGCTCGGCGGCAGCTGATAGAGGATGGGGCCGAGATTTGCGCCCAGGCGCCGCGCGAGGCTCATAAATCGCTCCGTTTCTTCCTCCACCCCTTTCAACTTTTTCATGTGGGTTAGGAAACGGTTGGCTTTGACCGCGTAGCGAAATCCTTCGGGCGCCTGGTCGCGCCATTTGTCGAAGGTTTCGGGTCTCGGAAGTCGGTAAAAGCTGTTGTTGATCTCAACCGTGTCGAATTCTTCCGCATAGCGCTCGAACCAGCGCATCTGCGCCAGACCCTCCGGATAAAAGATCCCGCGCCAGTGCTTGTACACCCAGCCCGAACAGCCGATGTGGATCTTGCTCCGGCGCCTCTTGGAAACAGTCCCTCGTTCCATCGTTGCACCTCAACAACGCTTTTGCCGGAAGGGTTGCGAACGAGGATGGGAAAGGTTGCCACTACCGCTTTGTTCACCGCTGTTATAACGGCCGTGCTGGTCAGCGCCTTTTGGATTTGGTTCTATAATTTCGTTTCGAGCGAACCGGTGATTGAAACTGCGGGCAATGTCGTCACCGTAAACCCGTCACAATCGGCGCCTTTGGACATTGCTGAAGGGGTAGAGGTCGGACCGGCCGGGCTCGCGATTCCAGTGGTGGGCGTCCGGCAGAGCCAGCTTCTCGACACTTTCGACCAAGCGCGCGCAAGCGGACGCCGCCACGACGCGATCGACATCATGGCTGCGGAGGGCACGCCGGTCATCGCGAGCGCCGATGGGACGATTGAGAAGCTATTCAACAGCGTTCGCGGAGGAATGACCATCTACGAGCGCTCGGCCGACCAGAAATGGATCTATTATTACGCGCATCTCAGCGCTTATGCGCCGGGGCTGCGTGAAGGACAGCAGGTGAAGCGCGGGGAGATCATCGGCCGTGTCGGGCATACGGGCGACGCAAGCGCCGCGGGACCGCACCTTCATTTTGCGATCAACCAGATGGCTCCGGGCGAGCGCTGGTGGCACGGAACGGCGATCAACCCCTATCCGCTGCTTGCCGGAAAAAAGGCGAGCGGCTAAGCGCGACCTTCAACGACACAACTCCCCGTTCGGGCTGAGCCTGTCGAAGCCCTGTCCTTCTTTCGAAGTATAAGACAGCCCTTCGACAAGCTCAGGGCGAACGGTTGATGGGATATCGAAGACCATGAAAATCTCCGGCGTGGACATCCGTCCAGGCAATATCATTGAATATGAGGGCGGTATTTGGCGCGCCGTGAAGATCCAGCACACCCAACCCGGCAAGGGAGGCGCGTACATGCAGGTCGAGATGAAGAATCTCATCGACGGCCGCAAGGCCAACGTCCGCTTCCGCTCCGCCGAAACGGTCGAGCGCGTACGGCTCGACACCAAGGACTTCCAGTTCCTCTACCATGATGGCGATATGCTCGTGTTCATGGACACGGACACGTATGAGCAGGTGTCGCTGCCTGAGGATTTGCTGGGCGAAGCCGCGGCCTTCCTGCAGGACGGCATGCAGGTGAAGCTCGACATGTACAACGAGCGGCCGATCTCGGTGGAGCTTCCGGACCAGGTCGAAGCCACCATCGTCGAGGCAGACGCAGTGGTGAAAGGCCAGACGGCCAGTTCATCCTACAAGCCGGCGCTGCTCGACAATGGCGTCCGGGTGATGGTGCCGCCGCACATCTCCGCCGGCACTAAGATCGTCGTCGACGTTTACAACCAGGAATATGTCCGCCGCGCGGACTGATCGATGGTCGCTCATTCCGGCCTCATCACCGTCATGCAGCGCGCCGCGCGCAAGGCGGCGCCGCGCTTGCGCCGCGACTTCGGCGAGGTCGAGCAGCTGCAGGTCAGCCGGAAGGGCCCCGCCGATTTCGTCTCGATGGCCGACAAGCGAGCCGAGCAGACCATCGTCGAGGAATTGCGCAATGCGCGACCCGACTGGGGCATGCTCCTCGAAGAAGGCGGCGAGGTTGAGGGCAATCCCGACAAACCGCGGTGGATCGTGGACCCGCTCGATGGGACGACCAATTTCCTCCACGGAGTCCCTCATTTTTCAATCTCGATTGCAGTTGAGGATTTGCGGGGCGCTGCTGGTCGGCCAGAAATCACCCACGGACTCATCTATCAGCCGCTGACCGACGAGAGTTTCTGGGCCGAAAAGGGACGCGGCGCCTGGCTCCAGGACGCCCGGCTCAGGGTTTCGGCACGGCGGGACCTCAATGAGTCCTTGATCGGCACGGGCATTCCGCACTGCGGACGCGGCGTTCCTGCGGACTGGGCGAAGATCTACGGCGCCGTCGCCCCACAGGTGTCCGGGATCCGTCGCTTCGGTTCGGCCTCGCTCGATTTTGCCTGGGTGGCGGCGGGCCGCATGGACGGTTTTTGGGAGGACGACCTCGACCTCTGGGATTCCGCTGCCGGCGTTCTTCTGGTCAAGGAAGCCGGCGGCTTCGTCACCGATTACCGCGGCGCGGACCGGTCGTTCGAACGGCGCGAATATGTCGCGGGCTCGGCGACAATTCATTCGAAGCTGCAAAAGCTCATTGCGGGGGCGTTGCGTTGATCGCGGCTTTGCGCGCCGCGACGGCTCTGAATGGGGTCCGGAAGGTTGCGGTGCACAACTGGCTGCCCTAAAGCGCGGCCAAATTTCGCGTCTTCGGAGTTTCCCTTGGCAAGCGTCGCCGCAGGCTACCTGCCGATCCTGTTGTTCCTAATCGTCGCTCTCGGTCTTTCCGCGGGCTTCGTAGTGCTGCCCATGCTCGTCGCTCGACTGACGGGGACCCACAGGCCCGATCCAGCGAAGCTCAGCGAATATGAATGCGGCTTTCCGGCGTTCGACGACGCCCGCGCCGAGTTCGATGTCCGCTTCTATCTGGTTGCGATCCTGTTCATCGTGTTCGACCTCGAAGCGGCCTTCCTGTTCCCATGGGCGGTCAGCCTGGACTTCACCCGCATCTCCGGTTGGGTGGCGATGATGATCTTCCTGATCGAGCTCGCACTCGGTCTGGCCTACGCGTGGAAGAAGGGGGCGCTCGAATGGGAGTGATGCTCGACCCCGGGCATGACCCCATGCCCACCGAAGATGAGCTTGCGCGCCTCGCTGGCCTCGTCCCGGGTGAAGTCGACCAGAAGAAACTCGAGGAGCTCCGGCAGTCGCTCAATGAAAAGGGGTTCATGGTCACCAAGACCGAGGACCTTTTCACCTGGGCGCGGACCGGATCGCTGTGGTGGATGACCTTCGGTCTCGCCTGCTGCGCGGTCGAAATGATTCACGTGAACATGCCGCGCTACGATCTCGAGCGCTTCGGAGCCGCGCCGCGGGCATCGCCGCGACAGTCGGACGTGATGATCGTCGCCGGGACGCTGTGCAACAAGATGGCGGCGCCGCTGCGCCGGGTGTACGACCAGATGTCGGAGCCGCGCTACGTCATCTCAATGGGTAGCTGCGCCAACGGCGGCGGCTATTATCACTACAGCTACTCGGTGGTTCGGGGCTGCGACCGCATTGTGCCCGTCGACATCTATGTTCCCGGCTGCCCGCCGACTGCGGAGGCCCTGCTCTATGGGATCCTTCAGCTTCAGCGGAAGATGCGTCGCGAAGGGACGCTCGAGCGATAATGGTCGCGCTGCATGTTCCAAGGACCGCGCCGGACGACGGCGTGATCGACGCGGCCAAGGCGGCGCTCGGCGATGCGTTGCTCGAGGTAAAGGAAGCTGTCGGGGAGATTACTCTCACGGTGCGGCGCGAGAGCATCGCCGAGGTGCTAAGGGCGCTCCGGGATACAGCCGGCCTTGAATATCAACAGCTGATGGAGATCGCCGGGGTCGATTATCCCGACCGGCCGGAGCGGTTCGAGGTGGTCTACCAGCTCCTCTCGCTGACTAGGAACCGGCGGCTCCGAGTCAAGGTCACGACCAGTGAGGCAATGCCGGTGCCAACGGTTACGACTTTGTGGCCCGTCGCCGGCTGGCTCGAGCGCGAGGTCTACGACATGTACGGCGTGACCTTTGCAGGAAATCCAGACCTCCGCCGAATCCTCACCGACTACGGTTTCGAGGGCTATCCGCAGCGGAAGGACTTCCCGCTCACCGGGCATGTCGAGCTGCGCTATTCCGAAGTCGAAAAGCGGGTGGTCTATGAGCCGGTCTCTCTTCCGCAGGACTTCCGCACCTTCGACTTCCTGATGCCGTGGGAAGGGCCGGAATACCGACTGCCGGGCGACGAGAAGGCGCTCGTGCCCGAGGAGCCAGGAGCGCCTTCGCCGGCGCCCGCGCCGTCTACTCCACCGCTGGAGGAGAAGCCGCCACGGAAGACCTCTAAGCGAAAGACCGCTTCGAAGACGCCAAAAGGGGGCGCGGCGTGACCGACGCCCGCACCAGAGGCCGCAAGGTCGAAGTCAGCCTCGGCGCGGCCGAGCCGCTCGGGCACCCGCGCGACCCGGGCGATGAGACGATCAACAATTACACCATCAATTTCGGCCCGCAGCATCCGGCGGCGCACGGAGTGCTCCGTCTGATCATGGAGCTGGACGGCGAAATCGTCGAGCGCGTCGACCCGCACATCGGACTCCTCCATCGCGGCACCGAGAAGCTGATCGAATACAAGACCTATGCCCAGGCGCTGCCTTACTTCGACCGTCTCGATTACTGCTCGCCGATGTGCATGGAGCACAGCTTCGTGCTCGCCATCGAGAAGTTGATGGGCCTCGAGATCCCACTCCGTGCCCAATACATCCGCGTGCTGATGGCGGAGCTGACCCGCATCTCCAACCACATGCTCCAGCTCGGCAGCCACATCTTCGACAATGGCGCCATGACGCCAAACCTGTGGTTGTTCGAGGTCCGCGAGGACACGCTGCAATTCTACGAGCGGGCATCGGGAGCGCGGATGCATGCCAATTACTTCCGCGTCGGCGGCGTGCGCTACGACCTTCCGGAAAAACTGCTCGCCGACCTCGGCGACTGGCTCGATAACCGGCTGCAGCTGTTCGAGGACGCGATCAGCCTCGTCGCTGACAACCGCATCTTCAAGCAGCGCAATGTCGACATTGCCAAAGTGTCTAAGGAGGACTCGATTGCCTGGGGGTTCTCGGGACCGATGATCCGTGCCGCGGGAATCCCTTGGGACATCCGCAAATCGCAGCCCTACGAAGTTTACGACCGGATGGACTTCGACATTCCGGTTGGCAGCAACAGCGACTGCTACGACCGCTTCATGGTGCGCGTCGAGGAAGTGCGGCAGTCGGCGCGGATCATGCGCCAGTGTCTCAAGGAGATGCCAAAGGGACCGGTCGGGACAGCGGACCGCAAGGTTTTCCCGCCCAGCCGAGCGGAGATGAAGACCTCGATGGAGGCCCTGATCCACCACTTCAAGCTCTACACCGAAGGCTATCACGTGCCCGCGGGCGAGGTTTACGTCGCGACCGAGAGCCCGAAGGGCGAGTTCGGCGTCTATCTCGTTTCCGATGGCACGAATAAGCCGTATCGCTGCAAGATCCGCCCGACGGCCTTCAGCCACCTGCAGGCGATGGACTTCATGATGAGGGGGCACATGCTGGCGGACACAACGGCGGTGCTGTCGGCGATCGACGTCGTATTCGGGGAGTGCGACCGCTAATGGCCGGCTCCGAGACCATTCTCGACGACGCGGAGCAGCGCGCCCGCTGGGGTAACTTCCAGTGGACCGACGAGAATGCGCGTAAGGCGAAGGAGATCGTCGCGCGCTACCCCGAGGGGCGGCAAGCGTCGGCGGTGATCCCGTTGCTCGATCTCGCTCAGCGGCAGATCGGTGCAGAGACCGAAACGCAGGGCTGGCTGCCCATCCCCGTGATGGAGTTCGTCGGTAATGAGATTGCCATGCCCTACGTCCGGGTGCTCGAGGTCGCGACCTTCTACACGATGTTCAACCTCGCTCCCGTCGGCCGCTTCCACGTGCAAGTGTGCGGGACGACGCCGTGCATGCTCCGCGGCTCCGACATCGTGTTCGCGGCCTGCAAGAAGCGCGGGCTGAGGAAGGGCCATACGACTGATGACGGCCTCTTCACTCTGACGGAGGTCGAGTGCCTCGGCGCGTGCGCCAACGCGCCGATGGTTCAGATCAACGATGACAATTACGAGGACCTGACCGAGGAGAGCATGGGCGCGATCCTCGATGCGCTGGCGCGCGGCGAGACGCCGAGGCCTGGCCCGCAGATCGACCGCCAGACCAGCTGTCCCGTCGGCGGCCCGACTACGCTCAAGAAGATGGCCGAGCGCAATTACGACTATCGCCCGCAGTGGACGGCAACCGCCGGCCCAGTCGGCGGGGAGGCGGCGCAATGAAAGACGTCGCCAAGATCATCGTCGCGATCCTGATCATCGTGATTGCGTGGAAGATCCTGAAAGGCCTTATCGGCCTCCTCGTCGGGATCGCGGTGGCCGGACTCCTCATCTACGGCGGAATGAAGCTGATCGAGGGGCCGCCGAAGTGACCGTTGTCGCTATCATCATCGCGCTCGTGCTCGGCTTTCTGGCCTTCAGGTTCGTGACGGGCATGATCAAGTTCGCGGTCATCGCCCTGATCGCAGTTGTGCTTGTCTGGTTCTTCGCCAACGGAGTGGCTCACTAATGGGCTACACCGGGCCTCTGGCGGACAAGGACCGCATCTTCACGAACCTCTACGGCTTCCAGTCCCCTTACCTGAAGGCGGCCGAGCAGCGCGGCGATTGGGACAATACCAAGGGCCTGATGGCCATCGGCCAGGACGCGATCATCGAGGCGGTGAAGGCGTCGGGCCTGCGCGGCCGCGGCGGAGCGGGCTTCCCGACGGGCATGAAGTGGGGTTTCATGCCGAAGGAGCCCAAGCCCGGGAAACCGAATTTCCTGGTCGTCAATGCCGACGAATCCGAGCCGGGTTCGTGCAAGGACCGCGAGATCATCCGCCACGATCCGCACAAGCTGATCGAAGGTTCGCTGATTGCCGGCTTCGCGATGCGGGCGCGGGCTGGATACATCTACATTCGCGGTGAATTCATTCAGGAATCCCGAGTGTTGGAGCGGGCTGTTGCCGAAGCCTATGAAGCCGGCTTCCTCGGCAAGAACGCCTGCGGCAGTGGGTACGATTTCGACCTCTTCGTCCACCGGGGCGCCGGCGCCTACATCTGCGGCGAAGAGATGGCGATGCTCGAAAGCCTCGAGGGCAAGCAGGGCAAGCCACGCCTCAAGCCGCCGTTCCCCGCTGGCGCCGGGCTCTACGGTTGCCCGACGACGGTCAACAATGTCGAATCGATCGCGGTCGTGCCGACCATTCTCCGCCGCGGCGCGGAATGGTTTGCGAGCATCGGCAATCCCAAAAACGAAGGCACGAAGCTTTTCCAGCTGTCGGGCCATGTGAATACGCCCTGCACCGTAGAGGAATCGATGGGGATCAGCTTTCGCGAGTTGATCGATCGGCACGGAGGTGGGATCCGCGGCGGTTGGGACAATCTGCTTGCGGTGATTCCCGGCGGCGCCTCGGTTCCGCTAGTTCCGGCGCACGAGATCATCGACGCTCCGATGGACTTCGATGGCCTGAAAGCGTTGGGATCCGGCCTCGGCACCGCGGCCGTCATCGCGATGGACAAGTCGACCGACATCGTCCGGGCGATCAGCCGCATCTCCTATTTCTTTAAGCATGAGAGCTGCGGCCAGTGCACACCATGTCGCGAGGGCACTGGCTGGATGTGGCGCATGATGGAGAAGCTTCGTGTGGGCGATGCGCAAGTGGGTGAGATCGACAAGCTTCTCGACGTGACCAAGCAGGTCGAAGGTCACACCATCTGCGCCTTGGGCGACGCCGCCGCATGGCCGATCCAAGGCTTGATCCGTCACTTCCGCCCGGAACTCGAGCGCCGCATCGCGGAGCGAGCCGGCCGCCAGCTGCTGGAGGCGGCGGAATGACGGCGCAGCAAATCATCATGCTGATTGCGATCCTCGCGGTGATCGCCGTGCTTGTCGTTCGCCGCGGCGGCCCGCACGTCACGCACATCGATCGCAATGTGCGCAAGGACAAGGACTCCGACGATGCCTAAGGTCACCGTCGACGGCTTTGAGCTGGAGGTTCCGCAGGGCGCGACCGTGCTGCAGGCGTGCGAGCTTGCCGGCAAGGAGATCCCGCGCTTCTGCTACCACGAGCGGCTTTCGATCGCCGGCAATTGCCGGATGTGCCTGGTCGAAGTCGCGCCCGGTCCGCCCAAACCGCAGGCAAGCTGCGCTCTCCCCGCCGCCGACGGACAAACGATCCGCACCGACACCGCGATGGTCAAGAAGGCCCGCGAAGGCGTGATGGAATTCCTGCTCATCAATCACCCGCTCGATTGCCCGATCTGCGATCAGGGCGGCGAATGCGATCTGCAGGACCAGGCGATGGCCTATGGCCGAAGCTTCACGCGCTATGAGGAGAATAAGCGGGCGGTCGACGACAAATATTTCGGGCCGATCATCAAAACCTCGATGAACCGGTGCATCCAATGCACGCGATGCATCCGCTTCTCGTCCGAGGTCGCGGGCGTCGACGAGATCGGCATGCTTTACCGAGGCGAAGACAGCCAGATAACCTCATATCTCGAGCGGTCCGTGACGGGTGAGCTGGCCGGTAATTTGGCAGACGTCTGCCCGGTTGGAGCGCTGCTGCAGAAGCCGCAGATCTTCGAGATGCGGCCGTGGGAGCTGCGCCGCGTACCGGGCATCGACGTGATGGACGCGGTCGGTTCCAACATCCGCCTCGACGTCCGTCAGCGTCAGGTGATGCGCGTGCTTCCGCGCATCAACGAAGACGTCAATGAGGAGTGGATCCACGACAAGACGCGCCACCATGTCGACGCGCTGGTCAGAAACCGCCTCGACCGGCCGTGGGTACGCGAGCGTGGCAAGCTCAAGGAAACGAGCTGGCAGGAAGCGCTGCAAATCTTCGCCAAACGCCTGAAGAAGGCCGGAGCAAAGGTCGCGGCGATCGCGGGTGATCTCCTCGATGCCGAGACGATGTATGCCGCTAGGAAGCTACTCGAAGGGCAGGGGTCAACCCTGCTGGAAGGCCGCCAGACGGGCATGACCTACGATACGAGCAGCCTCAGCGCCGTCGCGTTCAACTCGACCATCGCCGGGATCGAGGACGCCGACGTTGTGCTCCTGGTCGGCTCGAACATCCGCTGGGAAGCTCCGCTGATCGCCACGCGTCTGCGCAAGATCATGCGCAAAGGCGGCAGAATTTTCGCAATCGGGCCGGAGTTCGACCTCGACATAAAGGTCGAATGGCTAGGCGACGACCTGAAGCTGCTCGGCAATCTACCGAAAGAAGTCACCGACGCATTCGCCGGAGTGCAACGGCCCACAGTGATTGTGGGTCCCGGCGCGCTCGCGGCGGGTGGCCTCGGCGCAGCCTTGGCGTTGGTGCAGCCATTGGGCCTGATCAAGGAGGGCTGGAACGGCTTCAACGTCGTCCACACCGCGGCTTCACGCATGGCCTCGCTGATCCTCGGCTATGCGCAGCAGGGCGGAATCGCCGATATCGAAGCCGCCAAGCCTGAGCTGGTGCTGCTGCTCGGCGCGGACGAACTCGCGGCCGACCGGTTTAAGGGCGCGTACAAGGTCTATATCGGCCATCACGGCGACAATGGAGCGAAACAGGCGGACCTTGTGCTTCCTGGCGCGGCCTACGCCGAAAAACACGGTACCTACGTCAACACGGAAGGTCGCGTGCAACGGGCCGAGCGCGCTTTGTTCGCTCCGGGCGAAGCGCGCGAGGATTGGGCGATCCTGCGCGCGGTCAGCGAGCTCGTCGGCAAGAAGCTGCCGTTCGACAATTTCGCGGAGCTGCGCGCGGCGATGATCAAGGAACATCCCGAGCTTGGCCGCGAGGGATTGATCGACCTGCCCTGGGCGCCGCCGGAACTCGACGCGAAGGCTGAAGGGCCGATCCGTTATCCGATCGCCGACTTCT
The DNA here is from genome assembly GCA_046731515.1 of Pseudomonadota bacterium. Lineage (GTDB taxonomy): Bacteria > Pseudomonadota > Alphaproteobacteria > Sphingomonadales > Sphingomonadaceae > Sphingomicrobium. The sequence goes on along the minus strand of JBKPLG010000007.1, from coordinate 40,489 downwards.
TCCTCACCAACGCGATCTGCCGCAACAGCCCGACCATGCAGCGCTGCTCGGAGGAGCTGGTGCGCGGGGTCCAGTTCAAGGAAGCCGCGGAGTGACCGCCACCTTCCAATCCTGGGGCCTGACCTACGAATGGTCGTGGTTCATCGCCACGATTATCGGCATTCTCATCATCGCGCTGCCGCTGATGCTGGGGGTGGCGATGATCATCTATGCCGAACGCAAGATCTGGGCAGCGATCGCGCTTCGGCGCGGACCGAATGTCGTGGGACCCTGGGGGCTGCTGCAGAGCTTCGCCGATGGCCTCAAGGTGTTCCTCAAGGAAACGATCGTCCCGACGAGCGCGAACAAGGGACTGTTTCTGATCGCGCCCATCGTCACCTTTACCGTTGCGCTGATCGTCTGGGCGGTGGTGCCGTTCGCTCCTGGGGTCGTGCTTGCCGACGTCAATGTCGGGCTGCTCTACATCCTGGCGGCGAGCTCACTCGGCGTTTACGGGGTGATCGTCGCCGGTTGGGCGTCCAATTCCAAATATCCGTTCTTCTCGGCGCTCCGCGCGGCTGCGCAGATGGTAAGCTATGAGGTCTCGATCGGCTTCGTGCTGATCACCGTCGTACTCTATGCGAATACCTTCAATCTCAGCGAGATCGTACTCGCTCAGAAAGCCAACATTTTGGGCTTTTTCAACGGGTTCGGGTTCAATCCTTTGCTGTTCCCGATGTGGGTTGTGTTCCTGATCAGCTCCATGGCCGAAACCTTCCGTACGCCCTTCGACTTGGTCGAGGCGGACAGCGAGCTCGTTGCCGGGCACCAGACCGAATATTCCTCAATGAGCTTTGCGCTCTTCTGGCTCGGCGAATATGCCAATTTGATCCTGATGTGCGCGCTGAACGCCATCCTGTTTTGGGGCGGATGGCTGCCGCCGGTCGATTGGGCTCCGCTCTATTGGTTCTTCTTCGGGCCATCGCTGACCGCGCTCTTCTGGCTGTTCGCCAAGATGGGATTCTTTTTCTTCGTCTTCGGCTGGGTGAAGGCGACCGTGCCGCGGTATCGCTATGACCAGCTGATGCGCTTGGGCTGGAAAATCTTCCTGCCCTTGAGCCTCGTCTTCGTGGTTGTCGTATCCGGATGGCTGATGCTGACCCGTTATGGAGGCGCGTCATGATCCATTGGGTCAAATCTTTCACCTTGTGGGAGTTCGTGAAGGCGCACTGGCTGACCTTGAAGTATTTCTTCAAGCCCAAGGCGACGATCAACTATCCCTATGAGAAGAACCCGACCTCACCCCGATTCCGCGGCGAGCATGCGCTGCGGCGCTATCCAAACGGCGAAGAGCGTTGCATAGCGTGCAAGCTGTGCGAGGCGATCTGCCCCGCGCTTGCGATAACGATCGAGGCCGAGCCGCGCGAGGACGGCAGCCGCCGGACCACCCGCTACGACATCGACATGGTCAAATGCATCTACTGCGGGCTGTGCCAGGAAGCCTGTCCGGTGGATGCGATCGTCGAAGGCCCGAACCTCGAATTCGCGACCGAAACGCGGGAGGAATTGCTCTACGACAAGGCGAAGCTGCTCGCGAACGGCGACAAGTGGGAGCAGGCGATTGCCGCCAATCTTGCCGCCGACGCACCCTACCGATAAGCGCGCCGCAACAGGGTCCTTTGCTTGATCGCTTCCATCGCCTTTTACCTCTTTGCGACATTGACGGTCGCCAGCGCGCTGGCGGTGATCTTTTCGCGCAATCCGGTGCACAGCGTGCTGTGGCTGATCCTCGCCTTCTTCAATGCGGCGGGCTTGATGTTGCTGCTCGGGGCCGAGTTCATCGCGATGCTTCTGGTGATCGTCTACGTCGGCGCGGTTGCGGTGCTGTTCCTGTTCGTGGTGATGATGCTCGACATCGATTTCGCGTCGCTGCGTTCGGGGTTCACCAAGAACCTGCCGTTCGGAATCCTTATAGCACTCGTGCTGGTTGCGGAGATCATCGTTGCCGTCAGCGCATGGGAAGCGGGCCCGACGCTCAGCGGCCGAGCAATCCCAATAAGCTCGACGCCCAACATCGTCGCGTTCGGGCAGCTGCTCTACAGCCGCTATCTCTTCCCGTTCGAGATCGCGGGCTTGATCCTGCTCGTTGCAATGGTGGGAGCGATCGTGCTCACGCACCGGCGCCGGTCCGACCCGCGAACGCCGAAGATGTCGCGTCAAATCCGTCGTCGCCCCCGCGACGCAGTGAGGATGACCAAACCCGCCGTGGGCGAAGGGGTAAAGTTGTGATTGGGCTCGCCCATTATCTCACCGTTGCCGCGATCCTCTTCACGATCGGAGTGCTCGGCATTTTCCTCAACCGCCGCAACGTGATCCTGATGCTGATGGCGATCGAACTGATCCTGCTTGCCGTGAACATCAATCTCGTCGCTTTTTCCGCCTATCTCGGCGACCTTACCGGCCAGGTGCTGGCGATGTTCGTGCTGACGGTGGCGGCAGCCGAAGCGGCGATCGGCCTCGCCATCCTCGTCATCTTCTTCCGCCGCCGCGGCTCTATCGCGGTCGACGACGTCAACCGGATGCGCGGCTGATGCACCCATTGGTCCTCATCGTCTTCCTGCCGCTCGTCGCCGCAATCGTCGCGGGGCTGTTCGGCCGCTGGATCGGCAAGACTGCCGCGAAGGTGGTGACGACCGGCGCCCTCTTCATCGGCGCATTCCTCAGCTGGCCGATCTTCTTCCAGTATATCGCCGGCGATGCGCAGCCGGTGGTCGTGCCGGTGATTGAGTGGATCAAGTCGGGCAGCCTGACGGTCGATTGGGCGCTTCGGCTGGACGCGCTGACGGCCGTGATGTTGGTGGTGGTCACCACCGTCTCCTCGCTCGTCCACCTCTACAGCTGGGGCTATATGGAGGAGGATCCGAGCCAGCCCAGGTTCTTCGCCTATCTGTCGCTGTTCAGCTTTGCGATGCTGATGCTCGTGACTGCAGACAGTCTGGTGCAGATGTTCTTCGGCTGGGAGGGGGTTGGCCTCGCCTCGTACCTGTTGATCGGCTTTTGGTATCACAAGCCGAGCGCCAATGCGGCGGCGCTCAAGGCGTTCATCGTCAACCGTGTCGGCGATTTCGGCTTCTCGCTTGGCATCTTCGGCACCTTCCTGGTGTTCGGCACCGTTTCCATCCCCGCGATCCTCGCCGCGTCGCCGGGAATGGCCGGATCAACCATCGGCTTCGCCGGAATGCGGGTCGATACCATGACCTTGCTTTGCCTGCTGCTGTTCGTCGGAGCCATGGGCAAATCTGCGCAGCTTCCCCTGCACACCTGGTTGCCGGACGCGATGGAGGGCCCGACTCCCGTCAGCGCCCTGATCCACGCCGCGACGATGGTCACCGCCGGCGTTTTCATGGTCTGCCGCTTGTCGCCGATGTTCGAACAGTCGGCGACCGCCATGCATGTCGTGACCTATGTCGGCGCTGCGACCTGCATTTTCGCAGCGACCGTCGGCTGCGCGCAGAACGACATCAAGCGCGTGATCGCTTATTCGACTTGCTCTCAGCTCGGCTACATGTTCTTCGCCGCCGGCGTCGGTGCCTATGGCGCGGCGATGTTCCACCTCTTCACCCACGCCTTCTTCAAGGCCCTGCTATTCCTCGGCGCCGGATCGGTCATCCACGCCATGCATCACGAGCAGGATATGCGTTATTACGGCGCGCTCCGGAAGGAGATCCCGATCACTTATTGGGTGATGGTGATCGGGACGCTGGCGATCACCGGCGTCGGAATCGCCGGGATCGGCTTCGCCGGTTTCTGGTCCAAGGATGCGATCCTCGAATCTTCCTGGGCGAGCGGCTCGGTGCCAGGCACGATCGCCTTCTGGACCGGAGCACTCGCCGCGCTTCTGACCAGTTTCTATAGCTGGAGGCTGATCTTTCTGACCTTCTTTGGTGAGGCTCGCTGGGGCGCTTCAGAGCATATCCAACATGCCGTCCATCACGTTCATGAATCTCCGGACGAGGAGCATGGCGACAGCGCGCACGAGCCCGGCCTGCCTCCTGCAGGGACCGGCGGCTATGACCCGCGCGAAAGCCCCCTCACGATCCTGGTCCCGATCGCCCTATTCGCTCTCGGCGCGGCCTTGGCCGGCCAGTTCTTCCACGGGATTTTCGTCGATGCAGAGCGCGCTCCGGAGTTCTGGCGCCAGAGCATCGCCTTTAGTCAGCACCTCGCTCACGCCGCGCATGAGGCGGATATTTGGGTCAAGCTAACGCCAACGGTCGTGATGCTGATCGGCCTCGCAATCGCCTGGAACAATTACATTCGCATGCCGGAGGCACCGCTGCGCTTCGTCAGGCAATTCCCGGCCGTCTACAATTTCGTGTCGAACAAATGGTATTTCGACGAGCTGTTCGACTTCCTGTTCGTACGCCCAACACTGTGGCTCGGCCGGCTGTTCTGGAAGGGGGGTGACGAGGGCACGATCGACCGCTTCGGACCGCATGGCGCGGCCTATGCAGTCGGCGTCGGCAACAAGGTCACGTACCGGCTGCAGTCTGGTTATCTTTATTCCTATGCGCTGGTGATGCTGCTCGGGCTGATCGGCGCCGCGACCTGGGCGATCTGGTGGGCGAAGTGAGCGGATTGCCGTTGCTCACCATCCTGATCGCCTTGCCGCTCGTGGCGGGCGTGCTGTGCCTGTTCGCTAAAGACAATGGTGCGCGTTGGATCGCGTTGATCGCAACTCTGCTCGAGTTCGGCCTGAGCATCTATCTCTGGGCGAATTACAACCCCAACGGACCACAATGGCAGTTCGTCGAGAAGGTGCCGCTCGGTGGCGGGATCAATTGGGCCGTCGGCATCGATGGCATCGCGCTGGTCCTCATCGCGCTCACCGCCTTCCTCATGCCGATCTGCATCGGCGCGAGCTGGCGCGGAGTCATCGATAAGCGCGTCCCCGAATATATGGCCTATTTCCTGCTGATGGAGGCGCTCATCATGGGCTCCTTCGCCGCGCAGGATCTGTTCCTTTTCTACATCTTCTTCGAAGGCGGCCTCATCCCGATGTACCTGATCATCGGCGTCTGGGGTGGCGCCGAGCGCATCAAGGCGAGCTACAAATTCTTCCTCTACACCCTGCTCGGCTCGGTGCTGATGCTGATCGCCATGCTCTATATGGCGACGAGCGCGCATACGACATCGATCCCGGCGCTGATGGCCCATGACTTCCCCGCCGACGCGCAAAAATGGTTGTTCCTCGCCTTCCTCGCGAGCTTCGCCGTGAAGCTACCAATGTGGCCGGTCCACACCTGGTTGCCCGACGCGCACGTCCAGGCGCCGACTGCCGGCTCCGTCATCCTGGCCGGCGTTCTGCTAAAGCTCGGCGGATACGGTTTCATCCGCTTCTCGCTGCCGATGTTCCCGGATGGCTCAGCCAATTTCATCCCGCTGATGTTCATCCTCTCGGGGATTGCCGTCGTCTACACCAGCCTGGTCGCGCTGGTGCAGACCGACATGAAGAAGCTGATCGCTTATTCGTCGGTCGCGCACATGGCATTCGTCACGTTCGGCCTGTTCGCGATGAGCCGGCAGGGCATCGAAGGCGCTATGCTTGTGATGCTCGGCCACGGCTTGGTCTCTGGCGCGCTCTTCCTGTGTGTCGGCGTGGTCTACGACCGGCTGCACACGCGCGAGATTGCGCGTTACGGCGGCCTTTCCGACAACATGCCGGGCTATGCCTTGCTGTTCATGATTTTCACAATGGCGAGCGTCGCCCTGCCGGGCACCAGCAACTTTCCGGGCGAATTCCTCAGCCTGGTCGGAACCTATCAAGCGTCGACCTGGGCAGCGATTGTCGCCACCACCGGCATCATCCTGGGCGCAGCTTATATGCTGTGGCTTTACTGGCGCATCTGCTTCGGTACACAGCGCCACGCGGACGCTGCGGCCATGCCCGACCTAAGCATGCGCGAATGGTGGCTGCTCGGACCAATCGCGCTCGCGGTCTTCTGGATGGGGATCTATCCCGAAAGCTTCCTGCGACCGATCCGCGCCGACGTGGGGCGACTGATGCAACGCGTCGAGCGCGTGACGCCGGCGGGTGACTCGCACCTGATGCTCGGCAAGGGCGCATCGCACGCGGGCGAGCACGAGCACGGAGCAACGCACTGATGGCCCGCTTCGCCCCTCTCTTACCCGAGCTGATCCTGTCGATCGGCGGGACGATCCTGATGATCCTAGCAGCCTTCATGGGGCGGCGCGGCTCGGCGCTCATAAACTGGCTCGCGATTGCACTGCTGATCGTGGCCACCGCCGCGCTGGTCGGACCACCGTCGCACGCGGGACCCATTTTTGACGGATTGATTACCGCGGACCTGTTCGCGAGTTTCGGCAAGGCGATCATGTTTCCCGCCGCCGCGGTTGCGATCATCGCCGCCCACGGCTGGTTCGAGCGCGGTACTGAGCACGCTTCCGAATATTCGGTGCTCATCGTCTTCGCCGCGGTGGGCATGAGCGTGATGGTCTCTGCAACGAGCCTCATCTCGCTCTATGTCGGGCTCGAGCTGCAGAGCCTCGCGGCCTACGTACTCGCTTCTTATCGCCGCACCGATGAGCGATCGGCCGAAGCGGGTCTCAAATATTTCGTTCTGGGCGCTCTAGCGAGCGGCATCCTGCTCTATGGCATTTCGCTGCTCTACGGCTTCACCGGCACCGCCAATTTCACCGGCCTGGCAGCGGCCTTTGCCCGCGAAGCACCGTCGCTCGGTTTGCTGTTCGGCCTTGTCTTCGTGCTCGCCGGTCTCGCCTTCAAGATCAGTGCAGTGCCCTTCCACATGTGGACTCCCGATGTTTACGAAGGCGCTCCGACACCGGTCACGGCCTTTTTCGCGTCCGCACCGAAGGTGGCTGCCGTGCTGCTTTCGACGCGCGTCTGCCTTGACGCGCTCGCCCCGGCGACCGACGCCTGGCGCCAGATCGTGATCTTCGCGGCGCTCGCGTCGATTTTCCTCGGAGCGGTCGCGGCTTACGGCCAGACCAACATCAAGCGGCTGCTCGCTTATTCCTCGATCAACAATGTCGGCTTCGCGCTGGTCGGACTCGCCGCGGCGGGCCCGCAGGGCGCATCGTCGGTACTCTTCTACATGGCGGTGTATGTCGTCATGACCCTGGGCGCGTTCCTCTGCGTGCTGTGGATGCGCGGCCCAGACGGCAGCCCGATTGAGGACATTTCAAGCCTCTCCGGGCTATCCGAGACGCGACCGGCCTTCGCCGCAGCATTCGCGATTTTCATGTTCAGCCTCGCTGGCATTCCGCCGCTCTTCGGCTTCTGGCCGAAGTTGCTCGTGTTCAATGCGGCGGTGGCGAGCGGCTATGTCGCCCTGGCGGTCGCCGCTATTCTGGGGACTGTGGTCGGCGCTTATTACTATCTGAAGATCGTGAAGATTATGTACATGGATGAGCCCGCTGCGCCTTATGGTAAAGCTCGCGAGCCAGTGCAGGGTCTTCTCATCCTCCTCTCCGCAATCGCCGTATCGCCGCTCGGCTATCTCCTCATCGGTCCGCTCGGAGCGATCACCGATAAGGCCGCGAGGTCAATCTTCTGAGCCGCATCCGCATCGTCGAGCGGGCTGGCTCGACCAACGCCGATCTCGTCTCCGATTCGGGGACTGTCGAGGGTGACTGGCTCATCGCTCTCGAACAGGAGGCTGGCAGGGGTCGCCAAGGCCGCACCTGGGTTTCCGCGCCGGGGAATTTCTACGGCAGCACGCTCGTTCGGCTCCGACGGGACGACCCGGCCGCGCCGAGCCTGGCGCTCGTCGCCGGTCTCGCGCTGGTCGAGGCGATCGATACCGCAGTACCGGGGCAGGCACTGATGCTCAAATGGCCCAACGATGTGATGCTCCTTGGGCGCAAGCTCGCCGGTATCCTGCTCGAACGCACCGGCGAGCGTGTCGCGGTCGGATTTGGGGTCAATCTCGCCACGGCACCGGCCCTGACCGATCGGCAGGCCGCGACACTCGGCGGGCAGATCGTGCCGGAAGCGTTCACTCCGCTTCTCGCAGGGAGTTTTGCCCGCCTGCTCGAGCTGTGGCGGACGAGCGGACCCAGCCTCCTTGCGCAAGCGTGGCTCATGCGAGCTCATCCGATCGGCACCCGCCTCACAGTTCATTCGACGCGTGATGAAAAGGTCTCCGGCCGTTTCGATGGTCTCGAACCGGACGGAGCGCTGCGGCTGCGTCGCGACGATGGCGATCTCGACATCATCCGCGCCGGCGACGTCGAGTTGTGAACCGGCAAACGCGGAGCTAGGGCGCGGCCCATGCTGCTCGCCATCGACGCCGGCAATACCAACCTCGTCTTCGCCCTCGTCAAATCGGGCGAGGTTCGGGCCCGCTGGAGGATCGCGACCGATCCGCGCCGCACCGCTGACGAATATGCGGTCTGGCTGCACCAATTGCTCGAGCTCGAAGGTTATGAGAGCGCAGATATTAAGTCGGTGATCATCGGCACGGTCGTGCCGCGGGCACTCCACAATCTCGAGGTGCTGGCGCAAAAGTACTTTCGCGTCGAGCCGCTGGTCGCAGGGCAGGGCGCGGCAGCCTGGCCTCTCGCCCTGGATGTCGATGAGCCGCAGAATGTCGGGGCGGATCGCGCGCTCAATGCGATTGCCGCGCATTCCAAATATGCAGGCGATTTGATCGTCATCGACTTCGGAACTGCGACGACGTTCGACCTGGTCGATGGCTCCGGAGCCTACAAGGGCGGCATCATCGCGCCCGGGATCAACCTTTCGCTCGATGCGCTAGTGAATGCTGCAGCAAAATTGCCGCGGGTCGCCATCGAGGCGCCTGAGGAAACCAGCGTCATCGGCCTAACGACCGAAAGCCAGATGATCATCGGCATTTATTGGGGCTATGTCGCGATGCTCGAGGGCCTGACGGAACGAATGAAGCGAGAGCTCGGGAAACCCGCAAAGGTCGTCGCCACGGGCGGGCTGGCGGCCCTTTTCGACAAGCACACGAATGTGTTCGATGCGATTGAACCCGACCTCACTATCCAGGGGTTGAGCCTTTTGTACGACCGTGTTGCTCAGACGCTCTGATCGTCATTGCGAGCGAAGCGAAGCCATCCGGCGGCGCAGCTGGATTGCGTCGTCGCTAACACTCCTCGCGATGAGGGCGAAGGGGAAGCAATGATCCCCGGCGAGGAGCTTCTGTTCTGCGCTCTCGGCGGTTCAGGCGAGATCGGCATGAACGTCAATCTCTACGGCTGTCGCGGGCAATGGATCATGGTCGATCTTGGGTTGACTTTCGCGGGGCCGGACTATCCGGGGGTCGAGCTCATTCTTCCCGATCTGGAGTTCATCGAGGGTCAGCAGGAGATGCTCGCGGGGATCGTCCTCACTCATGGCCATGAAGACCATATCGGTGCGCTCCCTTACCTCGCCGACGAGCTCAAAAGCCCGCTGTTCGCGACGCCGTTCACCGCCGGGCTGATCGCCGGAAAGCTCGAGGAAGAGGGCCTCACGGGCCAAGTGAAGCTCAACATCGTCGAGCGTGGCGGAAGCATCGAGCTCGGCCCGTTCAAGGTAAGCTTCGTCGCACTGTCGCATTCGATTCCGGAAGGTAACGGCGTGCTGATCGAAACGCCGTTCGGGAACGTCTTCCACACCGGCGACTGGAAGATCGATGAAACTCCGGTGATCGGCGAAGCTCCGAGTACGCAGGTGCTGACGGAGATCGGCGATCGCGGAGTGCTCGCCTTGGTCTGCGATTCGACCAATGTCTTTCAAGAGCAGCCCTCGGGTTCGGAGGAGAGCGTCCATTCCGGGCTGCTCGCCCAGGTCTTGCAAGCCAAAGGGCGGGTCCTGGTGACAACCTTCGCTTCGAACGCCGCGCGGCTGCAGACGATTGGCCGCGTCGCGCGCGAAACGGGTCGCAAAGTCTGCATCGCCGGTCGCTCGCTTGAGCGCATCCTTCGGGTGTCGCAGGCGACGGGCTACCTTCGCGATTTCCCGGCGCCGATCAGCTTCGACGAGGCCATGCGTCTTCCGCGCGAAGACGTCTTGATTATCGCGACTGGCGGCCAGGGCGAACCGCGGGCCGCGCTCGGCCGGATCGCATCGGGCACTCACGAGCTCAAGTTCGGCGCTGGCGACACAGTAATCTTTTCTTCGCGGATCATTCCCGGGAATGAAGTTGCCATTGGCCGAATTATGAATCAGCTGTCCGATCTTGGTGTGAAAATCGTCACTGAGCGCCAGGCGCATGTTCACGTCTCGGGTCATCCAGGGCGCCCCGAGCTGATCGAAATGTACAATTGGGTGCGACCACAGATCGTCGTACCCGTACACGGCGAGGCCCGGCACCTTGCGGAACACGCGCGGCTGGCGCTGAGCCACGGCATCCCGCACGCGGTTGTGCAAAAGAATGGCGACGTGATCCGGCTTGCGCCGGGCGCCCCCAAAAAGGTGGATGAAGTTCGCGTCGGCCAGCTGGTGCTCGACGGCGACGTGATCCTTCCCGCGGAGGGCTCGACCGTAAACGAGCGGCGGCGAATTGGCTATGGCGGGCTGATAGCGGTCGCGCTTCCTGTGGGTGAAGAGGGCGAGCTCGCGGGAACGCCGCTGATCCGCCCGTTCGGGGTGCCGGTCGAGGAAGATCGTGAGGATTTTATCGCTGACGCGACGGACGCGGCGACGCGCGCCTTCAGCCCTGGAGTCGATGCAGAGAAGGTGCGCGAATCCGTCCGCCTCGCCGTGCGCCGCTGCGCTACGCTCTGGACCGGCAAGAAGCCGCTCGTGGAGGTGATGCTGCTCCAGGTCGCTCGGTAAGACCGCGATGCAGTTTTCGTCGATTATCGCGATCTATTTCCTGTTCTTCGCAGCGAGCGCCTTTTTGCTGCTGCCTTTCGGAGTGAAAACGGATGAGGAGGCGGGAACACCGAAAGTTCCCGGTCAGGCCGATAGCGCGCCGCACCGGTTCGATCTCAGGCGTCACTTGCTGAAGGCGGCGCTCGTAGGCGCGATCCTCTTCGCTCTCTATTATGCGAACTGGACTTACGGCTGGGTGACGCCGGGAGACCTGGATTTCTATCACCCGCGCTAGGGAGTCCATCAAACCGCTACTTTGACGGAACGGTTAGCGTTGTCCTTCTACCGATGGGACGAGCGCGGCATAGAGCTTGCCCATATCGGAGCCCATCAGCGTCACCGCCATCATTCCGCCGTCGCGTTCGGCGAGGACTCGCCGAAGCATCGCCTCAAAGTCGTGAACGTAGCGGTTGACCGATCGCTGGAACTCGACGTCGAGATCATATTGCGTGCGGATCAGCCGGTTCTCGCTGCCGCCGAGGAGACGCACGGCACGCCGGGTGAACACTCCGCGATTGCCCTTAAGGTACGAATCCCATGCCTTGTCGTCGATTTCGTCGGCGAGGATCTTGCCGACGTCGATCGCCGCTGAGTTCATGGAATCGATGAGGAGCGAGACACGCCGGGCGAAGGCTTCGCTGTCCTTCTCGCGCTGATGCTTGTTCGTTTCCTCGATATGCTGCTCGAGAGCGGCCGCGCTCTGACCGATGTTGAGCATCTGCTGACTGAGTCGGTCGGACGCAGCCCGCGCGGCATCGACGGCCCGCGCCGCCACGGCCTCGACCTCACGTAACCGATCTTCGACGCTTTCGCGGATCACCTTCTCGAGCGCCTGCCGGGTTTCATCCGACAGTTTCCCCGCGCTCGCGGGTATCACTTCCTCGATCGCCTCCCGGGCACGTTCGGCAGCATGTCCGGCTGCTTCCTTGACCTGAACCATAGCTGCGACGAGTGCTGGCCCAGTCTCCACGCTGAGGTTGGTCGCTTCAGATTGCGCCTGAGATATGGCCGCGGACAATGCTCCGAGCTTGGCTTCCGCGCTTTCGACGCCCTCGTCTACGGCGGCAAGCAGCGCGACGAGTCGATCCTGCTCCTCGGCGATCTTTGCTCCGGTGCTCGAGAGGTGGTCGCTGGCGTCACTGGTAGCCTCCCGAATCCAGCCAATCTCCGGCTTTACGCTTTCCGCGGTCGTGGCGAGTCGGTCGGCATTGTCTTGCGCTTCGCCGAGGGCAGGACTCACGTTCTCGCGGATTTCTTCGGCCAAGCGGCCGATTGTGTCTCGCAGCGAAGTCGTGCGCTCGGCCATCGTACCGATGACGGAGTCCTGCGCACTGGCATTGGCAGCCAGGGAATCCAGTTCGGTTCGCGCACGAGTAAGCGAATCGAGGAAGTTGTTGGCGCGCTCGTCGCCGGTCGCCGCCAGCTCGGTGAAGCGCTGGTCTATGAGTGTCAATCCGCGGTCGATTTCGACCATCATGCGCTTTGATGCGCTTTCCTGGTCGGCAACGCGCATCGCCAGAACCTCGAGCGACGTGTTGGCATGTTGGATATTCGTCGCCAGCGTCTCCGACGCCTCGGCGCCGGTCTTGCCGATCCCTACAGAGGCTTGCTCGACCAGCGCGGCCACCGCGGCGGCCTGGGCGTCGATACCCGACCGGATGTCTTCGAGCGTCGCCGAAGTTCTGTCGAGAAGCGTCCCAAGAACTCCCGAGAAGCTCGATTCCGCCTCTCCGACCTTCAAGGATACCGCGTCGCTCGCTTGCTCGATTTCCGTCAATCGGGCGGCGATCCGGTCACTCGATTCGGTGATCATTTGATCGGCCGCCTGAGTGCGTGCAGACAGTTCGGTGATCTGCTCGCCAAAGTCAGCGGTTCTCCGCGCGGTTTCTCCACCGACCGATCGCAACTGCTCCGAAATGGCGCGCGCTGTCGCCTCGGCACGCGGTAAATCCTCGAGCAGGACGGCGATGTCGTTGCGCGCCATTTCGGTGGCACGATCGAATGCTTCGCCATGCCTCACCAACTTGTCGCTGCTGGCGTCGAAATCGCGCGTGATTCCGCTGAGCTTGGTGGTGGCATCGTCACCCAATTGCATCAGGTGCTGCGAGATCATCGTCAGCTCGGACCGGCTGTCGAAAATGCGTTGCGACAACACTTCGAGGAGCGCTTCAAGTGAACGCGCTTCGGTGCGCATGGCAATGACCGAGCGCGTGAAGCGTTCGGTCTCCTTGCGGCGGGTCCGGCCGAATATCAGCCAGGCCAATCCCAGCAGCATTAGCGGGCCGGCGATGATGGCGATCCACTGTGCTGTAATTGGTGACGAGAGCGGCTGAGTGGCGAGCGACCGCCCCGCGGACCAAGCGGAATAGGCGAGCCACAGCGCGGCAAGGATCGCTAGTGCTACGCCGAGCACCTGGCGCCCGCCGGCACCCCGTTCTTCCGCCTGGCTTTCGGTCCATTGGTCCTGATCGAAGGCAGGTGCCATGGCAATCTGATCGATCGTCAGATCAAGCGGCGTGAAATCGGTCGCCGCCGGCGCGAGCGGCTCGGAGCGCTGTGGTCTTGGGTTCATAGCAAGTGTGAGTTTACCATCTTTGTTCGATCAAGAAAGCGATTAGAGAGGGCTCGCAGAAGCTTTGGTGGGGTGGGGAAATCGGAATGGCGCTCGGAGCGCTGATTGGAGCCTATCAGGAAGACGATTCCGGCGGCCTTCGGGCACTGCTTCCACTCGCAGGACGGACGTTGCTTGAATATCAGGTCCGCTGCTCGCTCGCCGCAGGCGCGGCGCCGATCGTCGTGGTCGTCGAGCGGGTTCCACAAGCGCTTCAGGATGCGATCGAGCGGTTGCGGCTCGACGGCATCGCCGTCATCGCGATCAGCGATGTCGAGGAGGCGGTGAGTCGATTCGAGGCCGGGTCGATGGTCTTGCTAATCGGCGACGGTGTTGTTCCCGCGATCGATCTGGTCACCGGCCTTGGCGAGGAGCCTGAACCCGCCGTCGCGACCGTTCCCGATGATGAGGCACACGAGCAATTTGAGCGAATCGATGCGGAGTCGCGGTGGGCTGGCGTGGCACTCGTAGACTCGCGCCTGCTGGGCTCGACCGCGGCAATGCTCGGTGACTGGGATTTGCAGTCGACTTTGCTTCGTCGGACGATTCAGGAAGGCGCTCGGCGCGTTCCCCTGGATAGCGGGATTGGCGAATCCTTGCTGGTCGACAGGGCAGAGCAGCTGCAAAATTTTGAGCAGCGGTTAATTGCATCATCACGCGGAGCCCGCGCGGATTGGGTTAGCCGCTTCCTGTTGCCGCCCATAGAGGAGCTCGCCACGCGGCAGCTGCTCGAAACAGCGATCAAGCCTTCATGGCTGCTCCTCGCAGCACTCGGCCTGACCCTAACCGGAGCCATATGCTTTACGCGCGGCTGGCTCGGGGCGGGCCTCGCCCTGTTGATCCTCTCGACGCCGCTCGACCTCGTTGCGAGTCGCCTCGCCAGCGTAAGGATGCGGCGTCTTCCGCCGCGCCATCTCACGAAGCGAGCCCTCTGGCCGGCCGCTGGAATTGCGCTGCTGGCGCTTGGCTGGTGGGAAACCCGCCATGGGACCGGTTGGGGATCGCTGGTGTGCGCGGCTGCGGCAATAGCTTTTGCTGAGGCCGCCCGCATCGAGAAGACTTCCCTCACCCTACGAAGTGGTGTCTGGCTGTTCTCGCGTCGTAGTGCGATTTTCGCCGCCTTGCCCTTTGCGCTCGCCGGCGCGTGGACGGCCTATCTCGTCGCACTCTTGGCCTACGCGGCAGTGTCCTTTTTTGGGATTCAACATGCTCGTCACGCCCGATCGAGTTGACGCGAATTTAACAGAAATCTGATACGCCTGGTGGCGATGATGCCTGAAGAATGGCCGATCGCTGCTCCGCCAGCCGACCAGAACGCGTCCGCGCGTGCGTCGCGACGCGATCGTCTCACCACCGTCCGCGCCGACTTCTTTCTGACTCCAGCCGACCGGCTGAGCGAGCAGGAACGGGCGCTGATGACGGCCATGCTGCATTGCCTCATAGGTGACATTGCGGACGAGATCCGGTCGACTTTGCCGAGCGGCTGGGCTGCTGCGAACGACGAAGGCAATCTTGCGCTGGTCGAGACGCTGTCCACTGTAGGGCTGCTAGATCGGCCTCCTCTTGTCCGCTTATTGCTGCGCCGCGCCGACGAAGAGCGCATTGCGACTGGGGCCAAGGCACGGAGCGGTCGGCGCGAGGCTCGCGTGTTGCAAGGGCTCGTCAGCCATGAAGACGGCGCGGTCGCCGCAGCCGCAATGGCCCTGATCCTGGCACGCGGTCGTAGGCGAGATCGATTTGGTCAGTGTTTGCTGCATTTCGACGATTTGCCGCGCGAGGAAGCAATAGCGCTCGTGCATCTGGTCAGCGCGGCAATGCGGCGTGATCTCGCCGCTGCGGTGGGCAGCGGAGAAGCTGACCGGTTGCTCTCGGCAGCTGTCGAACGTGTCCTTGCGAGCCATGACCCAGGAAGCGCTCTCGAAGCCCTGAATGCGAAGCTGGCGCGTCTTCTAGACGAGGAAGGCGACCTTACCGACGAACTGATCGCCGCTGGCGCCATGGAGGGGGAGATGACGTTCGTTTCGCAGGCTTTGTCGCGGCGCGGCGGCTTCCGGAGCAACGTCGCGCTCGACGAGCTTCTTTCGGGCGACGAGGCGAGGCTAATGCTGTTGCTTCGCGCCGCTTCGGTACGTCGGGAGTTCGCGGCGAGCATTCTTGCCGGGATCGGCGATTTGCTGGGCATTGACGACGCCGGCCGAGCGATCGACGCATTTGATCGGCTGAGCGATGAGCAGGTCGAGGCGACCCGACACTGGCTGGCGAGCGACCAGGGGTACCGCAATGCCGTTGTCACGCTCGGAACCGCCAATGGCTAGTGCGCCTGCCGATGGCCCGCCCGTATTGGGTCGCGTCGACAAGGCTGGCCGGCTGATCTCGGCGGGTCCTGAGCTCGAGGCGCTTCAACGAGAGGCTGGATCGACACTCGGCCAGGTGCTCGCGCTTCCGCAGATCGCCGCCGTGACCCAGCTTGCGCGCAAGCTCGGGATTGCTGTTGCACGACCTGCGATTGCCGCGTCGACCGATCACGACGTCGAGCTTTGGGTTCGGGCGATTCCCGAGGGCGATGAAATCGCGCTGGAAATCGAAGGATGGACATCGCGACCGCCAGCCGGTCCGCGCCTTGCGTCTTTGCTGGGCGGTGCATCCGATACCGAGAGTGGCGAAGCCAGACACGAATGGGCCGCCGACGAAGAGCTTCGCATTATCTCCCTGTCGACCGACCTTGCCGATTATTTGGGCGTGGATGTCGCCGAGATCGCCGGTCAACCCCTGACCCGTGTCGTCCGGCTGGAAGAAGACGAAGCCGGCGAAATGTCACTAATTAGCGGGCTTGCGGCGCGCCGCAGCTTTACGGGCCAGCGCGCGCGCAGCCGGGCGGACGACGGACGCACGTTGGAATTGAATGGTGAAGTCGTGACGACCGCCGACGGAGCTTTCGCCGGCTTTCGAGGGATTGCTGACGTCGCGCAAAGCGCGCAAGTGACGTCAGAGCCGTCGCGATCCGCGGCATTCGACGACGCGCTCGATGAAGCTCTTCGCTCCCCGCTCGACCGCATCATTGAGAGTGCCGGGCGGATCGTTGAGCGCGCCGATGGTCCCTTGCGTAACGAATATGCGAGCTACGGCGGCGATATCGCCGCGGCGGCAAGGCATTTGCTTTCGGTCATTCAGTCAATGAGCGAGGATCCTACGCGAGGTCAGCAGACCATCGACCTCGCATCGCTCGCAGCCGAAGCGGTTGTGATGCTCGAATCCTCCGCAGACGATCGCAAAGTCACCATCGAGATCAACGCCGATGAGCCCCTTCCGGCGAGCGGCGAGGAGCGGGCGGTGATCCAGATTCTTGTCAATCTCATCGGCAATGCGGTTCGGCATTCACCCGACGCCGGAACGGTTACACTCGCATTCGCGAGGACTGCCGGGACCGCGTCCGTAACCGTTACCGATCAGGGTCCCGGCATCGGAGCGGCTGATCAGCAACGGATTTTCGAGCGGTTCGAGCGGGCCGATCAGAGGGAAGGTGGAACGGGCCTTGGGCTTGCGATCTCGCGTCGTCTGGCTCGGTCGATGGGCGGCGACGTCACGCTCGACAGTGCGCCCGGAGCTGGCGCCAGTTTTACGCTTACGCTGCCGTCAGCCTAGCGCTGATCGACGGGGACATATTTTCGCTTCGCGTAGCCGGTGTAGAGCTGCCGCGGGCGACCGATCTTCTGGTCGGGATCTGCAATCATCTCGTTCCACTGCGCGACCCAGCCGACCGTTCGTGCGAGCGCGAACAGAGCCGTAAACATGTCGGTTGGGAAGCCGATCGCCGAGAGGATGATGCCTGAATAGAAATCCACATTGGGATAAAGCTTCTTTTCAATGAAATAGTCGTCTTTGAGAGCGATTTGCTCGAGCTCGCGGGCGACGTCGAAAACCGGATCATCGACCCCCATTTCCTCGAGCACCTCGTCGGCTGTCGCCTTCATGACCTTCGCCCGCGGATCGTAATTCTTGTAGACGCGATGACCGAAGCCCATCAGCCGGAATGGATCGTCCTTGTCCTTGGCCCGGGCGATATATTCGGGGATGTGCTCGGGTCGGCCAATCTCCCGCAGCATGTTGAGTGCGGCCTCGTTGGCGCCGCCATGCGCGGGGCCCCAAAGGCAAGCGATCCCCGCCGCAATACAGGCGAACGGGTTGGCGCCCGACGAGCCGGCGAGGCGCACCGTCGAAGTCGACGCATTCTGCTCATGGTCGGCATGCAGGATGAAAATCCGCCGCATCGCATTTTCGACGATCGGGTTCACGACATAGGGCTCGGCCGGAACGCCGAAGGTCATGCGCAGGAAATTGCCGGTATAGCTGAGGCTGTTGTCGGGATAGAGGAACGGCTGACCCATCGAATATTTGTAAGCCATGGCCGCGATCGTCGGCATTTTCGCGATCAAGCGGTGGGAGGCGATCATTCGCTGTTCGGGATCGGTGATGTCCGTGCTGTCGTGGTAGAAAGCCGAAAGCGCCCCAACCACGCCGCACATGATCGCCATCGGATGGGCGTCGCGACGGAACCCACGATAGAAGGTCATGAGCTGCTCATGCAGCATCGTGTGACGGCTGATCGTGTAGGCGAACTTGTCGAGCTCTTCCTTTTTTGGAAGCTCGCCTTGCAGCAGGAGATAGGCGACCTCCATGAACGTGGAGTTTTCGGCTAGCTGATCGATCGGATAGCCGCGATGGAGAAGAATGCCCTTTTCACCGTCGATATAAGTGATCGCGCTCTCGCAGCTCGCAGTCGAGGTAAAGCCTGGGTCATAGGTAAACATACCCGTCTCAGTGTAGAACTTGCGGATATCGATGACCTCGGGCCCCTCTGACCCTTCGAGCACGGGGTAGATGTGATTGGTCCCCTCAAACCCGAAGATCGCAGTCTTATCGTTCATTCGTTCGGCTCCACCATCTGGTCGGCAATGCGCGCGAGGCTTTCTTCACGACCCAACAACGCAAGAACGTCAAAGATTCCCGGAGACGTCGTGCGTCCTGTGAGAGCTGCCCGAAGCGGCTGGGCGAGCTTTCCGAGCTTTACTCCACTGCCCTCCGCGACATCGCGGATGGCCGCCTCTAACGACGCTTCGTCCCACTCGGCAAGAGCGTCCAACGTTCGATGCGCGCTGGCGAGCAGGGCGCGGGCATCGGGTGTCAACAACGCGGTGGCGGCTTCATCGACCTCGAGCGGGCGCTTGGCGAACAGGAAATGGGCGCCATCGGCTAGCTGATCGAGGCTGTGCGCGCGGGCTTTTAGCTCGGGCATGGCGCGGACGAGCAGCACCTTGTCTTCACCCGAGATACCGAGCTTTGACTCAATCAAGTCCGCCAGGCGTTCATCGCCTGCTTCGCGGATGTAATGGCCGTTGAGGTTCTCGAGTTTCTTGAAGTCGAAGCGCGACGGCGACTGGCCGACATGGTCGAGGTCGAACCACTCAATCGCCTGTTCCCGCGAGATAATCTCGTCGTCTCCGTGTCCCCAACCCAACCGAAGGAGGTAATTGAACACGGCTTCGGGCAGCAGGCCGAGCTCGTCACGATAGGCATCCACACCCAATGCCCCATGACGCTTGCTGAGCTTCGCCCCGTCAGGGCCGTGGATCAGGGGGACATGCGCGTAACTCGGCTCCGGCCAGCCCATCGAGCGAATGATTGCGAGCTGGCGGAAGGCATTGTTGAGATGGTCGTCGCCCCGGATAACGTGAGTGACGCCCATATCATGGTCGTCCACGACGACTGCCAGCATGTAAGTCGGAGTGCCGTCCGACCGTAGCAGGATGAAGTCGTCGATCTCGCTGTTCTGGACCTTGACTCGGCCTTGCACGCGGTCATCGATTATCGTTTCACCCTCTCGCTCAGCTTTCAGTCGAATGACAAAGGGCGCATCCGGCGCCGTGGCATCCGCAGGGCTGTCGCGCCAGGGACTGTTGATTCGAAACGGCCGCCGCTCCGCCGCTGCCTTCTCGCGCTGCGCCGCAAGCTCCTCCTGCGTCATATAACAGCGGTAGGCTGCGCCGCGATCGAGCAGCCGGTGAGCGACCTCGGCATGCCGCGCCCAGAACTGCGACTGATAATATTCGTGCCCATCCCAATCGAGACCGAGCCAGTGCATTCCGTCGAGAATGGCGTCGATCGCCTCCTTGGTGGAACGGATGCGATCTGTATCCTCGATGCGCAAAAGGAACTTCCCGCCGTGATGGCGGGCGAACAGCCAGTTGAATAACGCCGTGCGCGCGCCGCCGATGTGAAGGAAACCGGTCGGGGAGGGGGCGAAGCGCGTGACGACGGCCAAAGGTACGGATTCTGACGAACGGCTTGCGCTCAAGCGCGCTTTCCTCTTCTGTTCATGCTGCAATGCAACGGACGAGCGCCCCTAACATAGGGGAGGCGCCTCTTCCACAGCGTGCTCGGAGCTATTGGAAGGCGCGGGTCAGCGCGGTTCAAGAGGGGCTGGAGAAGCTCCTTGAGGCCGAGCGCGCCCAGCTCCCGCCTTGGTTCGTGGTTGGGTTGGGAAGCGGCATCGCCGCTTGGTTCGCTTTGAATGAGCCGTCGCAATGGGCAGGCTTTCTGTGCATCGCAGCGGCACTTGCGCTGGCTGGCTTCGGTGTCGGCAGGGGTAGGGCAGGGCGGGCGCTCGGCTGGTTCGCGCTGGCCGCGGCCGTCGGCTGCGCTCTGGTGTGGACGCGATCGACATGGGTAGCAGCGCCGCGCCTTGAGCGCCCTGCCGTCACCCAATTCGACGGGCGCGTCCTGTCGGTCGACCATCTCGCCGGCAGGCAAATGACGCGCCTGCTCCTCGCCCCCGCAGATCCAGCCCTGCCGCCTCGCGTTCGGGTCTCGGTGGATGAAGACAAGATGCCGGAAGGAATTTCGGCCGGCGCAGAGATTCGCTTGCGCGCCCGTCTCGTTCCACCGCCGCCCATGGCGCTGCCCGGCACCTACGATTTCGCGCGCGATGCCTGGTTCAAGGGGATCGGCGCGGTCGGCACCGCGCTCGGACCCGTGTCGGTCGTTCAAAAGGCGCAGACGCATGGGCTGGACCACGTCCGCGACCGTCTCCGAGATCACATCGGTTCGCGGCTTCCCGAGCGGCCAGCGGGAATTGCCATCGCTCTGGCTACTGGCGACCAGAATGCCGTCAGTGAAGCAGATGCCGAAGCGATGCGGCGAAGCGGTCTCACGCACCTGCTGTCCGTCAGCGGCTTGCACATCTCTGCGGTGGTCGCCTTCGCGATGTTGTTGACGCTGCGGTTGCTCGCCCTCAGCGAGCGATTGGCGTTGCGTTTCAACCTGGTATTGGTCGCGGCAGCCGTCGCGGCTTTGGCAGGCATTGGCTACACGATGCTGACCGGGGCGCAGGTTCCGACGGTCAGAAGCTGCGTGGCGGCCCTGCTGGTCCTGGCCGGGATCGCCCTGGGGCGAGACGCCATCAGCATTCGGCTAATTGCGGTCGGTGCTCTGATCGTGTTGCTGTTCAGACCCGAAGCACTCGCGGGCGCCAGCTTCCAAATGAGCTTCGCCGCGGTTACCGCGATCGTCGCGCTGCATTCGACCGGATGGGCGCGGGCCTTGTTCCAACGGCGCGACGAAGGCCTCATCATCCGGGTCGGGCGAGGGCTGCTGGCGATGGTCGTCACGGGTCTGGTCGTTGAGCTGGCGCTTATTCCACTGGCGCTCTTCCACTTCCATCGCGCCGGTCTTTACGGCGTCGCGGCCAACATCATCGCAATTCCGCTGACGACTTTCGTGATCATGCCCCTCGAGGCAGCGGCTTTGCTCCTCGATGCGTTCGGCTGGGGAAAGGTCCTCTGGCTAGTGTGCGGCACAGCGATCGACGGCTTGCTCCGCCTTGCGCAGATGGTCGCTACCGCGCGGGGCTCCGTTGCACTGCTTCCGTCGATGCCGTCATGGGCATTCGGCCTGATGATTGTCGGCGGGCTATGGCTGTGCCTGTGGTCCACTCGCGTGCGAGTGACCGGGGTTGCGCCCTTCGCAATTGGAGCGGTTGGGGCCGCCCTTACTCCGTCGTCCGAATTATTGGTGACCGGCGACGGCCGCCATCTTGCGGTCGTCAGCGATGGGAACGCGCCGCTGCTGCTGCGCGACCGGGCCGGCGATTATATGCGCGGCCTGTTCGCCGAAGCCTCCGGTTTCGACGGCGAGCCTTCCGAGCTCGGTTCGCACCCCTACAGTGCTTGCACGCGTGACGCCTGTGTTACGCTCCTTCGAAAAGGCCAAGCCGAATGGCGTCTGCTGGCGACGCGCTCGGCCACCCGAATCGACTGGACCACGATCACCCGTGCTTGCGCGAGCGCCGACATCGTCGTTTCGGACCGTAGGCTGCCGCGTGGGTGCGTTCCGCGATGGTTGAAGCTTGATCGACAGACGCTTGCGCGGACGGGCGGCCTCGCGATCTACCTCGGATCAGAGCCTCGAATCGACACGGTGGCGGAGCGGGTTGGAGCGCATCCCTGGGCCATGTGACGCATCAATTAAAATCCGCTAAGGCCCCGCTCAGCTCTGTAAGCGGGAGAGTGGCCATGCCGGAATATGTGATTGAGCGCGACATGCCGGGCGTCGGGTCCCTTGGCGTCGATGACTTGAAGAACGCGTCTCAGACCAGCTGCTCAGTGCTGAAGGACCTTGGACCGCAGATCCAGTGGGTCCACAGCTACGTCACCGACAACAAGCTCTATTGCATTTATCGCGCCCCGAACGAAAATCTCATCCGCGAGCATGCCGAGCGCGGCGGCTTTCCCGTGAACAAGGTCTCGCAGGTGCGCAACATCATCAATCCGACTACGGCGGAGTAACCGCTGGCTGCAGCGCTACAGCCGGCGAACCTGCCCACCACTCTCGATTTGTTCGCCTATTTGGCGGCGTTCGTCACCGTCATCCTGGCGTTGGCGCTCAGCGATTGGGTTCAGAGCCTCTATCGCCTGATACGGGCGCGGCGACGGGTACGGTGGAGCCTGACGGCGA
Source organism: Pseudomonadota bacterium (assembly GCA_046731515.1). Classification (GTDB taxonomy): domain Bacteria; phylum Pseudomonadota; class Alphaproteobacteria; order Sphingomonadales; family Sphingomonadaceae; genus Sphingomicrobium. Next base: position 18,023 of record JBKPLG010000007.1, on the reverse strand, counting down.
TCATCGCAGCCGTCATGGTCTTCCTGGCGATCCTGGAGGAGTTCTTCGGACTGTGGCGGCTCGCTGGAGTGGCGCGTTTCACGTACGTCGATCTTCTTGCGCTGATCGTTCCGCCTATCTTGCTTTCGATGGCCGCGATGACGGTGCTTCCGGACGAGGTGCCGAAAGGGGGACTCGATCTCGCGCAACACTACATGGACAGCCGCCGGCTGCTTTACCTGCTCCTCTTCTTATGGGTCTTGGCGATCTTCCTGCGCCTAACCGACGTGCACGAGGTGGTCACCGGGCGGCGCGTTTCGCCTTTTGAGATTGCAGCGCTGTTCCCGTGGCAGACAATGCCGCTGCTTTGCCTCTTCGTATTGCTCGCCTGGTCCAGCAATATGCGCGTTCAGCTCGCTGGAGTGACGATCGCTTTCGTCCTGGTGAACGGCGCGATGATCAACCGAACCATCGAAGTCCCGCCACCCGCGAACGCTAATTCCGCCGCAGTTATTCGTTAGTCGCTTGCCAGACGGCGAGTTCGCTTCCCGACGGATCGATAAAATGAAAGCGGCGGCCGCCAGGGAAGCTGAAGATCGGCTTGGCAATCGTGCCGCCTGCCTTGACGACCGCATCGAAGGCCGCTTCGAGGTCGTCAACCCGGATCACCGGGAGGGGCGCCGCGAGTGCCTCGTTCGGCTGACCGTTCAGCCCGACGTCAACATCGCCGGTTGTCGTCGCCGAATAGTCCGGTCCGTAATCGGCGAAGTCCCATCCGAAGACTTTTGAATAAAATGCCCGGGTCAGTTCATGCGCCGTCGCGCTCGGCAACTCGACATAGTCGATTCGCGCCATCGTCAGTAACGGCGGATCAGGCCCGCGAGGCGCCCCTGAATCTGGACCCGCTGCGGGTCATAGCGCTGCGCCTGGTAATTGCGGTTGGCCGGATCCAGGCGAATCATATTTCCTTCGCGCCGGAACGTCTTGAGCGTCGCTTCCTCATTGTCGATCAGCGCCACGACGATCTCCCCGTCATAAGCCGTTTCGGCTTTGCGGATGAGCGCGAAGTCGCCGTCGAGAATGCCTTCCTCGACCATCGAATCGCCGGAGACTTCAAGCGCATAATGCTCTCCGGGACCGAGCAGCGCCGCCGGGACGGGGAAGCTCTCGGTTCCCTGCAAGGCTTCGATCGGAGTACCCGCCGCGATTCGACCGTGGAGAGGGATGTCGAGAGTGTCGTTTGCCGGAGCGGGGGCAGCGGGACGAAGCGGAGTGACGGTTGCGGAGGGCCGCACTTCCGGCAGCTTCACGACCTCCAGGGCTCTGGCCCGGTTCGGCAACCGGCGGATGAAGCCGCGTTCTTCGAGCGCCGAGATCAGCCGGTGGACACCCGACTTCGACTTGAGATCGAGGGCTTCGCGCATCTCGTCGAAGCTGGGCGAAATGCCGCTCTCCTTGAGACGCTCGTCGATGAATAACAGCAGTTCACGCTGTTTGGCGGTGAGCATCGGCGGTCCCCCGAAAAGAACGAACGGAGAACGTGTAGGCAACAAAGCGGCGCGGGTCAAGTGCCTCGGTGAGCGTCAGCTCGACCCGGAGGCGAGGCGAGCCTTCATCGCCGCAATTGCACTTTCGTTGCGCTCAAGCTTCATCTCTGTGCGCAGTTTTGCAAGAAATTGCTGCGCATAATCTTGGGAAACGGGCTCGCGAAGCTCGTTTTGCATCTGACTGATCAAGCCGGGCTGGAGCAACGCATTCCCCGGAGTGATCTTGTTGACCTTCACCACGAAGAAACCGCGTCCCTTGGGATCTGCGACGAGCCGGCTCTTACCTTGAGCAAGGGTAAAAAGCATTTGAAGCGGTGGAGGAATCTGTCCGTTGGCCGTCGCAATTTGAATCCGCCGGGCGGCGAGCGGACGAACGGCCGGCAAAGGAACGTTGGATTCCTTTGTCGCCTGGGCAAGCGGCATCCCGCGTGAAGTCTTGTCGGCAATCGCCAAGGCGGCTGTCCTGGCACGCGCCAGCGCCTGGCCGGTCGTCCAATCCTTGGCAACCTGATCGCGAATGTTGGCAAATGGCGCTGGAGCGGCCGCGACGACTTCGGCAGGAGAAACCAGTGCATAACCCTGATTATTGGGAAGTGTGACGATTTCCGGCGGGTCGTTCGTCGCGATTTCAAATCCGGCTTTGAGCGCGGGGACCAGGTCGGCCGTCACCTTGTACGCCGGATCGACTCGTGAGCTTCCAGTCGCCGTGACGAGCGGCGTATTTATGACGGCCAGTTTCGCCTGCGCCGCCGCTTCGCCGAAGTTGCTGCCGTCGTCGACCGCATTCTGCACGCGATCGACAAGGTCCTCGATTGCATTCTTTCGCTTGCCGGCGTTGAGCTTCGCGGCAATCTCGGGGCTCGCGGCGGAGAGCGATTTGCCGCCCTCCGTCTTCACCGAGTCGACTTTCACAACGACCCAGCCGAAATCCGACTGGATTGGTCCCACTACGGTTCCCGAAGGGGCGGCGAAGGCTGCTGCGGCCACCTTGTCGCCGGCGACGGACGAATAAGCCTGGCGAGTCTGACCTTGGAGCGAAGTCACTGCGGCATTGCCGCCGGCGGCCGCTAATGACGCGCCGCCCTTTGCCCGACTGGCAATGGCGTTGGCCGTCGCCTGATCGGATACAACGGCCTGGCTAAGGTTGCGGGTTTCCTTTGTGCCATAGGTGGCCTGGTTAGCGTTATAGTAGGCTGCAATCTCCTGGTCGGTTGCGCTCATTCCTGCGACTTGCTCAGGACCGATGCGCGCGATCCGCAGCACACGCTGCTCCGGAACCGTGTACCGATTGCGATTGGCCGCGTAATATCGCTGCAGGTCGGCGTCCGTGGCGTTGAGGCCCGCGGCGAACACCTCAATGGGTAGCACCGCAACTTCGCCCTCGCGCGATTCGAGCAGCATTGAGGCATAAGGCTGAGCCATCCCCACCGCGACACGCGCGTTCGCCGCAATGGGAGTCAGCAACAGTTGCTGGAGCCTGCTTCCGGCGATGATCTGACGGACCTGGGCGTCGGTCAGGCGCTGTTGCGCAAGGAAGCCTTGATAGGCTTGCTGGCTGAACTGTCCGTTGAGACCCCGGGCCTGTGGAATCTGAGAAATCTCCGCGTCGATCATCCGCTTTGAAAGGTGAAAGCCGTACTTGTCGGCGAATGCGAGTAGCGTCCGCTGGTCAATCAGAGCGTCGAGGATAGCGTCGAAGTCACGCACGATCGTCGCATAGTCGGCTGTAGGATTCTCCTGCCTTACCTCTGTCAGGCGCCGCTGCATGGCTTCGCCCATCTCTTTCTCGCTGATCTCCTGATCGCCGACGCGCACGAGGGTCGAGCTGCCCATTCCGAACCCGAGGTTGCCAGATCCGAAATTGGAGATGTCGGCCATGGCGAAGCCGGCGAGGATGGCGATCAACACGATGGCCATGACTCCGGTGCCGATCTTCGATTTGGACACGCGGCGGAAGAAAGAGAGCATTGGCATCCTGGCGTTGAAGGAAGGAGCCGCAGCTTTAGGGTGCGCGCTGACGCGCATCAAGGCAGTCGGCTTCCGCTTTGCCGGAGCGGCGGCTAGGGCGTTGCAAACGGGGAATGTGATGTCGCTGAGGAAACTCGTCGCTGGCAACTGGAAGATGAATGGCCTTTCTTCCGATCTTACGGAAATCAAGGCTATTGCGGATGCTTCCGAGGATTATCCGCAAGTCGACGTTGCGCTATGCGTGCCGGCGATCCTCATTGAACGAGCCTCGCGCGCCGTCCCCGGTTTCGCCATAGGCGCGCAGGATGTCCATCACGCCGAAAAAGGTGCCCATACAGGCTGCACCTCCGCACGGATGTTGCTGGACGCAGGCGCTAGCTTGACGATCGTTGGCCATTCCGAGCGTCGTGAGGCGCAGCGGGAAAACGATTCAGAGGTCAGGGCGAAGGCCGAGGCCGCACTCGCCTGTGGCCTGGGGGTTATCCTCTGCGTGGGCGAAGCGCTCGAGATTCGCGAGGCCGGGAGCGCGATCGAGACTGTCGAGGCGCAGCTCGATGCGTCGCTTCCGCGCGTGCAGGCAGCTGTCGACCGGCTCCCCGACGATCTCGCGATCGCCTATGAGCCGATCTGGGCGATCGGAACGGGCAAGATCCCGACTTTGAGCGAGATCGGCGAGCTGCACGCAGCGCTGAGGCGACGGCTCGCAGCGGCCTATGGCGAGACCGGAGAGAAAGTGCCCGTCCTCTATGGCGGCTCCGTAAACGCATCGAACGCGGCCGAAATTTTTTCAGTCCCCAATGTCGACGGAGCTCTGGTGGGCGGAGCCAGCCTTAAGGCGGCCGACTTCATCCCGATTGTCGCCTCCGCCAGTGCGGTTGAAGGCGCGCATACGATCGCCTAAGTCGCGCGAACTATTTTTTCCGGAAAGTTGGTCATGTTCGCTTTTTTGCTGATTGTTCAGACCCTGGTCGCTGCCGCGCTGGTCGGCGTCATCCTGATGCAGCGTTCCGAAGGCGGCGGGCTCGGAGTGGGCGGAAGTTCCTCCGGTTTCATGACGGCGCGCGGCGCGGCCGATTTCCTCACTCGCTCAACTGCGATCCTCGGCGGAATCTTCATCGCTTTGTCGATCCTGATGGCGGCCATCGCGGGCGTCACTCGAGAGCCGACGAAGATCGACACGTCGCTGGCGAACAAGGTCGCGCCGATCCAGAAGGCGCAGCCAACTCCGGCACCGACCCAGACCCCTTCGCAACAGCAGCAGAACCAGAACGAACCCTCCGTTCCGCTCGCTCAATAGCTGTCCGCGACAAATAATTTTTTATCAGCCCGCTTGCGGAGGCGGGCCGAACCGACTTAAGCCTCGAATCCCATGGCGCGGTTCATTTTCGTTACCGGCGGCGTGGTCTCATCGCTTGGCAAGGGTCTCCTCTCCGCTTCCTTGGGGGCGCTCCTTCAGGCGCGCGGCTACAAGGTCCGAATCCGGAAGTTCGACCCCTATCTGAACGTCGATCCTGGCACGATGTCGCCGTATCAGCACGGCGAAGTGTATGTGACGGATGACGGGGCTGAGACGGACCTGGATCTGGGACATTATGAGCGTTTTACCGGCGTCTCATCGCGCCAGACCGACAATGTCACGACGGGGCGGATCTACAGCGACATCATCGCGAAGGAGCGGCGCGGCGACTATCTCGGCGCCACCGTTCAGGTCATCCCGCACGTCACCAACGCGATCAAGGAATTCGCACTGGCGGAGACCGACGGCAGCGATTTCGTCATCTGCGAGATTGGCGGGACGGTAGGTGACATTGAGAGTTTGCCCTTCATCGAATCGATCCGGCAGCTCAGGAACGACGTCGGCCGAGGCAATAGCGTCAGCGTTCACACGACGCTCGTGCCCTGGATCAAGGCTGCCGGCGAACTTAAGACCAAGCCGACGCAGCATTCGGTACGTGAGCTTTCCAGCCTAGGGGTTCAGCCGGACGTTCTCCTTTGCCGCACGGAGAAGGAAATTCCCGAAAGCGAGCGCGAGAAGATCGCGCTGTTCTGCAACGTCCCCAAGTCGGCCGTCATCCAGGCGCTCGATGCAAGGAACATCTATGATGTGCCGCTGCAATATCACGCCGGCGGGCTCGACGACGAAGTGCTCCGCGCGTTCGGAATAGTCGATGCGCCAGCGCCCGATCTTGGGCGCTGGAATGAGATCATGGACCGGATCGACCATTACGACAGCGAAGTCACAATCGGCGTCGTTGGCAAATATGTAGGCCTGCCGGACGCCTATAAGAGTTTGCGCGAGGCTCTCGTCCACGGCGGCATAGCCAACCGGGCGAAGGTCAATATCCAGTGGATTGACGCCGAGCTCTTCGAGCATGCGGAGTCCGACATCGTTGCCGAGCTGGAGCCGCTTCACGGGATTCTGGTCCCTGGCGGCTTCGGCGAGCGCGGGAGCGAAGGGAAGATTGCGAGCGTCACGTTTGCGCGCGAACGAGAAATCCCGTTCTTCGGAATTTGCCTAGGAATGCAGATGGCGTGCATCGAGGCCGCCCGAAACCAGGCCGGCATCCCGGAAGCCTCAACGACCGAATTTGGCGAGACCTCTGAGCCGGTAGTTGGAATGATTACGGAGTGGATGAGCGAGGAAGGGCTGCAGAAGCGCGCCGCTGATGGCGACCTCGGCGGGACGATGCGCCTTGGTGCCTATCCCGCCAAGCTTGACGGCAACAGCGTCGTCCGTTCGATCTACGAAGCGGACCTGATCAGCGAGCGGCACCGGCATCGCTATGAGGTCAACGTCCACTACCGCGATGCCCTTGAAGGCGTGGGCCTGATATTCTCCGGAATGTCTCCTGACGATCAATTGCCGGAGATCGTCGAACGGCCGGACCATCCCTGGTTCATCGGAGTGCAGTTCCATCCGGAGCTTAAGAGCCGGCCGTTCGAACCCCATCCCTTGTTCGCCGGCTTCATCGATGCGGCTGTGAAACAGTCGCGCCTCGTGTAACGGCTGTGGGAACGGCAAAGGAACCTGACCGTTACGGCGACGCATCGCCACGGCAAAGGTATACCCGCCATGCTTCTCACCATTGCGATCATCATCCTGGTCCTGTGGGCCTTGGGGTTTCTGGCATTCCACATCGCCAGTCCGCTTATCCACCTTCTGTTGGTGGTGGCGCTCATCGTCTTCATCGTGAACTTCGTGCAAGGCCGCCGAACCGTCTGACGAATACGTCGAGCCGTTGCGGCCCGCGTCGCCGCCGCCTAGATGTTTTGCATGACGAACAGCATTTCGACGCGGCTGGCAGTGCTCGGCTCCGGCCCGGCTGGATATACGGCGGCGATCTATGCCGCGCGCGCGGGGCTGAGCCCGGTCCTCATCCAGGGCATTCAGCCGGGCGGCCAGCTCACGACGACCACCGACGTCGAAAATTATCCGGGCTTCCGTGACGTCATCCAAGGCCCATGGCTAATGGAGGAGATGCAGGCCCAGGCGGAACACGTTGGAACGAAGTCGATCTGGGACCACGTCGCGGCGGTCGACCTGACGCGCCGGCCATTCCGTCTGACGGGCGATTCGGGAGCGCAATATTTTGCGGATGCCCTCGTGATCGCAACGGGAGCGCAGGCAAAATGGCTGGGCCTTCCTTCCGAAGAGCACATGAAGGGCAGGGGCGCGTCGGCCTGCGCGACCTGTGACGGCTTCTTCTATCGCGGCAAGCGAGTGGCGGTGATCGGCGGCGGCAACACTGCAGTGGAGGAGGCCCTCTATCTCACCAACCACAGCCATGACGTCACCCTCATTCACCGGCGCGATGCTTTGCGCGCCGAGAAGATCCTGCAAGACCGGCTGTTCGCCAACCCTCACATCAAGATCATCTGGGACAGCGAAGTCATCGAATTCGTCGGCGGCGGCGAACCCGAAGCGCTCGTGGGTTTGGACGTACGCAACAAGCGCAATGGCGAGATTACTCGCCTTCCGGTCGAGGGAGCCTTCGTGGCGATCGGCCACACTCCCGCGACCGAGCTGTTCCACGGACAACTCGAGCTCGATGATGACGGGTACATCAGAGTGGAGCCGGGAACGACCAACGCCAGCGTGGCGGGCGTTTTCGCCTGCGGCGACGTGATGGACAAGATCTATCGTCAGGCGGTGACCGCGGCGGGCACCGGCTGCATGGCCGCACTCGATGCAGAAAAATATCTGGCCGCACAGGAGTTCGAGGCCCTGGCGGCCGAATAGCCGGCGGGCTTCGGGCAGGCAGAGTTTCCAAGGGGGTTCCCGATGAAGCCGATGGGGCCGATCCCGCCATATTTCGCCGCGCGCGATGATGGCCAGTTGTTGATTGGCGGCGAGGCGGTCGAAGATCTCGTCAAAGAGGCCGGCGGCACTCCGCTATTCGTCTACGACAACAATATCATCGGCGGTCAAATCGCTCGGCTGAGGGCCGCGATGCCGGATGGCGTCGCACTATATTATTCTGTCAGCGCAAATCCTTATGTAGATTTGTTGAACTTTCTTGGCAGGTACGTGGAAGGCTTTCGAGTGGTTTCGCGCGGCGAGCTCGAGCATCTGAAGCGCGCGGAACTTGCCGGAATTCCGATGCACTTCGCTGGTCCGGGCAAGAGCGACGATGAACTCGACGCGGGAATCACCGCGGGTGCGATCATCAGCCTCGAGAGCGAGGGGGAGGCGCGGCGTGCAATTCTCGCCGGCGAACGCGTGGGTATCCAGCCGAAGCTAGCAGTGCGGGTTAATCCCCCCCTGGCCATAGAAGGCGGGAAGGTGACGTTAGGCGCCAGGCCCAGTCCCTTCGGCGTCGATGCCGAACGCGTGCCCTCGTTGGTTCAGGGCCTTCTCGAAGCGGACGTTGACTGGCACGGGCTGCACATGTTCGCCGCCGCGCAATGTCTCAACGATGGGGCGCTGATCGAGGCGCACAAAGCAATCGTCATGTCAGCCGGTGAGATCACTCAAGCGATCGGCCTGCCTCTCCCGGAACTGAACCTCGGCGGTGGTTTCGACATCCCCTGTTTCGAGGGCGAGGAGTCGCTCGACATCTACCGCATGGCGGGAGCGCTTCATGATACGCTCTGCAATGCGCCAGAGTTGCTGGCGACAACGCGCATTTCGCTCGAGCTCGGGCGTTGGCTGGTGGGTGAAGCGGGCGTGTATCTCTCGCGGGTTCTCGACCGTACGGAGAGCTGCGGCAAGACCTTCCTGACGATAGAGGGAGGCGGCCATCACTTCCTCAGCGCAACGGGCTGTCTGTCGGAACGCGGTCGCGGCAACTTTCCCATGGCCATGACCCACCGGTTCGGCGTCCCGCCGGAAGAAGAGGTGACCGTGACCGGCTGTCTCGCGACTCCGCACGACATATTCGGCGATGACGTCATGCTGCCGCGTGCGGAGCCGGGCGATGTGATCGCCATCTTCTGCGCGGGCGCCTACGGCCTCACGGCGAGCCCGCAATCATGGGAAAGCCGCCCGCCCGCCAAAGAAATGCTGGTTTAATCCTCCGCGTTCGAGGGAGGATAGATCGCCTCGACGAAATACAGACCGTGCGGCGGCGCGTTGAGCCCGAGCGCGGATCGGTCGCGCGCCTCCAGCGCCTTGCCAATGTCATCGGGAGTCCACTGGCCGCGACCGACGAGCACAAGGCAACCGACCATTGAGCGCACCTGGTGGTGGAGAAAGCTGCGCGCGGCCGCTTCGATGTGAATCTCTTCCCCCACCTTGCTGACGTTCAGCACATCGAGGGTCTTCACCGGGCTGTCCGACTGGCATTGGGCCGAGCGAAACGTCGTGAAATCGTGACGTCCGATGAGATGGACGGCGCCTTCCTGCATCGCCTGGAGGTCGAGTGGGACAGCGATATGCCAGACCCGCCCGCTCTCGAGCGCCGGCGGCGCCCTGCGGTTGAGGATTCGGTAGCGGTACCGCCGCCCGACACAGGAGAATCGCGCGTGCCAGTCTTCGGCGACTTCCTGGACATCCTGCACCGAAATTGGATTAGGCCGGACGAGCGCGTTCAGTCCCTCCCGAAGTCGGTGGTGCGTTAGCGACTTTGTGACGTCGACATGCGCGGACATGGCAAGTGCATGGACTCCGGCATCCGTTCGGCCAGCGGCCGTGAACGCGGCCTCTTCGCCGGTCATGCCCTGCAGCGCCTCTTCGAGCGACTGCTGGACTGAAGGGCCATGGTCCTGGCGTTGCCAGCCCATGAAGGGCCCACCGTCATATTCGATCGTCAGACGCCAGCGGGTCACGGCAGGATCGTGCCCTCGGTAATGGGGAATCCGCGCAAGAGGTCGCTGGGCGCCATCGCAGAGCGCCCCGCACGTTGCAGCTTCAGCGGCCGGATAAGGCCCACTCCGCACGCTATATCGAGACTGTCGTCCAGGACTTCCCCCGGCTTTCCCGTCGCGTCCGGGCCAATTGCGGCTTCGAGCAATTTAATGCGCTCGCCCTTCGCTTCGAACCACGCGCCGGGAGATGGCGAGAAGGCGCGAACCTGGCGTTCTATGTCCTTCGCCGGCTGGTTCCAGTCGATCCGCGTCTCGGCCTTGTCGACCTTCGAGGCGTAGGTGACGCCGGCGATCGGCTGCGGCTCAGGCGGGGTTGGATTCTCGAGCCATTCGATCAGCGCTCGTGCTCCAAGATTCGCTAGTTCTTCCGTGACTTCTTCGGCATTCTTCTCACGGATGTCGAGGGTATGCCGAGATAGCATCGGCCCCGTGTCGAGGCCTTCGTCCATCTTCATCAGAGTGACACCGCTGATCTCATCGCCGGCCAGGATCGCGCGCTGGATCGGCGCCGCCCCGCGCCAGCGCGGCAACAGAGAGGCATGGACGTTGATACAGCCGGCTTTCGGGACTTCGAGGATCGCCGCGGGAAGGATCAGCCCGTATGCGGCGACGATGGCGACATCCGGCCCGAGAGCTCGAAACCTGGCCTGCTCATCAGCATCGCGCAGCGTTTTTGGAGTGAGGACCTCGATCCCCAACTCATCGGCCCGCTCGTGCACGGGAGTTTTTCGGGCAGCCTTTCCGCGGCCGGCCGGGCGCGGTGGTTGGCAGTAAGCCGCGACCACTTCGTGCGCATGCTCTATGAGCGCGTCGAGGCTCGGGACGGCGAACTCCGGACTGCCCATGAAGACGATGCGCATGCCGGCGCGTATGGCGAAATGAACCGGAATTGCCTACCTCAGCACCGTGGCCAGTCAGGAGATCGAGACATTGTCGCAAGCGCTGGCGCGGCTGCCGGGCCTCGGCCCGCGGTCGGCGCGGCGCGCCGTGCTTCACCTGATGAAACGCCGGGAAGCCGCGCTCCAGCCGTTGCTGGCGGCGCTCCAAAACGTGGCCGACAAGCTGTCGACCTGCTCAGTGTGCGGCAATGTCGACACGTCCGATCCCTGCTCGATCTGCAAGGATCCGCGCCGGGACGAGAAATCGCTCTGTGTGGTCGAGGAGGTGGCCGATTTGTGGGCGCTGGATCGCTCACGCCTCTTCCCTGGTCGCTATCATGTCCTTGGCGGGCGACTTTCCGCCCTGGATGGGGTCGGGCCGGAGGACTTGACCATCGATCGGCTCGTCCAGCGGGTTTCCCAAGCTGGGATCGATGAAGTCGTGCTAGCCATGAATGCAACTCTCGAGGGGCAAACGACGGCGCATTACCTCGCCGAGCGTTTAGAAGGATTTCCTATTCGTCTCAGCCAGTTGGCTCACGGACTTCCCGTCGGAGGCGAGCTCGACTATCTCGACGAGGGCACGCTTGCCCAGGCCCTTCGCGCGCGTCGGCCGATTGCTTGAAGAGCTTCCAGCGAAAGACTAAATCTGCCTCATGGCCATTCTGCCCATCGTTGAAGTTCCGGATCCGCGCCTGCGGCAGACCTCCTCGCCCGTCGAGCAGGTCGACGACGAGGTTCGTAACCTCGTCGCCGACATGTTCGAGACGATGTATCAGGCGCCGGGTATCGGTCTTGCCGCGATCCAGGTGGGCGTTCCGAAGCGCATTCTCGTGATCGACCTGCAGGAGCCGGAAGAAGAGGGCGGTGAGCCGGTCAAGGATCCGCGCGTCTTCATCAATCCCGAGATCCTCGAGCATTCGGACCAGGAAGTACCTTACACCGAGGGGTGCCTGTCGGTGCCCGACCAATATGCCGAGGTCGATCGGCCCGATCGTATCCGCGCGCGCTGGCTCGATCTCGACGGCAAGGCGCACGAGGAAGAGCTCGTGGGCCTGCTCGCGACCTGTCTCCAGCATGAGATGGACCATCTCAACGGCATTCTCTTCATCGACCATCTTTCGCGTCTCAAGCGCGAAATGATCCTCAAGAAGCTCGCCAAGCAGCGGAAAGAACAGCTGAAAGCGGCCTGACAGGACGCGGCATGATGAGTGGTTTCACTCCCTATCACGCCCATATCTATTATTCGGCCGATGAGCGGTCCGCAGCGGAACGGTTGCGCGACGAATTCCTCGGTTGGGCAACCCGCGACGACCCGGAAATCCTATTTGTCGGCCAGATGACCGACCGAGGCGTCGGCCCCCATCCCATCCCGCAATACGAAGTTCATTTCCTCGGGCGGTCGCGTCCTGGCGTGATTGCCGCGATTGAGGCCTCAGGCCTTCGTGCGCTGGTCCATCCGCTGACCCATGATGATCTCGCGGATCACACCACCCTGGCCCACTGGATCGGGGAGCCTCTCAAGCTCGACGTCAGCACGCTGGATCCGCCCGGCCAGAACCAGGGCATTCCACGCTTCGGCAAGAGCGACTTCTAGGCCGGCTCCATCACGGCCATTGCCGCGTTGCGGCAGTCCTCCGCACATTCCCGGCACATTTGCGCGCACAGCTTGCAATGCTCGTAGGGGTGCTTCTCGCATTCCGCGGCGCAGGCATCGCAGAGGCGGGCGCAGAGATCGAGCGCTTCGCGCAACGACTGCTCGTCCGATCCGGTGTGCCGTAGAGCGACGTTCGAGGTCGCATGGCAGATGTCAGCGCAATCCAGGCAAAGCCGGATGCATTGCCGCATCTCCATATCCTCGGCGAGGCTGGCGTCGGCGCAGCTCAGACACATTTTCGCGCAGTACATCATGTGATGCACGGCATCGCCGAGCGGCTGGTTGACGTGGCCGGCGACACTGGGGTGGAGCGAGATCATCTTGCGGATGGACATGGCTGAAAACTCCCCGAGAATCCTGTGGAGAACCAGCGGCCCGTAGCGCGGTTCCTATTGTCGGTGAATGAAATTCACCCTAAAGTTCTCTATCTGTTCCGGGAGGCGGGGCTCGTGGATGCAACGATTATCATGGTCGGTCTGGCGGCGCTTGGACTTGGCGCAATCATCGGCTGGCTGTTCGCAAGCCGCGAGGCCGCCGGTGCCCGGCAAACCGTCCAATCGCTGAGGCTCCAGCTTGATGAGGTGATCAAGGAGCGTGACTCCAATCGAGATGCCGCGACCAGGCTGGCTGCGCTCGAGGCCTCGCAATCCGAGCGCGACAAGGGGTTCGAGGCGCGAATCAAAGAGTTTGTCGAGGCCAAAGAGGCGCTGTCCGCGCAATTTGCCGAAATCAGCAACAAGCTCCTGGCGGAGGCCCAGGAAACGTTTTTGAAGCGCGCCGATCAGCGCTTCCGCCAATCGGAGGAGAGCGCCGGGCACAACCTCAAGGCGCTTCTCCAACCAGTCCACGAGCGTCTGGAGCGCTATGAAACGACGGTGCAGAAGGTCGAAGCCGAGCGTCGCGACGCATTCGGACTACTGTCGGGTCAGATTGAGGCCATGCGCACCGGCACGGAGCGCGTCTCCGCCGAAGCCGCCAAGCTTGTGAATGCGCTGAGGAACGCGCCCAAGGCGCGGGGCCGCTGGGGCGAGCAGCAATTGCGGAATGTTCTCGAAACGTGCGGATTGTCGGAACATTGCGATTTCGCGACCGAGGTCAGCGTCGCGGACGGAGAAGGCGGGAGGCTCAGGCCCGACGTCGTGGTCCGGGTGCCAGGCGGCCAGTCGCTGGTCATCGACGCTAAAGTGTCCTTAAACGAATATCAGGATGCGTTCGGGGCGATCGATGAAGCCGATCGCGAGACTCATTTGACGGCACACGCCTCCGCGATCCGTGCCCACGTTAACACGCTCGGCGCAAAAGCTTATTGGTCTCAGTTCGAAGACGCGCCCGATTATGTGGTGATGTTCATCCCCGGCGAGCATTTCCTGACGGCCGCGCTCGAGCAGGATTCGGGCCTTTGGGACTATGCGTTTGACAAGAAGGTGCTGCTTGCCACTCCAACGAATTTGATTGCCATCGCTCGGACGGTTGCTGCGGTGTGGCGTCAGGAACGACTTGCCAAGGAAGCCCGGCAAATTGGCGAGCTCGGCAAGGAGCTGTACGAGCGCCTCGCCAAGGCAGCCGATGACCTTCGGAAGGTCGGCAGTGGACTCTCCACTGCTGTCAATAATTACAACAGCTTCGTTGCCAGTTTTGAGACGCGCTCGCTGGTGACCGCCCGCAAATTCCGCGAGCTCAATATCGAGCCCGGACGCCGTGAGATTGATGTTCTAACGCCGGTCGAGGCGCTTCCGCGCTACGCCGATGAGGAACTCGAACTGAGCCGCACCGAACCGGACCAACCGCCGCAGATCGCGGCCGAGTAAGCAACTGCTTGCAAAATAGGACTTCGCCTGCTGCGTCTATGAGCAGGCTCTTTGACCAGTTTGAGAACCACCGGGCGAAAAGACGAAGCCTCCGCTAAGTTCACGCAAAATGGCGCCAAACCGCGTGACTTTAGTGAATTTAAAGCCCGCCGCAGATCGCGGCCGAGTAGTAGCTAGGGCGTTCGTTCCAGCATCATTGAGCCGGCGGAGTTGCTCAGCGTAAGGTTTCTGCCGCTCGACCAGATCATGCGCATCGGCTGGTTCAGGATCGCAAATCCCTGACTTTCGAAACTTGCGGCAGGTTCCGGACAGCCCATCAGTGTTGACGCGACGTCACGGGCAATCAGCTGGTCCCGCTGTATCGAATACCGGCCGCCGAACCCATTGCAGCCGAAACGGCCGCCGATACGGCCATTTTTGAACTCGATCCCGTAATCGGCAGTAGTGGACGTCGCCCGGCTGTTGATAGTCGCCACATGCCACCGCGTGCTTTCTAGGGTGCGCGCATCGGCGGCGATGCTGGTGCACCCGGCCAGCGTCATCGCCAGGAGAGTTGATCTAAAGCCCGCCGCACCCATTGAATTGGCGTCCGTCGACGGTCACCTGCACCTTGTCCGGATAGACACGATCGCTCATCCCGTCGCTGCATCCCGGTGAGTGCACGATGTTCACGTTGATCCGGGGCGTTTGATAGATTTCACCCGCAAACCCATGGATCACCGGCGGAGTCGGCTGGGTGAGCGGCTGAACGTCGGGCTGCGTGAAGGTTAGATTGTGCTCGTCGATCAGCAGGTTCCAGAAGGGCTCCGTGCCGACCGCATGGTAAGGCGGCGGGGGTGGCGGTGGCGCGGTCATGCAGCCGCCGAGAAGCGCTGTCATCAAGACTGCGAGATATTTTTTCATGACCGGAGCAACCTTGCGGGATCGACGATGTTCCGTCTAGCCATTGAACCTTGCAGGAAAGGCTCGACCAGTCGCTGACGCCGCAACCGAGGCCGCTTCCGCGCAGCCTCGGAATGTTTGCGGTGCTCTTCCTGACATTGTCGGTGACAACGCCCGCTTCCTCCGTCTTCGTCATCATTCCCGGAATGCTCCAGGTGGCGGGATCGGGCGCGCTATGGGCCATGATCATCTCCGCGGTCGTGCTCGTGGCGACGGCCTACATCTACGCCGAACTGTCCTCGGCCTGGCCGATCGCCGGCGGCGAATATGTGATGGTCGCGCGGACAATGGGTCCGGCATCCGGCTTCGCGATCTTGGGCGTCAGTGTTGTCAACAATGTCCTCTTCCCGCCCGTGGCCGGCCTCGGGATCAGCGCGGTCCTGGCGGTCGTTATTCCGGGCCTTCCCGAAGTACCGGTCGCCATCGCGATTGTCGCGCTTGCGACCATATGCGGGCTGTTCAACATTCGCGTAAATGCCTGGATCACAGGTATTTTCCTGGCAATCGAACTTGTCGCTTTGGCAGTGGTCGCCGCATTGGTTTTCGCCGGGCCGATGCGGGCGCTCCCCGAGCTATTGCTGCATCCGGTGATGCCGGGACCGGCCGGGCTACCGCCAGTGACGCCCGCGGCCATCGGCGTCGCAACGACGATCGGCATCTTCGCCCTCAATGGCTGCGGAACCGCGGTCTACTTTGCCGAGGAATTGCACGAGGCGCCGCGCCAGGTCGCCCGAGCCGTGCTCTGGGGGTTGGTTCTGACCCTGATCTGCGAGGGCTTGCCGCTGATCGCGGTGCTCGTCGGCGCTCCGGACCTGCCGGCGCTATTCAAGGCTGACGATCCGTTCGGCGCTTTCGTGGCCGAACGTGGAGGCAATACCCTCGCCGGCTTCGTCGCCGTCGGAGTCGCGATCGCCATTCTCAACGCCGCCATCGCATTCCTGCTCGCTTGCGCGCGCTTCTTCTACAGTACGGGTCGCGACAGCAGCTGGGGCCATCCTCTCGACGCCTGGCTGTCCGCGCTTCACCCGCGGCACGGATCTCCGTGGATGGCAACTCTCTTCTGCGGTGTCATCGGGATTGCAGCCTGTTTCCTGCCTTTGAGCCTGTTGCTGTTGCTCAGCGGAACAGGGCTAATTGCCGTCTATGCCGGGATTGCGCTCGCGGCGATTGTCGGACGCCGCACCGGAACGACCGCCCATGCCCACTACCGGATGCCGTTTCATCCGATCGCGCCCTTCGTCACCCTTGCCGCCCTGGCCTATGTCATCTTCATGAACTGGCAGGACCTTGAAGAGGGGCGGATAAGCCTGATCGCGACCGTGGCCCAGATCTTGCTCAGCCTAGGGTATTACTTTCTGGTCCTGCGGAGCCGAGGCTGGAGCGTGCGTGACCCAATTCAAGCGTCAGAGGGCGGTTCGCGCTGACGAAGCACCTCATAGGCCATGACCACCGTCGCCATGGCCGCGTTGAGACTGTCGGCCCTGCCCATCATCGGGATTCTCACCCGGACGTCGCATTCCTCCTCGTACTCGCCCGGCAGGCCCTGGGCCTCGTTGCCGACGAGGATGAAGGTCGGCGCTTCGTAGCGGGGCAGACGATAATCGACGCTGGCACGGAGGGATGTTCCGACTAGCTGCGCCTCGCCCGACCGCAGCCAGGTCACGAACTCCGGCCAGCGCGTGGTTGCGACTTCCTGAGTGAACACCGCGCCCATCGAGGCACGGACCGCTTCGACGGAAAACGGGTCGGCGCATTCGTCGATAAGGATCAGACCGCCTGCACCCACTGCGTCGCCCGTTCGCAGGATCGTGCCGATATTTCCCGGATCGCGCAGCGCCTGCACGGCGATCCACAGCGGAGCTCTCGATCGATCGATCTGCTCGATCGAAGTACCCGGCTGTCGATACGCGCCGAGCACCATCTGCGGATTGTCCTTACCCGACATCTTGGACAGGATCTCCGGCGTTGTCTCGATCGCCTCGCCGCCGGCAGCTTCGGTCGCGGCGATGATCTCAGCGGCTAAGGCATGTTTCGCGCCTTCAGGCGAGAAGGCGACGATCTCGGGCAAGCGCCCGCTGTCGCGAGCTTCGGTGAGGATGCGTAGACCTTCGGCGAGGAACATGCGCTCGGCCCGCCGGCCCTTCTTGTCGCGGAGCGAGCGCAGGCGCTTGACCGTGGCGTTGGAAAAGGCGGTGACCTGACGGGGCATTATTCCTCCCCGAACCGCTCCTCGATCAATTCTACGAGCTTGGACAGCGCTTCCTCCGCGGCAATGCCTTGAACGTGGATGATGATCGTGTCGCCCATTGCGGCCCCGAGCATCATCAAGCCCATGATCGAAGTGCCGCAGACGCGGTTGCCGTCCTTTTCGACCTCGATCTCGGCATCGATTTGACTGGCGAGGTTGACGAACTTCGCGCTCGCCCGGGCGTGAAGACCGCGCTTGTTAGTGATTCGAACTTCCCGGGTGACCGGGGTCAAGCCGCCGCTTCCCCGAGGATCTCGGACGCGACGGAGATATATTTGCGACCGGCCTCACGAGCGGCGGCGACGGCGGCATGGACCGGCATCACCTTGCGAGCACCTTCGAGACGGATAAGCATTGGCAGGTTAACGCCGGCGATGACCTCGATGTTCTCGCTCTTCATCAGGCTGATCGCAAGGTTCGATGGCGTTCCGCCGAAAAGGTCGGTGAGGATGATCACGCCCTGACCTTCGTCGACGCGTCCGATCGCATCGGCGATATCCTTCCGTCGAGACTCCATATCGTCTTCCGGCCCGATAGAGATTGCCTCGATTGCCTCCTGGGGCCCGACCACATGCTCCATTGCCGTGACGAATTCGGCCGCGAGGCGGCCGTGGGTCACCAGCACTAATCCAATCATGCGTTCAACTCGCCTGCCTCACCCTCTCGCCGTGAATCGGCCTCGATCGTATC
>JBKPLG010000006.1:0-5572 GCA_046731515.1 Pseudomonadota bacterium | reverse complement strand
AGCTCTACCCGCGCCGGGTAGGCCGTACGCCCGCGGAAACGGAGCGCATCTGGCTCGATCAACCGGACATTGCGCCACTCGAATTCATCACGTCACCGGGGGCTGCGCCGATGCGCCGCGATCCTCGTTATCTGCAACTGGCACAGCGTACCGGTCTGCTTGACTATTGGCGAAGCGGACGAAGCCCTGATTTCTGCCGCAAGCAGCCAGAACCCATTTGCCAGCAACTCGTGAAGCGGAGCCGATGATTAGAGGCGGGCAGTTGGCAGCTTTTGCTCTGCGCGAAGCCGGCCGGAGATAAACCTCATGTGCAAGACGGTGTATTTTACTCGTAATTAACAGCCGTAACGTGTAGTCTTTGCCGCTCATGCAGCCCAGGGGGACGGGCTCTGCGGATCGGGGCAAACATTGCCGTCCTGCGTCGGTTGCTGTGCAGCACGGCGCTTTTATTGCCCGCGGGGCTTTCTCACTGGCCAATAGCCGCGGCTCAAACTCAGGCTCCGGAGAATCCGGAGACTGCGCCGTCTTCTTTGGCGACCATTGAACCATTGCCGCCCGGGACGCAGCCGCAGCAGGAGGTCACGGAAACTCCGCCGATCGTCATCACCGGCTCGCGCATTCCGCGGCCGAACCTGACGGCCGTCAGCCCAGTGACGGTCATCACCAACCAGGAGGTTAAGCTCGAAGGAGCGGTGATGACGGAGAGCCTGATCAACGCGCTGCCGCAGGTCAGGCCGAACCAGGGCTCCTTCATCTCCAACGGAGCTACAGGAACCGCGACGATCGACCTGCGGGGCCTCGGTACGCTCCGCACATTGGTGCTGGTGAACGGCAGGCGTCTCCTGCCCGGCGACCCAACCGATCCGGCGGCCGACATCAATGTGGTGCCTTCTGCGCTGATCAAGCGGGTCGAGGTGCTGACCGGCGGCGCCTCATCGGTGTATGGCTCGGACGCGGTCGCGGGAGTGGTCAACTTCATCCTCGAAACCCGGCTCGACGGGTTACGGCTCGACGCCCAGTCGAGCTTCTATCAGCACCGGAATCGCGACGGCGCCGATTTGAGAGACGCGCTCCGGGAGAAAGGTTTCCCAGTTCCAACCGGAAATGAGGCCGATGGCGGAATCCGGGACATCAACGCCGCCTTCGGCCAGGCGTTCACAGACGGTCGCGGCCATGTCATGGCTTATGCAGGCTACCGCAAAATCGAGCAGGTCACACAGGCGGAGCGCGACTACAGCGCCTGCACTGCACAGATCAGCCACACCAACGATCCCATCATGTGCGGCGGTTCACTCGTATCGGCAGAGGGAACGTTCATCACGAACTTCGACCTTTTCCATCTCGGCGAAGGCCGCACCTTCGTTCCAGGCCCTTCCTCGCCCTTCAACTTCGCGCCTTTCAACTACTTTCAGCGACCGGGGCGACGATACACCGCGGGCGGTTTCGCTGATTTCGAGTTCAACGATGCGCTGAAGCCCTATTTCGAGTTCATGTTCATGGACGACCGGACGGTTGCGCAGATCGCTCCGTCTGGCGATTTTGCAACGAATATCTTCGAAATCAATTGCGACAATCCGTTGCTGTCGGATCAACAACGATCACTGGTCTGTTTTACCGGCAATTTTGTCGGCGAAACGCCGATCTTTGACAATCACGACAATCTGGTTGCGATCGAAGGATCTCCAACCCCTTTTGTCGATCCGGTCACGGGCGAGACCTATTTCAAGGGCGTACTTGGCGTTGGCCGGCGGAACATCGAGGGCGGCCCGCGCCGAGCGGACATCCGGCACAAGGATCTGCGCGCAGTCGCTGGAATGAGGGGCGACCTCAAGCGCGGCCTTTCCTATGACGCGAGCTATCTCTTCGGAAAAGTCCGAATGAAGCAAGTCTTCACCAACGATCTCCTGATCAGCCATCTCGTACGGTCCAGGGACGTGATCGCGGACCCGGCAACCGGTCAGCCCGTCTGCCGCTCGGTCCTGACGGGGGAGGATCCGAACTGCCTACCGTGGGACGTGTTCGAGCTGGGTGCGGTTACGCCGGAAGCGGCCGCTTACCTCGGCGTGCCCGCCAGACTCGGAGGCACGGTGAAGCAGCGCGTCGCGACCGCATTCGTGACTGCCGAATTGGAAGAATTTGGAATTCGCAGCCCATGGGCCAGTAAGGGCCCCGCAGTGAACATAGGGGCGGAATACCGCAAGGATACGCTCGATCTTCGCCCGGACGAGAATTTTCAGAGCGGAGATCTCGCAGGGCAAGACACTCCTCTCCAGCCATTCACGGGCTCGACCCAGGTCAAGGAGTTGTTCGGCGAGCTGCGCTTCCCGCTCTTGTCCCAGCGTATCATCTATGACCTGACGTTCGAAGGCGGCTACCGCCAATCATGGTACAAGAATGGCCAGAGTAGCTTCACCACCAATAGTTATAAGCTAGCACTGGAGCTAACTCCGATCCGCGGCATTCGCTTCCGCGCGAGCCAGCAGCGCGCCGTCCGAGCGCCGAACGTCCAGGAACTGTTCGCGCCATCATTCAGGGAATTCTTCGATACCGATCCGTGTGCCGGCCTCGTGCCGGTCGCCACGCCCGAGCAATGTGCGCGCACGGGTGTCACCGCCGAACAATTTGGTCGAATCATCGCCAATCCTCTCGAAGAGTTGGGAGGAGGCTATCATTCGATCGCGGGCGGCAATCTCGACCTCGAGCCGGAAGAAGCAACAACGCGGGCGATCGGCATTGTCCTTCAGCCGCGCTTCCTTCCCGGCTTCAGCGCCACGGTCGACTGGTTCGATATCCAGCTCAAGGGCTCGATCGCCCAGATCGGCGCCGGTGTGATCCTGGATACCTGTGTCGTGACCGGCGACCCGTTCTTCTGCAGCCGGGTCCACCGCGATGCCAACGGGTCGCTGTGGATCACGCCGCAGGGATTCGTCGACGACCGGAAAGCCAATATCGGCGCCTTCAAGGTCCGCGGTATCGATGTGGCGTCGACTTATACGCAGCGACTTGGCCGCTGGGGCTCGGCGAACCTCGAGTTCATCGGCACCTGGCTCGATCGCTATATCGTCGACAATGGTGGGCTTGCGACACCATACAATTGCGCCGGGCTCTACGGCTATGCGTGCGGGAGTCCACTGCCGCACTGGCGGCACAACGCCCGGCTAACCTGGGATCCGGGCAGCGGAGTTTCCCTTTCCTTCCACTGGCGGCATGTCGGCAAGGCCAGAGTTGATAGAGTGAACACGGGTGTGCCGACGTTTGGTTTGCCGTCACCGAGCCCAATCGTCGCGAAGATCGGCGCTCAAAATTATTTCGACCTGACCGGCCTGTTCAGCATTCACGGAAAATACCAGCTCCGCCTCGGCGTCCGGAACATCTTCGACCGGGAGCCGCCGGTCGTCGCAAGCGGCAACGCGGGCGCGTGCGGTAGCAGCTCTTTTGGCGCATTCTGCAACGGCAACACCTATCCGCAACTGTACGACCCGCTCGGCCGCTACATCTTCGCCGGGGCCACCGTCGATTTCTAGACCTGCACGCCCCCGGCGGCGAGCTCGTGCAGCTCCTTTGCTCGCCAGGCACCCGAGCCCCTCCCGCCGGGAGCTGCAGCCAATCTGCGCCTAATCCCTGCCGCCCTGCAAGCGTACCGGGCCGTTAATGCACCTCGCGGTGGTGGACCTCGCTCTTGGAGGCGAGGCTAAATCGCGGCTCAGGCTCGACGGACCCAAAAAGTCGCTGCGCCGCGTAGCGACCGACCTCCGGCCCGTGCTTGAAACCATGGCCTGACCCGCCTCCTACGAGCAGGACATTTTTCAACTGAGGGTGGAAGTCGATCAGGAAATCGCCGTTGGAGCTGTTCTCATATTGGCAGACACGCGCTTCGGTGAGCTGCGCCCCACGGAGCAATGGAAATCGCCGATCCCGGAAGGCGATGATTTCGGCGAGCGCCGCTTCGGTTGGCTGGCGGTCTTGTGTGTCGGGATCGACCTCGAGCCCGTGCGCGTCGTGTGCGAATTTCACTCCACGCGCCTCAAGATCCGGAAATCCGTAGAAAATGTCGCCGCCGTTAAAGTCGGCCCACCCGGGCATGGCCGTGGGTTGAAAACGACGATCGCCGGCGGGTGGAGCGAAGAAAAAAACCTCCTGGCGCGTCGGAAGGATGCGCTGTCCGATGATGTCAGGGAAGATTTTGGGCAGCCAGGGTCCGAGCGCGAAAACGAATTGGTCGGCACCGATTCTGCTGCCGTCGGCGAGCGCGATCTCTGCCAACTCAGCGCCTGCGATCTGCGGCGGACGGCTCAACCCCTTCAAATATGTGCCGCCGCGCTGGACGAAGACGTCGACCAAGGTCTGGACGGAGCGTCGGGCCATTAGTGCTCCGAAGCCCGGTTCATACAGGCCGACTTCCACGCCGGTGAAATCGATCATCGGGAAATGCCGGTTCATCTCGGACCGGTTTAGCGCCCGCGTCGCAATACCCATCTCTTTGTGCGCGGCCAGGCTGTCGCGGACATATTGCTCTTCCGTCGGGAAGAAGAACAGCACTCCGCATTCGTAGAAAATTGGCAGGCCGGCGACGGCGCTCAGCGCCTTCCACTCTTTGAGGCTGTCGAGAGCCATGCGCGTGTAGATGGCGTCCTTTCCGTAAGCGCCCCTGGTCAATCGCGATTCCCCGCCGGACGAAGCGCGCGAATGCGCCGGGCCCCAAGCGTCGATCAGAGTGACGCGATGGCCGGAGCGCAAAAGATGAACGGCCGTCCAGGCGCCGAACACGCCGGCACCGATCACGGCCACATGACTTTTGCTTCCCGTCGTCACCGCATTGGCCATTACCGGAAAAAAAGCAGCGCCGCCCGCCCCAATCAGGAGCGAGCGGCGCGTCACGCTCAACTGCGGCCGGACCTGAGGTCTGCCGCTTTCATTCGTCATCAAGCGCCGATCAGCCGCGCTCCCCACTCTCGACCGGTGGGGGCGGAGGAGGCGGAGGTGGCGGCGGAGGCGGTGGAGGCTCGGCCGCCGGAGGCGGGGGCGGCGGTGGTGGCGGAGGAGGCGGCGGCGCGGCCGGCTCCGACCGGAAGTTGTACCGCAGCGTCAGTCCGATCGTCCTCGGTTGACCGATATTGTAACCGAGTCTTGCGCGACCTCCACGCTCACGATCGAGCGAAAGCTTCGGATTCTCATCGAAGAGGTTGTTGA
This sequence comes from Pseudomonadota bacterium, assembly GCA_046731515.1. Classification (GTDB taxonomy): domain Bacteria; phylum Pseudomonadota; class Alphaproteobacteria; order Sphingomonadales; family Sphingomonadaceae; genus Sphingomicrobium. The sequence continues at coordinate 382 of JBKPLG010000006.1, read as the reverse complement.
CGTAAGCGACCACTTCGAATCCGCTGTCCCACTGCAGACCCGCAGAGAGATTGACGAGCTCGTAAGACGGCAGCTTGAGCGAACCGAACCTCTGCGTGTTCGTGCCGAAGGCTCCTGTCACCGGATCGAAGAAAATGAAATTGAAGAACTCGTTTAGGCTCTCCTGATCGCCCGGCTGCGTGTAGCGGCTACCGACGTGCTGGAAGCTGGTCGTCAGGTACCATTCTTTGTCGCCGCCCCACCTTTGTCCGTAGGTCGCGGTCGCGGCCATCTGGAACTTGGGAACGGTCGGTAGGCGGTTGCCCGAACGAATGCCGGTCCGTGTCGCCAGCGGCTCCGGCACGGTGGAGTCAAACTCGGCGGTCACGTAACTTCCCGCGAG
>JBKPLG010000005.1:0-26264 GCA_046731515.1 Pseudomonadota bacterium | reverse complement strand
GTCGCGTCGAGACTCTGGCGATTGTAGTCGACAATCCACCACAGGTTGCGGACGTCGTGCTTGTAGCCCTCAATCAGCGCCTCATAGATGTTGCCCTCGTCGAGCTCGGCATCGCCGATCAGCGCGACGAAGCGGCCGCGGTCCTCATCGGCAAGCCAGCCGTGGGCGGTGAGATAGTCCTGGACGAGGCTGGCGAAGAGGGTGATCGCCACGCCGAGGCCTACGGAACCGGTGGAGAAATCGACCGGGACCTTGTCCTTCGTCCGGCTGGGATAGGACTGAGCGCCACCCAAACCGCGAAATTTTTCCAGCGCATCGCGCGATTGCGTCCCGAGCAGATAATGGATTGCGTGAAGCACCGGCCCAGCATGCGGCTTGACCGCCACGCGATCGTTCTCGCCCAGCGCATGGAAATAGAGCGCCGCCATGATCGAGGTCATCGAGGCGCAGCTCGCCTGGTGACCTCCGACTTTCAGGCCGTCGGCGTTCTCGCGGATGTGATTGGCGTGGTGGATAGTCCAGGACGCCAGCCAGCGCAGGCGCTCGTCGATAAGCTTTAAAGCTTCGATGTCAGTTGTGACGGGCTTGAGCATCGATCGGCTCTAGCCGCTGTGTCCGTTCGCCGCCAACTCTTCTCCTCGACTGAGAAGCGATTGAATATCCGCCTGGCTGGGCGCTGTGCTCACGCAGCCTCGGCCTTGTCATGGTCCGCGTCAAAGCGCGCCTGCGCTTCGTAGACCGCGCCGATGTTCGCGATCGCCCAATTGGCGAGGGCTTCCACCGGCTTTTTAAGTGAGCGACCAAGCTCGGTCAGCTCATAGTCCACGCGAGGCGGGATGCTCGGCGTGACAGTGCGACTAACAAGCCCGTCTCGCTCGAGCCCGCGAAGAGTCAGCGTTAGCATTCGCTGCGAGATACTCGGGATCTCCCGGCGCAGCTGATTGAAGCGCTTTGACCCTTCCGAAAGCGTCACCACGATAAGCACGCTCCACTTGTCTCCAACGCGATTGAGCACCTCGCTGACTGCCCGGCAGCCGGGGTTGTTCGGGTCCCTCATCTCTATCTCCAGTCACTCCGTTGATACCCCCGTCACATCCATGTTCGCCTCTCACAAAATTGTTGGTCTGACACAAAAAAGTGCGTTCTTGCGGGGGTTTCTTCGATGGTTATTTAGAGTGCCTCAGTAACAAATCAATACTTAGGAGGCATTAGTGACCATCCTGCATATCGACAGCAGCATCAACGGCGAGAACAGCGCCAGCCGAACCATTTCGAGCGCGATCGTCGATCAGCTGCGAAATGCCCAATGGGGTGAAAAAGTAGTCTATCGCGACCTCGCCGCCGAGCCGCTGAAGCACGTGACGCTCGATGCGTTCGCCGACACATCCGTGCTCGATGAATTCCTCGCCGCCGACACAGTCGTGATTGGCGCACCGATGTATAATTTCACGCTGCCCACCCAGCTCAAGGCGTGGATCGACCGGATCGTCATTGCCGGCAAGACTTTCCGTTATGCCGAGACTGGGCCCGAGGGTCTGGCGAAAGGCAAGCGGGTGATCATCGCTCTGGCCCGCGGCGGCATCTACAGCGAAGGTTCTCCGGCCTCCGCGCTCGAACATTTAGAGACATACCTTCGCGGCGTGTTCAACTTCATCGGCGTCGAGCCGGAGTTCGTCATCGCCGAGGGTCTCAACCTCAGCCCCGATCACCGCCAACAAGCATTGGACTTTGCAATCGGTGAAACGGTCCGACTGGCGGCCTGATCAGGTGCGAGAACTCCGCGTCGGTTTCTCTCCGGCGCGGAGCTCTTATTCCAAGAAACCGACTTCGGCGTTGAACTCCGCCACCTGTACCTGCTCGTAGAGATCGTTCTGGTAGAAGGGACTCTGATTGAGCCAGGATTCGGCGTCGTCAAAATCCTTCGCCTCGAGAAACGCCAGATACCCCTTCCGGTGGCCGTCCTTGTCACGCAGCAATCCGGCGAGCGCGATCTTGCGATTCGGCTGAGCGAGATGCTCGTTGAACTCGTCGCGAAGCGCGATCAGGCGGTCTTCGACGTCCGGCTTTAATATGCCCGCTACCAGGAACAGCATGGGTTCAGGCCTTTCGCGGATGGTACGCGCGAGGCCATAGGACCGATCCGCCCGCATTCCCAGCGCGATCAAAGTTCATGTGACCTTAGGGGACGCCGAGCGTTGAGCCCTAAGTGAAAGGAGCTTGTCATGGCAGAACTCAACGAGGCACAGCGCGATCGCCTGGACGAGGACCAGTTTGCTTTTCCCAAGGAGCGCAAGGAGCCGCTCAACAATGCCAGTCACGTTCGCAATGCGATCGCGCGTTTCAATCAAGTCGAAGGCGTCAGCGACGCGGAGCGCGACGAAGCGTGGAGGCGAATCAAGAAAGCAGCGAAGAAGTTCGACGTCGAAGTGAGCGAAAAGAGCTGGCACGAGCTCGACGACTGATCGATTTGCGCATCGCTTGACAGGGTGGGGGCAGCAGAGCAGCTAGCCGCGTCCCGCGCTCCTGGCCGGCGCGCTTCTGTTCGCGTCCGAAAGGCCGACAAGAGGGGGTCATCATGCGCAAGTCCGCACTCCTATTGGCGGCATTTGCTTCGTCGCTGTTAATCCCCGCGGCCGCTGCCGCCGGGCCGGCCGAGGACGCGACGACATTCGTCACAACCATCATGGACAAGTTCAACAGCGGCGACACCAAGGCTTTCGTGGCAGCTCATCAAGATGACGCGCTGATCATCGACGAGTTTGGTCCTTACATCTGGACAGGAAAGAGCTCGGCGCAGCAGTGGCTCGACGACTATGCGGCCGATTCGAAAACCAGGGGCGTGACTAACGGCCGCGTTGATTATGGCAAACCGATGCAGGCGAACAGCAACGGTGCGACGGCGTACGTCGTGCTTCCAACCACCTACCGTTTCATGCAGAATGGCAAGAAAATGTATGCCGGCGGAAGCATGACATTTGTCACGAAGAAGACGGGCGAAGCCTGGAAAATCGCTGGCTGGACCTATTCCGGAGCGACCTGGGAGCCGGAAAAGGAAGCGAGCGCAACACCTCAGAAATAACAGCGTCAGCATAACAGGGGGTGACGATGGTCCTGCGTATTGCGTTGCTTGTGCTGCTGTTCGTGAGTTCGCTCGCAATCGGTCCAGCCACTCCCGCCTTGGCGGCGCAGGCGCCATCGGTGGATCCTACGGCTGGGCTGGACGCGTTCATTCGGCAAGCAATGACGGATTACGGCGTGCCGGGCGCGTCCGTCGCCGTAGTTCGTAACGGCAAGACCATCTTCCTAAAGGGTTACGGAACCCGCCGCGTGGGCGAGAACGCGCCGGTGGACGAGAACACGGTCTTCCAAATAGCCTCGGACACGAAGACATTCACCGCCGCCGCGCTGGCCGCGCTCGTGGGCGATGGCAAACTCGATTGGGATGATGAGGTTATCACGCATCTGCCGGATTTCGCGCTCTACAATCCCTATCCGACGCGGCACGCGACGATCCGCGATCTGCTTGCCCACCGGTCCGGTCTGCCGGCCTTTGTCGGAGATCTGCTCGGGGAGGAGGGATATGACCGGCGCGAAGTATTGCGGCGCATTCGCTTTGTGCCGCCCGGGGCCAGCTTTCGCGAGCGGGCCCTTTATTCGAATCTTGGCTTTTTCGCGGCCGGCGAGGTCGCTGCTCGTGTCGCTGAATCGAGTTGGAACGACTTGGTCCAAACCCGGCTGCTGACGCCGCTCGGCATGACGCGCTCGGCCGCTTCCGTCCTGACAGCCCCGAAAGACGATAATCGCTCTGGCACGTTCGGGCGAGTTGGCGGAAGGATCCAGGCCATTACGCCCTCTCATCAGATCGTCATGGGCGCAGCGGGTTCGATGGTTTCTACCGCGTCGGATCTGTCGCGCTACATGCGCATGCTGCTCGACGGCGGCAAACTCGACGGCAAGCCCGTCCTCTCAGCCAAGGCAGTCAATGATCTGTTCGAGCCGAGCATGGTTGCGGAAATTTCCTTCTCCGAAACGCTACCGATCAGCCAAGAAACGGGCTTCGGGTACAGCATGGGGTGGGGCTATTATTATTTTCACGGCGCCAAAGTGCTGGAAAAGGGCGGCGCACTCGATGGCGCCCGCGCGGTCATCATCCTGGTGCCGGAACGGCAGCTCGGTATTGCGGTGCTCGCCAACCTCAATCTGACCATATTGCCGGAAGCCATTCGGGCCCATGTTTTGGAGCAGGAGCTCGGCCCCGTTCCGAACACGCAGCAGACGCTCCGAGAGCAGCAGAAGAAAGTAGACGAATTGCTGGAACCAAGTCCTGGCCCCGCCAACCCAGCCAAGACGAGCGTTCCGTTGGCCGCCTATGCGGGGACGTACCAAAGCGACATCTATGGCCCATTCGTCCTGGCGGCGGCCGGTAATGAACTCCGCATTGCCGCTGGCCCGGGCGGCTATGCTGGCAAGCTCCGCCACTTCAGCCGCGATACATTCACGCTGTCATGGCCGCTGATCGATATGGGCACCCAGCCCGTCACCTTCACCATCGGACCCGACGGCAAGCCGACCAGCTTCAGCGCTGAAACTCTGGGGTCTTTCAAACGAGCTGAGACGAGCACAGCCCATTAAGCTGACAACAGTCGGAGCGGGTTCTCGATATAGGCTTTCAAAGTCTGCATGAAGTTGGCTGCGTCCCAGCCGTCGACCACGCGGTGATCGCAGCTGAGCGAGAGATTCATCCGTTTTCTGATCTCAATCTCACCGTCCAGCGGCACGAGCTTCTCCTCGACCTTGTTGACGGCGATGATTGCGACTTCCGGACGGTTGATGACCGGAGTCGAGGTTATCCCTCCCATCGGCCCGAGCGATGACAAGGTTATCGTCGAGCCCATCAGCTCCTCGCGCGCCGCCTTGCCGGATCGCGCTCCGTCGGCAAGGCGCAAGATCTCGCTAGCGAGCTCCCAGACGCTTCTGTTCTGAGCGTCGCGAATGACAGGCACCATCAATCCATTGTCGGTTTGCGTCGCCATGCCCAAGTGCAGCGCTCCGTGCCGCGTGATGACGTTGGCGTCATCGTCATAGGTGGCGTTGAGCATGGGCCATTCGGGGAGCGCCTTCGCCATCGCAGTGATGAGGAAGGGCAGGAGCGTCAGCTTCGGATTAGAGCCCCGATCGCGGTTCATCATCGCTCGCGTTTCCTCGAGCGCGGTGACGTCGAACTCCTCGACCAAAGTGAAATGCGGAATCCGGCGCTTCGCCTCCTGCATATTCTCGGCAATCTTGCGGCGGAGGCCGACGACCTTGATGATCTCGTCCTTGCGTACCGCGGCAGTGCCGCGGCTGGAGACGCTGCCGCCATTATAGAGGAGATACGCGTCGAGGTCGGAGTGGCGAATGCGGTCGCCCGCAGTCTTCACTTGAGCGAGATCGATGCCGAGATCGCGCGCCCGGGCCCGAACGGCAGGAGAAGCGAGAACATGGCCTTTGGCAGGCTCTTTCTCAGCCACTTCCGGCTCGACGCGTGGAGCCGGAGCGGCCTTCGGCGCTTCCGCAACCTCTTCCACGGCGACAACCGGAATCTCCTGGGCCTGCGCGGGCGTCGCTTCAACCGCGCCGTCAGCGAGCGGTCGCTCTTCCTTGCTGTCTTCGACGGGTTCGGCCGCGCGATCCGCGCCCTCGGTCTCGATCACCGCAAGAACCGAGCCGATTGGTATCTGGTCGCCGACCTCGCCGGCAAGCTCGATCACCTTTCCCGCAACGGGCGATTCCATCTCGACAGTCGCCTTGTCGGTCATCATGTCGGCGATCTGCTGATCCTCAGCGATCGTGTCCCCGACGTTCACGTGCCAGGCGACGATCTCGGCCTCGGCAATGCCTTCGCCGATGTCGGGAAGCTTGAATTCGTAACGAGCCATCAGTCGGCCGTCACTTTCTCAAGGGCCTTCTTCATCCGCTTCGGTCCAGGGAAGTAAGCCCATTCGTAGGCGTGCGGGTAAGGTGTGTCCCAGCCCGTCACGCGCTCGACTGGAGCTTCGAGGTGATAGAAGCAGCGTTCTTGGACGAGTGCGCTTAACTCGGACGCAAAGCCGCTGGTGCGAGGCGCTTCCTGAACGACGAGGCAACGGCCGGTCTTCTCGACCGAACGCTCGATGGTTTCAATGTCGAGCGGGACAAGCGTACGAAGATCGATCACTTCGGCATCTAGGCCGCGCTCTTCTACCGCGGCGAGCGCGACATGGATCATCGTGCCGTAGGCAAGAACTGTCAGGTCCGCGCCCTCCCGCACCACCGAAGCCTTGCCCAGCGGCACGGCGTAATGCCCCTCGGGGACTTCGCTCGCGGAATGCTTCGACCAAGGCTTTACCGGCCGGTCGTGATGGCCGTCGAACGGACCATTGTAGATGCGTTTGGGCTCGAAGAAGACGACAGGGTCGGGATCCTCGATGGCGGAGATCAGCAGACCCTTCGCATCGTAAGGCGTCGATGGGATGACCACCTTGAGGCCCGCGATGTGAGTGAACAGGCTTTCAGGCGACTGGCTGTGAGTCTGCCCGCCGAAGATTCCACCGCCGTAGGGCGTGCGGATGACCATCGGCATGGTCCATTCCGCCGCGGTCCGGTAGCGGATTTTGGCGACCTCGCTGACGATCTGGTCGTAGCCGGGGTAGATGTAATCGGCAAATTGGATCTCGATCACGGGCTTTAGCCCGTAGCAGGCCATGCCGACGGCAGTGGCAACGATCCCGCCCTCACTGATCGGCGCGTCGAACACGCGCGTCGTGCCGAATTCCTTCTGCAGTCCCTCGGTCACTCGAAAAACGCCGCCGAAGTAGCCGATGTCCTCGCCGAAGACGACAATGTCCTCATCGGTGCGCATCGCGACCTTGTGCGCGTCGTTCAGCGCCTGGATCATGTTCATCGTCGGCATCAGTCGCGACTCTCGCTCAGCGCCTCTTCGCGCTGCTCGGCGAGATGCCAGGGGACCTCGGAGTATACGTCATCGAACATCGAGTCGATGTTGTCCGTGCCCTGCTCGGGCAGGATTCCGAGCTTCTCCGATTCCTTCTGAGCCGCGCGCACTGCGGCATCCGCTTCGGCGGTGATTGCCGAGTGGCGGTCTTCGTCCCATTGGCCGATGGCGATCAAGTGGGCCTTGAGGCGCTCGATCGGGTCGCCGAGAGGCCAGGCCTTAGCTTCGTTCGTCGGCCGGTAGCCGGACGGGTCGTCGGAGGTGGAATGGCCTTCGGCTCGATAGGTGAAAAACTCGATCAGGGTTGGACCGAGATTGGAGCGAGCGCGCTCGGCGGCCCATTTCACCGCAGCATAGACTGCCAGAGCGTCGTTACCATCGACACGCATTCCCGCCATTCCGTAGCCGACAGCCCGCTGGGCAAAGGTCGCGCGCTCAGCGCCCGCGATTCCGCAAAAGCTCGAGATCGCCCATTGGTTGTTCACCACGGCGAGGAGGACGGGCACATTGTACACTGCTGCGAAAGTCATGGCGCTGTGAAAGTCGCCCTCCGCCGTCGCGCCATCGCCGACCCATCCCATGGCGATTCGGCTGTCGCCCTTGATCGCCGCGGCCATCGACCAGCCAACCGCCTGCGGAAATTGCGTGCCGAGATTTCCCGAGATCGAGAAGAACCCATGCGCTTTGTCCGAATACATGATCGGCAGCTGGCGCCCGTGAAGCTTGTCGCCTTTGTTCGAATAGATCTGGTTCATCATCTCCGTCAGCGGATAGCCGCGGGCAATAAGCAAACCCTGCTGGCGGTAAGTCGGAAAGTGCATGTCGTCGCGGTCGAGCGCGGCGGCAGTCGCAGTCGCGATCGCCTCCTCGCCGGTGCACTTCATGTAGAAGCTGGTTTTTCCCTGGCGCTGGGCCCGGTACATCCGATCGTCGAAGATGCGCACCGTGACCATATCGCGCAAAATCTTGCGCAGCGTGTCGGGGTCGAGCTTTGGGTCCCATGGTCCCACTGCCTTATTGTCATCATCGAGGACTCGAACGAGATCGGTTGCGAGCGGATGAGTTTCGGCCGCAGGCACATTTGTGTCCGGACGCGGCGCTCTGCCCGCCGGCTGAATCTTGAGCGCGGAGAAATCGGGCGTATCGCCGGGCCTGAACGGCGGCTCCGGCACGTGCAGAGCGAGCTTCGGCCGGTTGGGCTTGAGCTTGGCGGGGTCCTTGTCGCTCATGGTCGGAGCGACCGCTTAATCCGGAGTCGGTCCAGCGGCAACCTACGCAGTCAAGTACGCTTTACATTTGCGCCGCGTTGACGCTGAAAGTGCCTCAAGGCTAGGGCGGAGGGTATGACCGAAAGCGTTCCAGATAACCCGCCCGATCGCCTCTCGCTCGATCCGCGCAGCGATTATTTCGATGAGGCACTCCTCGACCGCGGCGTCGGAATAAAGTTCAACGGCCAGGAAAAGACCAACGTCATAGAATATTGCATTTCGGAAGGTTGGGTCCGCGTGGCTGCAGGGCGCAGCCGCGATCGCTACGGCCAGCCGATGACCATCAAACTAAAGGGCCAGGTCGAGCCCTATTTCGAGAATCCGGGTCAGGCGGAAGGCGAAGAAGGCGTTGCCTCCGGGGGGTAAGTCGGGCTCTCACGCCGACGCTTCTCGCGCAGCTTCTTGAATCCCCAGCCGGCAAGCGCGATGGCGGCCAGCGCAGGTACGCTGCGACGTGCTAAGGCCGCAGCCCCGTAACCGAGAATTGCACCCTTGGCGCCCTGGTGACTACCGGCGATCCTGCTGCCTAGCCACGCGCCCGCAAGCTTGCCCAACATACGCTTACTCCCTCGTCAAAATCCTCTGAGCTTGGAAGCTTTGAGGCTGGCGAATGTTCCCACCCGAGCATTGGCAAATCCCGCCAAGTCTTGGTTGGCGAAATATCCCAATCCACCCCTTCATATCGTAATTTTCGGCAGTTTTCTAGGATTGGCATGGATCTTGATTAAGAAATGGCATCGGTCCGCAACAGTTCAAGCGGGCGAAAAAGGGAGATTAGAAATGTCGACCAAGTCGCAGTTCAACCGCACCCTGATCGCCATCGTCGCGGCGCTTGCCAGCAGCACGATCGCGATCGGCGCAGCCGTCGGCCCGGCCCAGGCCGTTGCCAACCCATCACAGGTCACCTTCCATGCCTGAACTTGAAGTCCTCGAAGCCAAGGTTCCCGTGCGCACGCCTCAATTGATCGAGGTGCAGCCCGAACCGCGGACGACGCGCCTAGCGCCCGTCGCCGGTTGGTTCAGCGGCCCCGTGTTCAGCCGTGCCCGTGATATCTTCGCGGCGAACATGACCGAGCTTCTCGACCGGGCCGAAGACCCAGCCCGGATGATCCGAATGATCATCCTCGAGATGGAGGAAACTTTGGTCGAGGTTCGTGCAACGGCGGCCCGGTCAATCGCTGACATCAAGGAATTACGGCGCGCAGTGACTCGTTTGGAGGAAATCCAGACCAACTGGACCGCGAAAGCCGAACTGGCTCTCTCGAAGGACCGCGACGACCTTGCCAAGGCGGCGCTGGTTGAGCGGCAGCAGGCTTGTGAGATGGCCGACGGCTTGTGCGAAGAAATCGTGCAGCTGGAGCAGGTGCTTCGCGGCTATGAACTGGACATTGCCAAGCTTCAGTCGAAACTGCGCGAAGCCCGCGCCCGGCAGAATGCGATCCAGGCTCGCTTCGAAAGCGCCATCACCCGCGCCAAGGCGCGGGAGATCATGCACGGTAGCCGCACGCAGGACGCGTTCAGCAAGTTCGAGCTGCTGGAGCGGCGCGCAGACTTTGCGGAAGGCAGGGCCGAAGCGCTCGGGATTAACAGTCTCGAAGACGAAATTGATCAGCTCCGTAGCGACGAGAAAGTCGACGCCGAGCTGGAAGCGATGAAGGCCGCGCTCAAAGCGCGCATGAACTAGGGAAGGGGAGCCGTGAACATGGCCCGCAAGTATTATCCGTACTCGCTCGACCGCCACGACGCGAAGATTGCCGGAGTCTGTTCGACTCTCGGCAAGAAATTGGGGATCGACCCGACCTTCATCCGCATCGCCTGGATCGCAGTCCCGTTATTCACGCCGGTGGACTTCACCACCGCTCTGATCGCCTATGCAATCGTCGGGATCTTCCTTGCCGTGCAGAAAAGGCGAGCAGTGAGCGGCGAGGGCCGGATGAGCGACTTCGACCGCATGGCTGAGGTCGTGAAGCGCAAGCCCACGGTGCACGCGATGCGCACCGAGCTGGACCAGACCGACCGTCGGCTGATGGCGATCGATCATCACATCAACAGTCAGAATGATGAGCTGGCGCGCGAGATCGAAGCGCTCCGCCAGGAGGAGAAGTGATGGACCCGATCACGATTGGAGTGCTTGCGGCGAGCATCATCCTTGGCCTGGCAGGAGCGAGCCTGGCGGGGTTGAAGGCCTGGAACGGTTGGCTGGAGCTCAAGCGTTTCGAGCTGACTCACGACGCGGGCGATCGTGGCCTTCCGCCCGCGTCGGGCCGGATCGAGATGGCGGATTTGCGCGAACGCGTCCGCAAGCTCGAGGCGATCGCCGCCGGAATCGACATTTAGCTCCCCGCCCGTCGTTGCTCCCCAGCGGCGCGGCACAGCGGCCCGGCCAATCCCCTTCGGCCGGGCCGCTTTCATTAAAGCCGAAGGCCGAATCTTGGCCCGATCCAGGTCATCATCAGGTACAGCGCGATCGTCAGTGTGCAGCCGATCGCCAGTGCGGCCCAGAAGCTGATGCCATTTCTCAGCATCCACGGAATCAGAAGAAACATCGGCAGTGAAGGAAGGACGAACCAGAAGGTTGCCTCGACATGCGCCGCCATGTTCGGAACGTCCGGTTTGTCGCGCCACAGCCAGATCATTCCGAGCAGCGACACCAATGGGAGGGAAGCGATGAGCGCACCGAACCCGGGAAAGCGTTTGGCGACTTCAGACACGATCGCGACGATCACGCCCGAGATGGCTGCCTTGATGACGAGGTAGAGCATCGCGCCGTTGTAGCGCGCCGCGAAGAGCTTCAGAAGTTCAGCCGCGCGCTCAAGCGGATGTCGCGGCCTGCGAGCGGAGCGAAATCCTTCAGCAAAGATGTGCTGCGGCGTGCATCGACGTCGAATAGATTGTTACCGACGAGTGAAAGCGTGAGCGCCGGATTTGCGGCGAACGGGTGCCAGTCGAGCGACGCGTTGACCATCGTGTAGCCCGGCGTGTCGGTTTCGTTGGGAGCCGTGCGGTTGTGGGCGAAAGCTCGTTCGATCTCGAGCCGCCCATCGAATTGACCGCGGGTCCCCGTGATCGCCCCGAGCAGGCGGAATGGGGGGATGAGCGGCGCCGGGCCGAAATTCTTGACGGTGGCGCGCACGGCATCCGCCTGGAACTCGGTGCGCCAGTCGATGCCGAGCGCCTTGACGAGCTTGGCGTCGCCCTGGAACTCGAACCCGTAATAGTTCGCCTTGCCCTGCATGAACTGGAAAACTGGCAGGTTATCGCGAACCTCGCCGGTCGTAGCCTGGAAGATGAAGCTCGAGAAGCGGCTGTAATAGACGTTGCCGGACAAGTGCACCGGTCCGCTGGTGTGGTGCAGGCTGAACTCGATCGAATTGCTCTTCTCGGGATCGAGGTCCGGATCGCCCACTTCGAAGGTCTCGCTTCCGCCGTGGGGACCATTGGCAAACAATTCGTCGATCGCGGGCGCGCGCTCGCTGTGTGAGACAGACAAGCCGGTGCGCCAGCCCGGCGACAGTTCATACTGCCCTCCGAGCGAGCCCGAGACGGTGGTGAAGTCGAGCGAATGCGCAGGAGTTTCGATCTGCTCGTCCGCCTCGGCGGTGAGCTTGCTGAACTCGACCCGGGCGCCGGCTTCGAGCCGCCAGGGCCCGTTGACGTAGGTCTGCAGAGTGAACACGCCGGCCTGCTTCTGCCGTGCGTCGGGCAGGAACTTCTCCTCGCCGCGGATGCGCACATCGCGATTCAGATATTGAAAACCGCTGGTGCCGGCCCAGCCGAAATGATCGCGCTGGACGAGCTCGAGCCGGCCCTCGCCCCCGTTGCTGAAGAAGCTCGAGCCGATCTCGCCGGTGTCCTCGATCTCGTCATGATGATATTTCGAATAGCCGCCGCGAGCGCGGATCTGGCTGAAGAAACCGGAGAGGGCGATTTCGGCCCGAGCATCGAAGCGCGTCTGCCGCGGATCCAGCGTCGGTGCTTCGGGCGCGACGTTCGGGTCGAGCGAATAACGGATCGGAACCTGGTAGCGGGCAGTGTGGCGGGTCACCGACACGCCGATGTTTAGGGCCCCGTCGACATAAGCGAGGCCGAATGCCCCCTCTGTCGTGCGCGATGCGGAGTTGGGCAGCTTGTCCTTGAGATCGGCCAGCGCACGAATGTCGGGATCGGGGCTTGCGAGCGCTTGTTCGCGCAAGTCCTTCGACAGCACGTGACCGCCGATCTCGAGGTCGTCAGTCTTCGAATAATTGCCGTCCGCGTGAAGCACGAAATGACCGCCGACCGGAACGTCGACAGCGCCATTGACGGCGCGCTCGTTGGCGGCGCTGCCATATTGCGCGAACGCGTCCGCCCCGACCGGCCCGTCCGGAACGCGGCGCGGGATACGAGTGTCGACCACATTGACGACCCCCCCGATCGCCGACGAGCCGAACAGCAGAGCCGCAGGACCGCGCAGAACCTCGATGCGCTCGGCGGTGATCGGGTTGATCGAAACTTCATGGTCAGGACCGACCGCGGACATGTCGAGCGTGCCTATGCCGTCGGTGAGGACGCGGATGCGGTCGCCCTGCAGGCCCCGCAGAACGGGTGCGGAAGCCTTGGGGCCAAAGCTCGTCGCCGACACCCCCGGCAGCTTCGCCAGGGTCTCGCCGATGCTGGTCCGGATCGAGCGGTTCAACTCGGCTTCGTCGACGACGGATACTCCGCCGAGGATGTCCTCGGCCTTGCGCTTAATGCCGGTGATAATGATCGCCTGGTCCTGATCCGGGTGTGCTTCGCTTGCGGAGCCCGGAGTCGGCGCCTCGGCACCTCCGTTTTCGATAGCTGCATCGGCGGCCGTGTCGGCGTCAGTCCTAGCCGTTGACCGCGTGGACGCGGGCTCGGCCTGCTGGGCGACGGCCGCGGAAATAGGGAAGACCGCCGCGAGCAACGCGGTCGGGAGCATGTGCCGTTTCATGAAGCCCTGCTGTTCGGAGTCGCAGGCGGCGATAAAGCGGATGATATATTATCGCAAGGTGACTTTGTCGTGAAAGGCGGTTCATTTTCGACAGGTGGAGGTTTGCGGTTCGATGAACCGCTCGGCTAGGGCCGCCCAATCATGTCGGGCCATGCCCATCATCACGATGACTTCACTCGGGCCTTCGCGCTCGGCACCGCGCTCAACATCGCAATCGTGCTGGTCGAAGCCACCTTCGGTTTCCTCGCAAACTCAATGGCGTTGATCGCCGACGCCGGCCACAATCTCTCGGACGTGCTGGGGCTGGCCATCGGCTGGGCGGGAGCGGTGATGGCCAAGCGGGCCGCATCGTCGCGCTTCACGTACGGCCTCAAGAAGGCATCAATCTTAGCGGCTTTACTCAATGCCTTATTCCTGCTGGTCGCCGTAGGAGCCATTGTGGCTGAGGCCGTTCGGCGGCTCTTCCACCCGACGCCGGCAGAGGCGCAGACGATGATCTGGGTCGCCGCGGTGGCGATTCTCGTCAATGTCCTCACCGCTATGCTGTTCGCCCGCGGGCGCGAACGCGACATCAATGTCCGCGCCGCATTCCAGCATATGGCCGCCGATGCCGCGGTCTCCGCCGCAGTGGTCTTCGCCGGATTGGTTATCCTGTGGACCGGCCAGCAATGGGTCGATCCGGTGATGAGCCTCGCCGTCGCTCTGGTCATCCTGTGGGGCACCTTTGGACTGCTCAAGGAGTCGGTGGGAATGTCACTGATGGGCGTGCCGAGTGGCATTCAACTCGAGGACGTGGAGGCCGAGCTTGCTCGGCTCGATGGAGTCGAGACGGTGCACGACCTTCACATTTGGCCGCTCAGCACGACCGAAACAGCGCTCACCGCGCATCTCGTCGCGCCGAAAATTCCGTCGACCGACGCATTGCTCCAAGCAGCGCGTACCATGCTCCATGATCGCTTCGCGATCGAACATTGCACGCTGCAGATTGAGCGAAGCCATCTCGAAGACACTAGCTGCCGATGAGCCTAGTCACGCATCTCGAATGTTCGCTCACCGGCGAGCGCTATGAGGCCGGTCAGCTCCACAATCTCAGCCGCGCGGGAAAGCCGCTATTGGTCCGCTACGACATTGACGCGGCCAGGCGCACGCTGGCTCGTGAGAGCATCGCCAAGCGCGAACCGGGCATGTGGAAATGGCACGAGCTCCTGCCGCATGACGGCGAGCCGGTGAGCCTCGGCGAAGGCGAAACTCCGATCGTGGCGTTGCCGAACACGGGCGGGGCGAACCTGCTCGTCAAGGACGAGGGAAGGCTTCCGACTGGCTCCTTCAAGGCGCGAGGTCTCGCCATGGCTGTGACCATGGCCAAGCAGTTCAGGATCAGACGGATCGCAATGCCGACCAACGGTAATGCCGGAGCGGCGTTGGCCGCTTACGGCGCGCGTGCGGGCATTGAAACGATTGTCATCTGCCCGAAGGAGACTCCCAAAACCAATGTCACCGAAACCGCCGCGTACGGCGCGCGTGTCTATGTCGCCGATGGGCAGATCGACGAATGCGGCGCGTTGGTTGGCAAGGGCGCGGCGGAAGGCCTGTGGTTCGACTGCTCGACGCTGAAAGAGCCCTACCGTCTGGAAGGCAAGAAGGTGATGGGCTTCGAGCTCGCAGAGCAGCTCGGCTGGAAGCTTCCGGATGCGATCTTCTATCCGACGGGGGGCGGAACCGGCCTTATCGGCATGTGGAAGGCGTTCGACGAGCTGGAAGCGGTCGGTCTGATCGGGCCGGAACGGCCGCGCATGTATGCGGTCCAGGCCGAAGGCTGCGCGCCGATCGTTTGTGCGTTCGAGCGTGGCGACGAGTTCGCCGAACGCTGGGAGCATTCGGCAACCGTCGCGACGGGGATCCGCGTACCGAAAGCTGTCGGCGATTTCCTGATCCTGCGCGCCGTGCGCGAGAGCGGTGGAGCAGCCATCGCGGTCCCGGAGGATGCGATCCTGCAGTCGTTAGAAGGCGCAGCGCGCGACGATGGCTTTTTGTTATGCCCTGAAGGCGGGGCTGTGCTGGCTGCCTGGCGGCTGGCGCTCAAGCGCGAACTGGTCGGCAGGGACGAGCAGGTGCTGCTGTTCAACTGCGCCAACGGGAACAAATATCCACTGGCGAACAGGTCAAAGCGATTGGAATTGGCTGATGCCGATCCGGCGGCGCTGTAGCGCACATAAAAGTAAACCCCGGCAACCGAAGTTGCCGGGGTTCCATGCTTCGTTTCCGTTTCCGGCTCCGAAGCACGTAGTCACAATAGCCGAAGCTTCCGGTTGTTCCAGCCCCAATCTAGGCCAGATACGAGAAAACTGTGGGGGAATCGGTGGATAAACCTGTGGGACTCGGAGCGGCCTGCACAACCGGTCAGCGCTACGCGGGTTTTTAGAGCTGATGGCGAAAAAGCGCAGGCTTCGGATCGCGAGCTACAATATCAACGGAATCAACTCTCGGCTGCACGTGCTGACGCGGTGGCTCGAGGAGTTCGGGCCGGACATCGTCGGGTTGCAGGAGCTGAAATGCACCGACGAGGCCTTCCCGCATGAGGCTGTCGAGGCGCTTGGCTATTCGGCGATCTGGCACGGGCAGCGGAGCTGGAACGGAGTCGCGCTATTGAGCCGGGTCGGGGACCCGATCGAGACCCGTCGCGCTCTACCGAATGATCCGAACCTCGAGCAGAGCCGCTACATCGAAGCGGCCATATGCGGGATCCTCATCGGCAATCTCTATGCGCCCAACGGCAACCCGTGGCCGGGACCGAAATTCGACTACAAACTCCAGTGGCTCGACCGGCTGCTCGAGCACGCCCAGGAGCTGCTTGGCAGCGGTCTGCCGGCGCTTCTGATCGGCGATTTCAACGTGATCCCGACGGATATGGATGTTTATAAACCGGAGCGTTGGGCAAAGGATGCGCTCTACGCTCCCCAAGCGCGGGAGAAATATCGCGAACTGGTCGCGCAAGGCTGGACCGACGCGATCCGCCATCTCCGTCCGAAAGAGCGGATCTACACATTCTGGCATTACTGGCGGAACTCATTCCAGCGCGACGCCGGAATCCGCATCGATCACGCACTGCTTAGCGCGAAGCTCGCGAAGACGCTCAAGGCCGCCGGCGTCGACCGCACGCCGCGCGGCTGGGAGAAAACCAGCGACCACGCGCCGATGTGGATCGAGGTGGAGGTCTAGAATTTTCCGGAAAAGTGCTGCCTCGAGGCTATTTCTTGTCCTGCGGCTTGGCCTTGCTCGCCGGAGGGCCGTCAACCTTCTCGAAAGTCTGAATCGGGCAAGGCTGGCCGCGAACGATGAGCCTCGAGAATTTGTCGAATGTGTCGGTGCCTCCGCCATCGAAACCGATGCGGTCTTCGAAGTTCAGGCCCTGGCAAATGCCCATCGTCGTCGCCTTGAACCACTGACCGCCCGTCGCTTCGATGTAGACGGTGTGGTCGTCGATCGCGCGCCAATCTTTCACTCCGCCATGGCTGACGAAGGGAATCGAAACATCGCTCGCCTTCTTGGGAGGCTCGGCCAAGACAGGTGCGGTCGTTGAGGTGGCGATAACGGCCGCAACGGCCAACGCGATTGCCTTCATACTAAAGTTCCCTTCGTTCGAAGGAGTCTTATAGCATGGGCGCGCGGGATGGCACGTGGTGCCTATACCTTGAGGGTGCCGTCCTTCCAGCCGTCGACGAGATCTTTCAAGGTCGTCGCTTTCAGAACATGCTCATGATCGATTCCGTAATAGGACCAGATGCCGCCCCTGCCTTCGCGGAAGCAGAAGTAAATGCCATCGATGCCTGCATGGCCGACGATCAGATCTCCCCGTTCGTCGTCGATTTCGAGTTTATCGCGCGGGAGGATCAATTGGAGGTAGGCCTCCTCGTCATAGATTCCGCCGGCATAGTTTTCGAAATATTCGTTGCACGCGGGTTTCCACCGGTCGAACGACATCCCACTATCAATTTCTCTAATCACGCGGGGGCTCTTAGCGGTCTCTTTATCTCTGCTGCTAGCTGTGGGTGATCGCGACTGATCGCGACCGATTGAGCCGCAGATTCAAGCGTGGTGCCGGATGCAGGATTCGAACCCGCGACCTTCGGTTTACAAAACCGCTGCTCTACCAACTGAGCTAATCCGGCCCGCGACAGGAACCTGGGGCGTTTGCGTCAAAGGACGCCGAACGTCCAGCCTTCGGTCTCGGCGATGTGGGGCGTCAGACCCGCTGGGTCAAACGCGCGCGGTTCCTGTCGCGCGAGGGCGCGCATTCCGGCCGCGGTCACGAGCGCATCAGTCTGATGGTCGTTGGGCTCGAATTTGAGGCGCGTTGGCGGGCTGCCCAATCCCTTGAGCGCTTTATTGACGTCCGTGCGGCTGCGAAGCTTCACGCCGGTGAGGCCGGCTCGTCGAAGATAGATTCTCGTATAGATTTCGACGACCGCGCTGCCTCGCTCGGGGAGCGGGTCCATCGGCCAGATCGCGACTTGGCCGTCGAGCCGATGCAGCAGCCTCATACCCGAGAAGCTGGCCTTGGCGACCTGCGCCGCGCCAATCGCGTCGAACGCGCTCGCCGTCTTGCGGCCGCCCTGCCGATTGAGCCGCTGGTCGCATTGGCGAAAGTGCATGAAGCCCGCCTTCACCCCGTCCGCGATGCCGAAATAGAAGTGCCTGCGGTGAGCAGTCTCCAGGAAGCTCGCTGCCCCAAGGTCCTCATCGGTGCTGATCCGATCGACATAGGCCCAAAATTGCCGCGCGGTACCCGGGACGTCCGGCTCGCCCGGTAGATATTCGCCGCGCTCGATCAGCGGCGGAGCGAAGCTGAAATCGAATCCGAAGAGCGTCGGCTCCGCGGCCGCTCGCTTCAGAAGCCAGGCAAGCACCTCCTTCCGCGACCAGACGTGCCCGGGACGTACCAGCCTCGGGGCGGCCTCCCCACGCGCCTCGGCAATCGCGATTCCCTTGTGTCGGTGACCTTTCGCGCCCGACCAGTCGATAGCCACACACGCCTCAAACTGCTTCACTTGCGTTTGCGCGGACGTGTCTTGGGCAGCTCGGCCGACCAGTCGCGCGAGCGGCGGATCACGTCGCGAACGCGCTCCTCGTCGCTGGAGTCGTACCGGATGAGAGTGGCGGGCCATCCTTCATAATGCGGCGTCTGCCAATAGGTTTGCGGCTCGGTGGCCTTGAGCAGCTCTACGCTGTCGAGGTCGATGGCGACGCCGAAGCTCGTGTCGGCCTCGTGGCTCGGAAACAGGAAGGCTCGCCCGTTGCTCCTCACTTTAACGGCGGGTTTGCCGTAGCTGGTCGAGAGCTCGGTGTCGGGAAGCGACAAGGCAAAGGCGACCGCCTCATCCCATCTCATTGCGTCACACGAGCGGAGGCTGATTGTCCTCGTCCCCTGGAACTGGATGGCCTCGGATCCGCCGTGGCGGGGGAGGAGGCGCCTTGGGCAGCTCACCGGCCCAGCGCTCGAGGATGTGCGCAGCGGCATCGCGGCCACCGAGGCCGAAGGCAAGCGCCGTCGCGATTGCCGCCGAACCCAGGATCAGGCCGAAGGCGAGCATCACGATCTGGTCGGCGAGGCCCATGAAGGTGAGGCCGATCGCGGTGAACAAAGCGATGATCGCATAGCGGACGATCGTCTGTGCAAAGCTGCCTTCGCCCGTGCCGCTGCCGACTAGGTTGGAGATGATTCGCGCGAGGAAGATCCCGACGACGATGATCAGCGAGCCGAAGATCACCTTGCCGCCAAGCTCCGTCACCTGCGCGAGGAAGATTGCGATCGTTCCGCCGCCGAGCTGCTTGGCCGCTTCGATCGAGGCGGCGAGGATGATCGCGATCATCGCGATGTTGGCGACGATCCGCGACGGACTTGCGGCTGCCGGAAGCACCCCGGTCGACCGGATTGCGTCGTCAAAGCCCGTCGGTGGAAGGATCGCTTCGATAATGGTCTTGAGGAAGCGCGCTGCGACGAAGGCGATGCCGATCCACAATGCGGCCGCGACCACTCGCGGTATTGCGGCGAGAATCTGGTTGAGCATCGCCGTGGCAGGTCCGGAAATCGCCTCGATCCCCAGGACCTGCAGGGCCGCAATTGCGAAGGGGATGATGATCAGCGCGTAAAGCAGGACTCCGACCGCCCGGGCGACGCTGGCACGGGTCGCCCCCGGCGCCGCGCCCGTCGGGACGGCATTCGGATCGGTGCGGACAGTTCCCTCGGTTGAGCCAATGCCGATGCGGGCGAGCAGTCCATCGACGTTCGCGGCAACCAGCACCGTTTCAGTGAGCCGCCGCACGATACGCGCCAGGACCAAACCGATGAAGAAAATCAGGCCTGCGCCGATCAGCCGCGGAAGGAACTGAAAGATTTCGAGCGTCAGCGCATTGATGGGCTCGAGGATCTGCCCAATCCCGAGGAAACGCAGGGCGGCCATGATGCCGACCAGCCAGATGATGAGCTTAGCGATCGCGCCGAGCTGGTGGCCGACCGTTTCCTCGGGCGTGCCGGTGACATGTTTCCTCAGCGACGGCGAACGATCGATCAATTTCTGAAGGACCCATTTCGCCACACGCGCGACCGCCCAGGTCGCGATCAGGATCAGGATCGCGATGAGGATTTTAGGGGCCCAGAAGATCAGCTGTGCCTGCCAATAAGCGCTTTGATCGACCTGGTACATGGCGGTTGCTCCCTGTTCCCGGATCAGCCGTCAACCCGACTTGCGGCTGTTGGTTTCGATCTCTCTACGCCGCTCTTCCCAATATTCCAGCCGTTCGCGAACGCGCGCTTCGAAGCCCCGGTCGGTCGGCTCATAAAAGGTCTGCCGGTCCATTCCTTCGGGCCAGTAATTTTGTCCGGAAAATGCCTCGTCGGCGTCGTGGTCGTAGGCATATCCCTTGCCGTAACCGACATTCTTCATCAGCCGCGTCGGAGCATTGAGAATGTGCATCGGCGGCATCAGGGAGCCGGTATCCTCCGCGCTCCGCCAGGCTTTCTTTTGCGCCATGTATGTCGCGTTCGATTTGGGTGCGGTGGCCAGATAGAGGCACGCTTGAACGATACCGATTTCCCCTTCAGGTGAGCCGAGGAAGTCGTACATTTCCTTCGCGGCGAGACATTGAAGCAGAGC
Source organism: Pseudomonadota bacterium (assembly GCA_046731515.1). Classification (GTDB taxonomy): domain Bacteria; phylum Pseudomonadota; class Alphaproteobacteria; order Sphingomonadales; family Sphingomonadaceae; genus Sphingomicrobium. The sequence goes on along the minus strand of JBKPLG010000005.1, from coordinate 5,915 downwards.
ATTGGGATCGGCGAGGCCAATGTCCTCGACCGCCGCTCGAGTCAGGCGGCGGAGCACATAGAGCGGCTCTTCGCCGGCCACGAGCATCCGAGCGAGATAATAAAGGGCGGCCTGGGGATCCGAGCCGCGCAGGCTCTTATGCAGCGCGGAGATCAGGTTGTAATGGCCCTCGCGGTCCTTGTCGTACACCGGGACTCGGCGATGCAGGAGATCGGAGAGTTCCGCGGGACCGAGCGGCTGTGTGAGCTCGACCGAGAACAACGTCTCGACCTGGTTGAGGAGGAATCTGCCGTCGCCGTCGGCGCTTGCGATCAATGCCTCGCGCGCCTCTCGCGTCACCGGCAGCGAACGATCCTCCAGCTCTTCGGCACGACCAATCAGCTCCTCAAGCGCTTCGTGATCGAGCCTTCGCAAGATCAGCACCTGGCAGCGCGAAAGGAGCGCCGCGTTAAGCTCGAAGCTCGGATTCTCCGTCGTCGCTCCGACCAGCGTCACCGTACCGTCCTCGACATAGGGCAGAAAGCCATCCTGCTGCGAACGATTGAAGCGATGGACCTCGTCGACGAACAGCAGTGTCTGCTGCCCGGCGCGCGCAGCCGTACGGGCTTCGGCGAAAATCTTCTTCAGGTCCGCGACGCCAGAAAACACCGCGGAGATGGCGACGAAGCGCAGTCCCACGGCGTCAGCTAGCAAGCGCGCGATGCTCGTTTTGCCTGTGCCAGGTGGTCCCCACAGGACCATCGACGCGAGCTTGCCGGCGGCGACCATCCGCCCGATCGCACCGTCCGGGCCCGTCAAATGTTCCTGCCCGACAACTTCATCCAGCGATCGGGGGCGTAGCCGGTCGGCAAGCGGTGCATTCGCCGCCGGCGCCTCCGGCGTACGCGTCGGTATTTCCTGATCGGCGAAGAGGTCGGCCATTCTTTTCAAAAACATAAAGCGAACGGCGAAAATTGCACGCGCGGCCTTGTCTACGATGCAGCTAAGATATATCTAAGACACATCGGAAGGAGTCATTACATGCCACATCGTCATCACGGCTGCGGACCTCGCGGCAGTGTCGAGATTTCCGTTCCGGAAGCATTGATTGCCATGCGCGGAGGGCGCGGCTGGCACGGCAGCTGGGGCCCGTTCAGCTTCGATATCGGTGACGACAGCTGGGGCAGCGGCCGCCGCGGACGCCGCAGCCGGCGAATGTTCGAATCCGGCGAGCTGAGGCTGGTGCTGCTAAAGCTGATCGCTGACGAGCCTCGCCACGGTTACGACCTTATCCGCGCCATCGAGGACCTGACTGGCGGTGAATATGCGCCGAGCCCAGGCGTCGTCTACCCGACGCTCACTCTGCTCCAGGACATGGGCTTAATTGAGGAAGCCGCGGGCGAAGGTCCCCGCAAGCCGTTCCAAGCGACCGACGAGGGCCGCAAGCATCTCGAAGAGCGCGCGGAAGAGGTCGAAGCTTTATTTGACCGGCTGCGCGAGCTCGCGCCGAGCGGCGAGAATGCGGCTGGCCCGGCAATCGGCCGCGCCGTCAAGAATCTCATGACGGCGCTTGGCCATCGTTTGAAACGCGAAGGCTTCGACGAAAATCTGTTCCTGGAGATCGCGGCGATCCTCGACGAAGCGGCGCAGAAGATCGAACGTGTGAAGTAGACCCCAAAACTACCGCCCGATGATGCGCGCGAGGCGCTCGCGCTTGACGATCGCGTGCTGATACGCGCGGATCACCGCGGAGTTGATCGTGTCCCAATCCATGCGTCTGGCAATCTCGAGTCCCGCTTCGCCGTGCCGCCGACGAAGGTCGGGCACCCGGGCGTAACTCTCGAGTGCATCCGCGAAGCCGTCGATATCCATCACGTCGACCATGAACCCTGTCTCATTGTCGCGGACGATGCTGGAGGTCCCGCTCGCCATCGCGGCGACCACTGGTAGGCCGCAGGCCATGGCTTCCAGCGTGACGTTACCGAAAGCTTCCGTAATGGATGGATTGAACAGCACATCGGCACTGGCGACCGCGCGCGCCAGATCGTTCCCGGTGAGCTGACCCGTGAAGATTGCCCCGGGAACATGCTCTTCGAACCATGGCCGCGCAGGCCCGTCCCCGATCACCAGCACGCGATACTTGAGACCGCGACCTGCGAATTGGTTGATCGCATCCCCGAAGACGTCGAGTCCCTTTTCCATCACAATGCGGCCGAGAAAGGCGATAACCATCTCGTCGTCAGCAATGCCAAGCGATTTGCGCCAGGCCATGTCGCGACGCTCAGGATTGAACTGTTCCCGATCGATCCCGCGCGACCAGATGAAGATGTCGCGGTTCATCCGCTGGGCACGCAGGATTGCGGCAGTGGATTCCGCCGGCGCCAGCACGACTTCGCAGCGATGGTAGAAGCGGCGAAGAATCGCACGAACCTCCGGTTCGAACCACTGCAGATGATAATATTCGAGATAAGATTCGAACCTGGTGTGTACGGACGCGACCGCCGCGATTTTGTGACGCCGTGCCCACGTGACCGCGCGGTGCGCGACGACATCGGGACTCGAAACATGGACGACGTTTGGATTGAATTGGTCGAGGTCGCGGCGGACGCGCGCTGGAATGGCGATCGGTATGCGATACTCAGACCGCCCGGGGATCGGCATCGCCGGAATATCCACCAGATCTCCGTTCGGCGGAAAAGCGGGGTCCTCTACCGTAGGCGAATATACGCGCACATGGACGCCCTGGCGCAGAAGATAGCCCACGAGACGGTTCAGCGCCTGGTTCGCTCCGTCCCGAACATAATTGTAATTGCCCGAAAAGAGGGCGACGCGGAGATCGCTCGGTTGCACGCGCGCGCTGTAGGGGTTTCTAAGTGAGCGTCAAATACGGGCTGCCGCCGGTCGCAAGAAGTGATGTTCGCCTGTTCATTCTCGGCAGCCTGCCCGGCGACGCTTCGCTCGCAGCCCAGCGCTATTATGCGCATCGCACCAACCAATTCTGGCGCTTGTTGGGAGGGGCGATAAGCGAGGAATTGCAACCTTTGACCACGATGCGCGATTGGCACGGCTGGCCGAGCGGCGGATTGGACTATGGGACGTGATTGCTTCGGCAAGCCGCCGCGGCAGCCTCGATCACGCTATCCGTGAGGCGGAGCACAACCAAATCGAGCATTTGCTCCACGCCTACCTCCACCTGCGGGCAATCGCGTTCAACGGCGCAACCGCGGCTGCGGTGGGTCGCAAGCTGATTGGGCAACCGCCGTTGCACGTTTCATTCATCGACCTGCCATCATCGAGCGCGGCCAACACCCGCCCGTTCGCGGAGAAGGCGAGAGCCTGGTCGAGACTTGCCCAATTCTGCTGACCCGCCCAGAAGGTCGATGATGATTCCCGTCGATGAAGAAACCGACAGCGACAAACGGCTGTCGATGGTGGACGAGGCGCTGGTTGCGGGGACGATCGCCAACACCAACGGGCTTTTGGTGATCCTCGCCAAGCTGGTGGCCAAAGGCGTGTTCGATCGCGCCGATCTTCAGTCCTTTTCCGACAGCTATTCGAAGCCGCTCGATCATGTGGGAATGCGGGAGAATGAGCTGGTCAGCCAGATGCAGGACCAGATGGAATCTACACTCGCAGAATTGATGCGCTATTTGAGCGAGCGCGATCGGGAGGATTGATCAGTGACGCAGTTGATCGCGAAGCTCCTGGTGCTCATTGCCGTGATGCTGATGCCGTTCGGAATGGCACCAGGGGGCGCTTCAGCCAATTGGTCTCAGGCCATGACCGCCGGCATGCCCATGCAGCATTGTCCTGAGCAAGGCAGCGAGCATGACATGAAAAGCGGCTTTGCGGATTGCGCCATGGCCTGCTCGGCGGCGCTGCCTGCGAGGGACCTTCCCCAGGCAGAGCATTTGCTGATTATTGCTGGCGCACCAATTGCACTTGGCGCCCAGCGCGAGCTACGGGGACTTCACCCAGATACCGCAATCCCGCCTCCCAAGGTTACCTGAGTTTCGAACTTTTCATATTCGAACTCAGGAGACTGAACATGATCACTTTAATTGTTGCGGCGCTCGTCGCCGCTCAGCCCGCTCCGGCGCCGAACTCCAGTGCAGAGCAGGGTCCGATGCAGCACGAGGGCATGAAAGCGGACTGCTGCAAGGACGGCTGCAAAGACATGGCCGGAAAGCATGAAGGCCATGGCGAGCATGGTGCTCAAGCCCGCAGATAGCTGAGGTACCCAATCGATGGAGGCGCCGTTTAACGGCGGCGCCTCCGTTTTGGAGCACATTGTGAAAATCATTTTGCTTGCCGCCGCGAGTACACTTGCGTTGGCGACCATTTCCTCGCCTGCCACCGCTCAGCACCAGCACATCCCGGGCATGACGATGCCGGATAAAAAATCCGGAAAAGAAGTGGTCCCCGACGAAGAGACGGCCCCGAAAAGGACGCTGGAAACCCATGGTTCTCAGCGATCCGCCGAACCGGCGTCGCCAGACCATTCGCTAACGAGTCACATGCCCCCGCAGCACGATGAGCATGCCGCGCACGAGATGAGCATGATCGGTGCGCTCGGACCTTATCGGATGCAGCGCGAGAGCTCCGGGACGGCCTGGCAGCCCGATACCTCCGAAGACATGGGGCTGCACGTGATGAGCGGCGACTGGACCCTCATGGCCCACGGGATGCTTAACCTCGTCTACGACCACCAGTCGGGACGGCGAGGCGACGACAAGCTCTTTCCCAGTGGAATGCTGATGGGGATGGCGCGGCGGACGCTCGGCGACGGCACGCTTCAGTTCAAGGCGATGGTCAGCCCCGACCCGCTGATGGGCAAGCGGGGCTATCCCTTGCTTCTCGCCAGCGGCGAAACGGCGAACGGAGTCGACCGGCTGATCGATCGCCAGCATCCGCATGACTTCTTCATGGAGCTGTCGGCATCGGTGTCGCAAAACATCGGTCCGAAAAGCAGTGTGTTCATGTACGTTGGCCTTCCCGGAGAGCCGGCCTTCGGACCTCCGGCGTTCATGCACCGCGAGGCGATTATGGACTCCCCGGAAGCGCCGATCAGCCATCATTGGCTGGATTCGACCCATATCACCTTCGGAGGTGTCACGGGCGGACTCGTGTTCGACCGCGTAAAACTCGAGGTCAGTCGCTTCAATGCGCGCGAGCCCGACCAACACCGCTGGAACATCGAGACTGGGCCGCTGGATTCAACGTCCGTGCGCGTGTCGTGGAATCCATCCCAAGAGCTTGCGCTGCAGGGCAGCTGGGGCAAGTTCAAGGATCCCGAGCAGCTCGAACCCGGCGTCGATCAGAAACGCCTGTCCGCAAGCGCTCTATATGCCCGCGAGATCGCGCCGGGATGGAAATTCGCGGGCACCCTCGCCTGGGGGCGTAGGACAGTCGAGAATAACAAGGATGATGCCTACGTCGCTGAAGCATCGCTCAAACACCGCGATTGGACCCTCTTCGGCCGCGGCGAGATCACCGAGAACAGGGAGCTGCTTGAGGAGCATGGGCCAGCGTTTCGTGTGGGCAAAATATCTTTTGGGGCCGTGAAGGACTTCAGGTTTGTCGAACATCTCTCGATCGGCGCGGGCGGATTGATCGCGGTGAACTTCGTGCCGGACGGACTGGCTCCGCTCTACGGTGGGCATAATCCGATCGGTGCGATGGGGTTCCTCCGGCTAAAGTTCGATTGAAGGGGGAGGGGCCGTGCGACTGACCTTATTTCCGCTTGCCGCAGCACTGATGTGCGCGACATTGCCGCAATCTGCAGAGACTGTCCGGTAGGGCGTGCCGCCCATGTCAGCAGATGGCGCCAACGCGACCGTCGATGCCTTCCACATGGCGTTGCAGCGTGGAGACACCCAGGCGGCAGCAGCGCTGTTGGCCGACGATGCCTTGGTCTTTGAAGAAGGTGGAGCCGA
>JBKPLG010000004.1:0-36305 GCA_046731515.1 Pseudomonadota bacterium | reverse complement strand
CCGTTACCCAGCATTCGCTCCCGTCCGCAAGCGTCAACGGAGCGTCACGAAGCTTGCTGATCGTAACCACCTTTCCGACGACCGACCGCGCCGCCGTCGCACCGAGGGCGACCGTGAGCTGCGGCTTAATCAGCTCGCGTTCCTGGTCGAGCCACCAACGACAGGCAGTGATCTCGCCCGCATCAGGCTTGTTATGGATTCGCCGCTTACCCCGGAGGATGAACTTGAAATGTTTGACGGCATTGGTGACGTAGATTGTCGACCTGTCGATCCCGGCCTTCTCCAGCGCCTGGTCGAAAACAGCTCCAGCAGGTCCAACAAACGGCCTTCCAATGAGATCTTCCTGATCGCCCGGCTGTTCCCCGACAAAGATGATTGAGGCGTCGAGCGGCCCCTCCCCGAACACCGTCTGTGTCGCGTATTTGTAGAGATCGCATCGGGTACACTCACGTGCATCCTTGAAGATCGCTTCCCAGCTTTTCCGAACGTTGCTGATCGGCTCGATCCGCCGCTCGACTTTAAGCGCCTGCTCCTGGCCTTCGGCTGCGATATCGAGCAGATCGGGAGAGCGCGGCACCATGACGAACGGTGCAACGCTCTAACCTGCGACCTTTTCCCTAATCTCCTGTTCGAGCCGTTCGACAGGTGGGCGGTGGATCGATCGGTACCGTGCTTCCACCATGCTGAAGGTGCCGAACAGGAAAAGCCCCATGGCGACGAAAGGCTCGAGCGGACCGTGAAGTGCATCAAGCGCCTGCTCGAACCCTCCTGCCTCGGCTGCGCTGTGGTCGATTGCGGCGCGGGCCAGGAGAAAGCCGACCGTCAGGAAGACGACCCCGCGTGCCGCATAACCGATACGTCCAAGCCAAACCGCGAAGGGCCGGCGGGCGCGATCATTGAGATCCCTCAGGAACGAGCAGGTGCCGGCAGTCCGGAGCTGGCTGAGCCCTGAAATCGCGAGGATTGCGGCCGCCGCACCAAGGACCAGCAGGCCCGCTGGAAGTTTCATCGCCGCTGCCGCCTTCTCATGCGCATCGCCGACGTCCGATCGACCCGCGAGCATAAGTCTAAGCGCGCTGTACGCGAGGAACAGATAGACGGCTCCACTCGCGCCGGCTCCTGTCCGGCGCAACCAGTCGTTCCGGACGCCGGGTCTGCTTTCCATGCCGAACGCGGCATCGCATACGCGCCACAGACCGTAGCCAGTCATTCCCGCAACAAGAAAAATCATTAGACCCCGACCATAGCCGCGGTCGAGATATTCGATTGCCCCAGTCAGGTCCTCGGTGCGCCCGGCTTTGATCACGAGAAGGGCGATGACGATGTAGAGCAACCCGCGAACGACGAAGCCCAGCCGCGCAAACCACTGGAACTTGCTTTCGTAGGCGAGATCGTCGACCACCCTAAGACAACGCGGCAGCCTGCTCCCTTGGTCCCACAACCATGCGGTGACCGATCACCATCTTGAACACTACGAAGGCAACGAGGCCAAAAGCCGCGCTGGCGACATGGATTAGCCAGAAGGTCGTGGTCGGCAGGCTCGAATAGAGGCCGCCTACCCAACCGACGACGGCATTGGCGATGAAAAAAGCCAGATAATAAAGCCCGATCACGGTCGCATTGATCTGTTTGGGCGCAATCTTCGAAAAGAGCGCCAGGCTGATCGGCAGGATGTGCGCGAAGCCGATACTGTTCAGCAGGTGGAACATGAAAGGCCAGAACAGGCCGATCTTGCCGCCCGACGGCTGGGTTAGGGCCGCGGTGAAAAGGCACAGACCACCTGCAATCGTAAATACACTGCCGATGATCATCTTGGTGATCTCATCCGGTTCGCGGTGCTTGAGGCTCCACCATTTGTAGAAGGCAGCGACCGCGACCAGCATGGAAAAACTCAACGTCGCGTCGAGCGTGATCAGCCAGCTGCTCGGCATTGTGAAGCTCAGGAACTTCAAATTGAAGTGCTGGTCACCCCAAACGAGATAGGCGTTGAAGATTTCCTGATTGGTGAGGAGAGCGATCGCCAAGACCGGGATCAGGATCACCAGATAGAGAACGCAAATCCAGTCGTCCTTGCTGAGCTTCTCGCGGACCTCGCGTTCAACGCGTGTCGGCCGCTCATCCGGCGGCAGCCAGCGCCGTCCGGAGAGATAGATGATCAATCCCAGGACCATCACTACGCCGGCGCAGCCAAAGCCGTAGTGCCAGCCGACCTTCTGACCGAGCGTCCCGGATACCAAAGGTCCAACGATGACGCTGACGTTGATGAAGATGTAGAAGATCTGGAAGGCCATCGCCCGTCGCAGGTCGTTCGGCCCGTAGAGCGCCCCGACCTGGCTCGCGATATTTCCTTTGAACGCGCCGACACCGAACAGGAGCGACAGCAGAGCAAAGACGAAGGCATTTTCGATCGCCATGAGGAAATGGCCGATCGCCATCAACACTCCGCCAACGATCAGGGTCGTGGTCCGGCCCAGCCAACGATCGGCGATCATTCCGCCGAAAATCGGAGTGAAATAGACAAGTGCCGTGTAGGTGCCGAAGATCGCCGAAGCGAGCGGCTGCCCTTCGAGGCCACGATAGACATTGGTCTGCAGCCACTGGAGGCCGACCACATTCTCCATGCGCCCGGGCACCAGCAGGTAATTGACCATGTAGAGCACGAGGAGCGTCTGCATGGAGTAATAAGAGAAGCGCTCGCAGCCCTCGGTGAAACCCAGGTAGCCGAGTCCCTTGGGATGACCGAGGAAGGCCTGATCATTGCGGTCGACCTGCTCGAGATCGGGCGTGGCTTCGGCGACGGTCATCGTTCGACCTCCAACGTCTGAGCTGCGGGGCTAAGTCCCAGCATCTCCTGTGGTTCCAGTATGCGGCCGAAAGTGCGGCTGAAGACAAACGCGAGCACGCCTCCAGCGCCTCCGATCCCGGCGTGCAATGCCCAGAAGGCGAGCGGACCTAGCCGCTCGTAGAACGTGCCGATCCAGCCGATCAGATTATTGCCCACGAACAGCACCAGGAAGCTTGCCCCCATCATGGTTGCGTTGACCTTCGGCGGCGCTGTTCGCGAAACTAGCGCGAGTACCGGGGGCCAGAAATACATGAAACCGACGCCTTGGATCGCGCAGAATAGAAACGGCCACGCCCACGGAACCTTAGCCGACCCGTAGGCGCCGATCACCCCGACGAGGATCAGATTCGCACCCCCGCAAATGCAAGAACCCATTGCAATTTTCGAAAGTTCGGACGGCTCACGACCGGAGCCGCGGCCCTGCCAGCGCCATAGTCCGAACAACAGCGGGAGACTGACGATGCTGAAAAATGGGTCGACGGATTGAAACCACGGGATTGGCACTTCAAAGCTGCCTGCCCTCATGTCCGCATGCTGCTGAAGCCAAATCGGCAGGACATTGGCCAGCTGGTAGTAAGCGATTTGCGGAAGGACGCTGATCGCCAATGCCGAGAAGATCGCCGCAATGATCTTGCGGTCGGCCGTCGTCAGCGTGACTCCCGCGAAGGTTCTGCGCTCGACCCTTGCCGGCAACCAGCGATAACCGCTTAGGTAGGTGATGAGCGCCGCAAGCATTAGAAGAGCAGCGGCCCCGAACCCAACATGCCAGCCATATCGCTCACCGAGGAAACCGCACAGTAGCGGTCCCGCAAGTGCCCCAAAATTGATGCCGGTACTGAAGATCGCGAACCCTCTTGTTCGGCGCTCCTCGTCATATGCGGGATATAAACCTCCGACCTGTGCGGAGATGTTCCCCTTGAGCAGGCCGGACCCGATGATGAGGAGCAACAACGCGAGCAAGAAGCTTTTGTCGAATGCCATCGCAAGGTGGCCGCCACTCATCGACAATCCACCTAAGATCACAGCATTTCGCTGTCCGAAGCGGTCGCCCACCCAGCCGCCCAGGATCGGGGTGAAATAAACAAAGCCAGCGTAGAGGCCAAAGATTTGCGACGCTAGTGCTTGCGTGGATAGCTGGCCGAATGCCCTTTCGATGACGCTTCGAAAGTTTGCGAATCCTGCGACATGTTCGACATGGCCCGGCAGGAGCAGCTGGTTCACCATGTAAAGCACAAGCAGCGCGCTCATGCCGTAATAGGAAAAACGCTCCCACGCCTCGGTGAAGGCGAGATAGGCGAGACCCTTGGGGTGGCCCAGAAAAGTCCCGTCTTCTGCGCGATCAGCTACGGGTTGAGCTGTCGCTTGTGCTACGGTCAATCAACGGCTCCCCACCGGATAATGTCACCGTAACGAAGGGCGGCGAAGGAACAAGCGCCTTTAGACGAGCCGCGAGATTTAATACTCGGGCGGCGTGGAATCCTCGGCCTGCTGACGACGTTGCTCGCGCGCCTGCTTGATGACTTGCGTCAAACAGCCCGTGTAACCGCCGGGCCCGACGGGTGAGCAGCTGTACGTTCCCGTGTCGCCCACCGTCTCAAGCACCTTGGCCTTGTTGGCCCAGGCTTCGCGCGCCTGCGGCGGACCGCCCTCGCGCAGCCTTTCCGGGATCCGGTAGCGTTCGGCTTCCGGCCGGCGAGCGCAGACGACGACCTGGTCATCGGTCGAGCGAGGGCATGGATCATTGCCGTAGACGATGATTTCCGCGACGGTATTTTGCTGCGCCACTGCCGGTACAGGGAGAGCGGCGAAGCCAACGGCTGCGGCAGCGCTCGCGGCCAAGGTAATCATCAGCTTGCTCATCATCGTCCTTTCACCGGTAACAGCGGGCGAACCCGGCTTCCAGTTCCTCAAATCCTCTTGGAGAGCTCAATGGCTATCCTGCAACCCGCTCGGATCGCTGCAGTCAATAGCGGATAACCCAGAGCATTGGTCGCGCCGGCAGCGCGGGCGGTGTCGCGATGCTCGAGCTCATCGGCGCGGAACTCCTCGATCTGCTTCGAGAACTCGGGATCATCATCCCCGAGCTCGGCGAGTTGACCGCTGTAGTGACGATCGATCTCGGTCTCGACGGCGTCTGTGCAGGCTAGCGCTGCTTTCTCCGACATAAGCGCGGTGACCGCACCCAATGCGAAACCGGCTACATTCCATACCGGTTGAAGAGCAGTCGGCCGCACCCGCCGATTGGTCATAAGCACGTCGAAGCGTTGCAAATGGCGCTCTTCCTGCGCCGCCATGCGCGCGATTAGCTTGGCCTCGGGACAGTTGGCCCGAAGTACAGCGAGCTGGCCCGCGTAGATCCGCGTTGCGCCATATTCGCCCGCCTGGTTGACGCGCAGCATCGAGGCGCGATCAGGACGCCGCTCACCCGGGCGCCAGCTGCTCATCCGCGCCTTCCTTTGAGGGCGAGTTTGATAATCAGGGCCGCACCCCCCAGCGACAGAATGGCATTCCAGCCCGCCATCGAAATGCCAAGGAATTGGAACTGCACCTGATCGCAGCGCACGAGCGGCGCATGAGTGATCTGGTTGAGAAGGTCGGTCGCGTTGCCGCTTTTGGCGAGCGCAGTGCAGGTCGTGAATCCCTGGAAAACTCCGGCCTCGACGCCTGCGTGATAGACCCCGATGGCGCCGGAAATGGCAATCGCGAGCGCCGCCACGAACGTCAGAATCCGCGATCGCTGAGCCTCCGCCGGCGCCGTGAACGCGAGCGCCGCGACGGCGATTGCCGCGCCGTGAGGCCAACGCTGCCAGTAACACATTTCGCATGGGTGCAAACCGCCGAGATATTGCGAGGCGAGCGCGCCGCCGAGGAGCGCGACCGGTAGGACCAGTGCGATCGATCGCGCGGCCGCCGCGGGTCTCGCGAAGATCGCGCCGCTAGGCCGTGCGGCGACCGCTTCCGCCATCGACCCTATCGCGATTTGTTTTGCGCGATCTGTTGCGGCGCAGGAGCTTGCGGACCTCCCAGCCGCTTCAACGTGTTGATCGCATAATAAAGCTGGAAGTCCTTGATGCCCTTCTTCTCAAGTTCTGCGGCTTTCATCGCGAAGCGAGGATCGGGCGTGTCGTCGGCTTCGAGCAGCTTATCTTCGACCTTTGCCTGCGCGAGCAAATGGCGGCGAAGATCGGCCTCGCGCACCACTCGCCGATCCTTGTAGTCGGCGTCAGTCAGCTGCGGCACTGGAATATCGGGATCGATTCCGCCCGCCTGCACCGAGCGGCCCGACGGCGTGTAATAACGCGCGGTTGTCAGGCGAAGCGCGCTTTCGGGCCCCGTCTGGACCACCGTCTGGACGGATCCCTTGCCGAAGCTTTTTTCGCCTAGCACGAGCGCGCGGCGGTGGTCCTGAAGCGCGCCGGCGACGATTTCCGAGGCTGAGGCGGTCCCGGCATCTACCAGGACGACGACGGGCAGACCGTGCGCCATGTCGCCGGGGCGAGCATAGTAACGCTCGATGTCGTTCTTATCGCGGCCACGCTGCGAGACGATCTCGCCGCTTTCGAGGAAGGCGTCGCTGACATCGACGGCCTGATCGAGCAAGCCGCCGGGGTTCGAGCGCAGATCGACGATGTAGCCGAGCGGATGGCCGCCGGTCGCTTTGTCGATTGACAGCAGAGCTGACTTCGTTTGGTCCGCGACGTTGCCCGAGAAGCTATTGATGTTGATGATGCCGATCCCGTCCTTGATCTCCCATTTGACCGGACGAAGCTCGATCCGTTCGCGGACCAAAGTGAGATCCAGGGGCTTGTCGCGACCCGGCCGAATGAGGGTCAGCTTGATCGGAGTGCCGGGCGCTCCGCGCATCTTCTCGACGGCCTCGTCGAGCGAGACGCCGTTCAGGAATTCACCGTTGATATGGGTGATGTAGTCGCCGGACTTGATGCCCGCACGCCATGCCGGCGTATCCTCGGTCGGCGAGATAACCTTAACGATCCCGTCTTCGATCGACACCGTGAGACCAAGCCCGCCGTAATTTCCGTCGGTCGTCGTCTTCAGCTGGTCGAAGTCCGCTGCTTCGACGTAGCTCGAATGCGGGTCGAGGGCGGAAAGCATGCCGTCGATCGCGCCCTTGATCAGCGTCTTGTCATCGACCGGTTCGACATAGTTCGCCTTCACTCGCTCGTAGACGCTCATGAACTTTTCTAGCTCTTGGTAATTGGCCGTATCCGCCGCCGCGAACGAACTCGCGGTAACGGGCACCAGAGCAAGTGCTCCGACGAGTGCAAATGGCGGAAGAAGCTTGGAATTCAGTTTCATTGGTAACGTCCTGTTTCGGCGGGCACGCGTTTAACCACCTTTAGCACTCTTTGACAGGCTTTGAGATGAACCTGCGATGAGAGCAGGGGAGGTCCGGTGCCCATTTTGGGACAATTCAACGCCTATCGGCCCCAGGGCACGGCCCAACGATTGCCCGAATTCAACGCGGGCGCCTGGTTTCAACGATGAAGCGACGTTGAGGAGGAGCGTCATCCAGCCGCGGCCGTGATCGATGATCAAGACTCCGTCAAAGTCGCGGAAGGGCCCGGAAAACCGAACGATTCCAGCGGCTGGCGAAATGACCTGCGAGCCGCGCGCAGTCTGCAGAGTGAGGCCGCGCGAACGAACGCCGCTCTCATTCACCGATCCCAGCCCGTCGATGACTCGGGCATTCGCCGGCAGCTCGTAAGCGAACGGCAACTTCGGCATCGATCCCTCGGGCGCCACCGGCCGGGCGGGCGCCGGTTGTGCCGAAGCGAGCACATAGGCGATCGCTCGAACGCCGCGGCTATTTGCCTCGCTTCGCTGCAGCGCTTCGGCGCTCTCACCGGCGGCGAGCGCGACGTCACCCACCGCCAGCGCCTGACCGCCGCTGGCGAGCGCCATCCGCAGCGCCTTTTGCTCAAGCGCGGCAAATCTCTGTCGCTTCTCGAGCAATTCGCGACGACTGGCGGCGAGTTCCGTGCGGGCGGTATTCGCGTCATGCTGGAGCTGCTCGCCCTGCTTCACTTGCGCGGACAGGGCGGCCGTGCGCTGCCGAATGGCAGGAAGGGTCGCGTCGAGCAGCACTCTGACCTTCACAAACTCGTCGGTTCCGCCCCGGTCCGCCAGGGCAAGTAAGGGCGGTCGCTGCGCCATGACGGCGAGTCCGGCGAGCAAAGAGGCCACTGGCGTTTGCTCTTGGGCAAGCTGTTGCCGCCTGGCTTCGAGAGTTGCAGCGATGAGGCGGAATTGTGAATCTGCGACCGTGATGCGGGCCTCCGCCGCCTCGATCGCCTGACTGGCGGCCGCCTGCTCCGCATGCAGCCGCTCAGCAACACCTCGAGCATTAGCGGCGACACGCTCGAGCTTCGCCGCCTCCATCTCAGCAGCCGCTTGCTCCGACTTCGCGCGCGTCAATGCGACGTCGAGCCGCTCGCCCGGCTCTTGAGCCGGAGCGCCGGCCGAGAGCAAGAGCGCAGCCAAGAGAAGCAGACAAACAACTGGTCGCATCGCGCTAACCTTCGCGATGATAGGGGTGTTTCGCAAGGATCGACATCGCCCGGAACAATTGTTCGGCGAGCATCGCACGAACCAACAAATGCGGCCAGGTCGCTGGACCGAAGGATAGCAGCAAATCGGCGGCGCTCCGCTGCTCTTCATCGTGCCCCCCGTGCGATCCGATCAGGAATCGAACCTCGCGCTTGCCGGATTCGCGCCAGCGCTCGAGCTTGCTCGCCAATGCGGTCGAAGAAAGCGCTTCGCCACGCTCGTCCAGGACAACCAAGACACCTGGAGACGCAAGGGCCGGAACTTTTCCACCGCGATCCGGAAGCTCGGTAATTTTCGTCGGCCAAGCCATGCGCTTGACGTAGCGTTCGACGAGCTCGGCCTCGGGAGAGCGTCCGATCTTCCCTCGCGCGACGATATGCAGCAGCACTAGCGGAAGCTGGACCCGCCGAAGCTGTACGGCCAGCGGAAGACCGACTTGAAGCCGTCATAGATTGCTCGTGTCGCCTCCGCGATCGTGCGAGGACGGTCCGATCCGCCGCGGGCAAAAATGGCAATCGCGATCCGGTGGCCGTCGGGCATGGTGATGAACCCGATATCGTCAGTAAGACCGTTAAGCGTCCCAGTCTTGTGCTCGACCGGCGTTCCAAACGGAAGCATCGCTTTCATCCGATTCTTGCCGGTCGCGCATTGGGACATGAGGTCCAGGAGATAATTGCGGCTCTCGGGCTTGATCAGTTCGGCGCGGTAGATGCGTCGAAGCAGGTCGACCATCGCCGTCGGAGTGCTGGAATCGCGATGATCCCAGAGATTGCGCTTGTCGCTGAGCAGCTGGGCGATGTTGCGATCGACACGAAGCCCAGTCATCCCATTCTGCTGAAGCCAGTTATGAAGAGTGGTTGGCCCGCCAAGGTCCCTCAGCAGGATGTCGGTTGCGCGGTTATCGCTGTGGACGAGCATCCGCCGCATGAGGCTTCGCGCCGACTGGCCGTTGATCGTGTCGTCGAGCGAGCGGCGGCCATGATCAACCTGCGCGAGATACAGAGCTGCGACGGCCACCTTGACGGTGCTGGCCATCGGGAAGGGAGTGTCGCCCTTGACGCTTATGCTCTCCCCCGTGGTGAGGTCGAGCGCCGCAATACCAACATCGGCCGATCTGCTCGCGACTAAATAGCTCAGCTGCTGCTCGAGACCGGAGAGGCTCGGCGAAGAAGCCGCAGTCGCCGGTTGAGCGACAAATGCCCATATTGACAGCAGAAGAGCAAATCGACGCATCAGCCCTCACCCGCGTGCCGCAGCACTCAACCCCGAATCATCGCCAAACGCCCACATTCGTTCCAAATTGTAAAAATTTCTCACTTCGGGACGGAAAATGTGGACGATCACGTCGTCAGCATCGATGAGCACCCAATCTGCAGCCGGGAGCCCTTCAATCCGGACGCTTTTCCCAAATCGCTCTTTGATCTTGTCGGCAAGCTTAAGGGCCATGGATGCGACCTGCCGAGTCGAACGGCCGGACGCGACCACCATATGATCGGCGATGTTCGATTTGCCGGTGAGCGGGATGGACACGACTTCCTGGGCCTGGTCGTCGTCGAGCGACTGAAGGACGAGCTTATGGAGGTCTTCGACGTCGATTGGAGTGCGGCCGCTCTCGGCGGCGGTCTCAGCGGGACGTTCGGTCAAGGGGTCTCCTGACGGAAATTGGCAGGTCGATGCACGGAACAGGCGCGTGCTGCGCATCCGTTCGGCCGTGCCAGTTAGGGTTGCGCGCGCGTATGGCGGTTGCGGAGGTGGGATCGGGCGGCAGGCGAAGAAAGGTAATCGCCGGTGCACTCCACTCCGTCCAGCGTTTCGCCTGGCCCGAAGGATGGACGAACCTTCTGAACCAACCCATCGCGCGCGCCGCGTGGGCGTGTGAATCATAACCGGGCCGGCGAATCACCGCAATCGGCACTTCTCGACTTAAGTTTCTCCAATCACGCCATTTGTGAAAATTTGGCAGGGTGTCGCTTCCCAGCAACCAAATGAAGCTGTTTCCAGGGTAGCGCCGCTTTAAGCGACGGACGGTATCGACTGTATAGCGAGTTCCTCCGCGTTGCTCGAAATCGCTGACTTGGATTCGCGAACGGCGCGCCAACCTTTTGGCCGACGCGAGACGGCAGTCGAAGGGCGCCATGTCCTTGGCGCCTTCCTTCAGCGGATTGCCGGGCGAGACCAGCCACCATACCTCGTCCAGGTCGAGGGCGCGCATAGCCTCAACACTGATCCGCCGATGTGCGCGATGCGCTGGGTTGAAAGAGCCGCCAAGGAGGCCAATGCGCGCCATGCGCCGCAGCTAGCATGAGCGCCGAAGGGCGCATAATGTCATTCAGACAGGGAGCACGCTGGGAATGGGCAATTTCGAAGCTGTCGGTGATGCTGTTACTGGAGGAGTAGTCGGGCGCGCTGTCGAACCGAAGGCCGGAGAAGCTCCGGACGGCCATACGCACGAAACGAACTGCCTCAACTGCGGCGCAACGCTCTCGGGCCCCTATTGTCATGAATGTGGACAGCAGGCGCACGTCCATCGAACGCTCTCGGCCTTCTTCCATGACTTCCTGCACGGCGTGCTGCATTTCGAAGGCAAAATCTGGCGGACCTTGCCGCTGCTCGTCTGGAGGCCCGGGGAGCTTACCCGGAATTACATTGATGGACAGCGAGCGCGGTTCGTCTCGCCGGTCGCATTGTTCCTGTTCTGCGTCTTCGTCACCTTTGCCGCGATTAGCCTCAGCGGCGCGATCGGCGGTCCGAACAGTGCCGCCGCAAGGGCTGCGGTGGCCGAGGAAGTGAGCGATGCCAAAGCGAATATAGCCAAGCTGGAGATGAAGCGTTCGATCGCGGCCAAGGCTGGCGCACCGACAGTGAAGATCGACGAAAATCTTAAGGATGCACGGTCAGAGCTCGCTACGCTGACGACTCTCAGGGACCGGGGCATGAAGGGTGCTGCTGAGATTCCCCAGGGAGTAATTCCCTGGCTTCGCGGACCGCTCCAGAAAGCGACCGACAATCCCGAGCTTTTGATCTACAAGATCAAGACCAACGCCTACAAGTTCAGCTGGGCGCTGATCCCGATTTCGGCGCTGTTCGTGTGGATGCTGTTCCCTTTCAGCCGCAAGTTCCGGATTTACGACCACACGGTATTCGTCACCTATTCGCTATGCTTCATGATGCTGCTGTTCACCGCCAGCAGTCTGATCGGCTTGGCTGCCGCAAGCATCGCAAGCCTCGCCTTCTTCGTGCCGCCGTTCCACATGTACCGGCAGCTCAAGGGCACCTACGCCTTGAGTCGAGGCGGAGCGCTATGGCGGACGGCCGCGCTGACCATCTTCGCCTTCATGGCCATCAGCCTGTTCGTCAGTTTGCTGGTCGGGCTCGGTCTGTTCGACTAGGCGCCGGCGGTCGCAGGTCCGCCGATGGTGCCGGCCTTTGGCCGCTTCGCTTTGGGAATCGACGAGCCGGCCGCAGGAATCGCCGGACCCTTGGCGCCGCCGCGGTCGATCGGCTCACCGGCGAGCAGCTTCTTGATCTCATCTCCGGACAGAGTCTCATACTCGAGCAGGGCTTGGGCAAGCGTCTCAAGCTGCTCCTGGTTCTCGGTCAGCAGGTGCTTGGCACGCTCATAACCATCCTCGACGACCTTGCGAATCTCCTTGTCGATCGCCTGGGCCGTCTCGTTCGACATCTGCCGCTGACGATTGACTGAATAGCCGAGGAATACTTCCTCCTCCGGCTCCGCATATTGAAGCGGGCCAAGCGCGTCCGACATGCCCCAGCGTGTCACCATGTCTCGCGCCAACTGGGTCGCATACTGAATGTCAGAAGCCGCGCCAGATGAGACTTTGGCATGACCGAAGATCATCTCCTCGGCGACGCGGCCGCCCATCGCGACTGCGAGGTTCGCGTACATCTTGTCGCGGTGATAGCTGTAATTGTCGCGCTCCGGCAGGCGCATCACCATGCCGAGGGCGCGGCCGCGCGGGATGATCGTGGCCTTGTGGATCGGGTCTGATGCGGGTTCGTGCAGCGCGACGACCGCGTGACCGGCCTCGTGATAGGCGGTCATGCGTTTTTCGTCCTCGGTCATCACCATGGACTTGCGTTCGGTGCCCATCAGCACCTTGTCCTTGGCTTCCTCAAACTCCTGCATTGCGACCAGGCGCTTGCCCTTGCGCGCCGCAAGGAGCGCAGCCTCATTGACGAGGTTGGCGAGGTCGGCACCGGAGAAGCCCGGAGTTCCACGCGCAATCACGCGCGGATCGACATCGGGCGCCAGCGGGACTTTCTTCATGTGAACGCCGAGGATCTGCTCGCGGCCATCGATGTCTGGTCTGGGAACGACGACTTGGCGGTCAAAACGGCCTGGCCGCAGCAACGCCGGATCAAGCACGTCGGGACGGTTGGTCGCGGCGATAATGATGATCCCCTCATTGGCCTCGAACCCGTCCATCTCGACGAGCAGCTGGTTGAGCGTCTGCTCGCGCTCGTCATTGCCGTTGCCGAGCCCCGCGCCGCGATGGCGGCCGACGGCGTCAATCTCATCGATAAAGACGATGCATGGAGCCGACTTTTTCGCTTGATCGAACATGTCGCGGACGCGGCTAGCGCCTACGCCGACGAACATTTCGACGAAGTCCGAACCCGAAATGGTGAAGAAAGGCACGCCCGCTTCGCCGGCGATGGCGCGGGCGAGGAGCGTCTTGCCGGTACCCGGAGGGCCGACGAGCAACGCGCCCTTTGGAATCTTGCCGCCAAGGCGGGCGAATTTGCCCGGATCCTTCAGATATTCGACAATCTCCTGAAGTTCCTCACGCGCTTCGTCGATTCCGGCGACGTCAGCGAAGGTGACTCGACCCTGCTTTTCCGTCAGCATCCGCGCGCGGCTTTTGCCGAAGCCCATCGCGCCCGACCCGGCATTTTTCTGCATCTGGCGCATGACGAAGAAACTGATTCCGAGGATCAGCAGGAACGGGAGCGAATTGTAGAGCATGTAAAGCCAGATGCTCGACGATTCCTCGGCCTTTACCTGAAGGCCGACGCCCTTCTGGATCATCCGATCGGCAACGTTGGTCCCGGCCGGTGCGATCGTGTGGAAAGCCTCACCGGTTTGGAGCTTCCCGCTGATCGCTGAATCGCCGGTCGATCCGGTCGCCATGGTCACTGAGCGCACATTGCCCTCATCGACTTGGCGGACGAATTCGGAATAAGCGATCGCCTGCCCGGACGTCGTCCGCGATCCGCCATCGATCATTTGCACGAAGAGGACGAGTGCAAACAGCACGCCCACCCAGATGAGCAGGCTCTTGGTCCAGGGGTTGCCGGGCTTCTTGTCTTTGTCGTTCATTCGCTAGTCTTCCAGCGCAAAAACACGCTCGCCCTTAAAATAGGCGCATTGGGCTCAATAACAATGCGGGCTTAGGGAGTAGTGAACGAAACCGGGATTTAGGCGTGCTCGATGGTGCGGGCCTTCACCCATTTGAATGCCGGCGCAGGGTCGGAAAGCGGCATGGAAAGCTCGGCAAGGGCATCGGCTTCAAGGACTTTCAATCGGTCGAGAAAGATTTGGGCCATCATTATGCGACGTTGCCGAGCTTCGTCAGTCACGGCCCTACTGGCGGCGGCCAGTTCCTCGCTCGCTCTGCGGCGGTAAAAGCGCATGTCGGATTCCACTTCGCCCCTCTCCGTTAAAAACGTCGACGTGCCGAGTCGTTAAAGAGGAATTTAACGTGAATTATCCACAGGTCGAGTCCGGTTCCGCGCTGGAACGAAGCGCCACTCTTCGCCGCCACTGCACAACACTCCGCGCAGAGTCGCTTTCTTGCCGCCGGCCAGCAACGCGAGCAGCCGGTCGAGTTCCCGGCCACGGATTTCCGCGCCGCTGCCCTCGGTAGCCAGCTTCAGGATTGCGCGCCTGACGATGCGGCGACGGATTTCGCTCGGAATACCGGCGGGTTTGAATGAGATTGCGCCCCCCTCTTCGCCTACAAACTGGTCCCAAACCTGGCTCGTGCTCCAGCGCAACGCCGCATCTGCCTCGGCGAGATTGCCGGCACTAAGCGCGAGCGCTTGCGGGTCGAGCCAGTCGCTGCCCGCAAGAGCGTGACGGATGCGCACACGTTCGAACTGTTCATCCTCATTGCTGGGGTCGAATACAGCCGTCACTCCGGCATTTGCACAAACCTGTTCCAGCTCCGAATGACGCCAGCCGAGCAGCGGCCGTACGAGTGCCAGCTCATCCCCCGGCACCCGGGCAACGCGGCGCATGCCGGCAAGGCCCCTCACCCCTGCCCCACGCGCAATGCGCATCAACAGAGTCTCGGCCTGATCGTCGACGTGATGGGCCGTCATCAGTGCGCGGAGTCCCCTTTCCTCCGCCCAGCGGCCAAGGAGCCGGTAACGCGCCGCGCGGGCGCGCTGCTGAATCCCCGTTTTCGGCCGCTCCCCCCATTCGACCGTCAGGATCGCGTGCTTCACGCCCAGTCGCTCACAGACCCCCGCGACCAGCGCCGCCTCCGCCCGGCTCTCGGGCCGAAGAGCATGGTCGATCGTCGCGGCCTCGACCATGCCGGGGCGAGCGGCCGCGGCAAGAAAGAGCAGTGCGAGGCTGTCAGCCCCGCCCGAAACGGCCACACCGAAACGCACGTCGGCGCCGACCAGCGCATCCATGTCGCGCCGGAAGCGAGCGAGCATGTCTGCATCGGGCTCGAGATCCATGCCGGTCTCCAGAAGCGCCTCCACAGGTGATGGGATCATAGCGCAAAAACTCCGGCACGCCCCAAACCCGTGGCACAGCAATATGGACTCGAAATTGACCGCAGATGAAAGTTCACTGCGGCGAAAAATCAGCCGAGCGTCAGCTGCACTGAGCCTTATCCTTCGCTTCCTGTACCTGTTTTTTCAGGTCTGCTCGGACCGTCGGGTAAACGGCGTCGAGTTCCGCATAGGCCTTGCACGCCTGGCTCGGCTGGCCCAGCTTCATCAAGGCCTCGCCGAGATAATAAAGGCTGTCGGGCGCCCGCTCCCCCTTGGGATTGCTGCGATAGTTTGCAAGCAGGGCTTGCGCAGCGGCGCGCGGCTCGCCTTGATCGAGCAGTGCACGGCCGATTAGGTTGTTGGCGTAACTGACGCGCCGATGTTTGGGATAGGCCGAAGTGAAGGCACGCAGGGATGTGATCGCCTGTTCATAATTGCCGGCTTCCCAGAGCCGGAACCCCTCGGTGTAGGCGTACTCACCCGGATCGTCCGCGGGGGTCGCGGTCGTACTTGTGTTGGCGCTCGAGGCGGTGCTGGCTGAGAGCGCCGGTCCGCCGCTTCCATTGGTGGACGGCTTGGATCCTGCGGGCTTCGGGGCGGGCGCACTGCTTTGATCAGTCGGCGCCGTTGGAGTCGTTCTTGCAGCGGCGTCATTGACCCGCTGTTCGAGCGCGGAAAGGCGCTGTTCCTGGTCCGCGCGTGCGCTAGCCAGCCCCGCCTCAAGCGATTGCAGCCGATGTCCGTTTTCCTCCGACAGCCGAAGGATGTCGGCCATCTGCTTTTCAAGCGCATCTAGCCGTTGATCGAGGCTGATCACCGATGCTTGGGTGGCGGCAGGATCATTCGAAAGACCAGCCGTATCGGCCGGGCGGCCCCGCGGAAAGACCTGTCGCTGCATTTGTTGTACTTGCCGCTCGAGGCGGTCGATCCGTTGCTCAGGCGAAGCAGGCGGACGCTGAGCCAGGACAGCGGCCGGCACGAGGACCGCGCTCGCCGAGGCGGCCAGAAGCCCGATGAGGCGCAATGATGTCATTGGAAAATATTCCTCACGCTTCGGTTTGACTCGACTTTGCCGCGCTGCGGCTTTCGCAGCTATGAATCCTTATTCGCCGGTGTTGGTTTCCGTAGGTGTCCCCGCCGGTGCAGGCGCAGCCGCCTGCGGTGTCGGGGTTGCACCCTGCCCGCCCTTCATTAGGTCGGCAGCGAGCAGGCTGACATCGCGAACGGTGGTCGCCGGCGGTCCGATCGGCGGCGCGACGGCACTGCCGACATTGATTCGGAGCGCTTCAGGCTTGCCGGTCTTCAGCAGAGGGGCGGTGGCCGTTGGCGGGATCGCGAACGTCTGACCCGGCTGCAGTATCCCCGAAAACAACGTTGTCCCGCCCTTTTGGTACACCTGGAGCCAGACAGCCTCCGTAGCATTCAGGACGACTGGTCCCTGCGCCGCCGGCGCTGGGGCAGCAGTCAGAGCAGGTTGCTCGGGCGCTGTCACGGTCGGTGCTGGGGCATTGATCACAGCCTCTTCCGGTTGTTCTAGCGAGCGGCGGTTCAGCCAGCTCATGACCACAACCAGCAGGATGACGGCCGCTATTCCGGCGAACACCAGCCATTTCGGCATGGTGCGTGCCGGGTCGACAGGCTCGAAGACTTCGATGCTTGCAGTTGGCCGCTGACCGCCGATCTCGACCTTGAGCTGCTCGCCGATTTCAGTGCGATCGAGACCCACTGCCGATGCGTAGCTCTTGGCGAAACCGGTCGTGTAAGTGGGCGCCGGCAGCTTGTCCCATTCGCTAGCCTCGATGCTTTCCAGGTGCCGCTGCGGAATCCTCGTTTGGGCTGCAACGTCCTCTAGGCTTAGGCCTTTTTCTTCACGCGCAGCGCGCAGCCGCTCCCCGACCGTCGGAACGTCCGTTTCGACCAGTTCCTCGTCCATCGCCTCGCTTTCAGCTTTCGGTGCTCAGGTTCACTGTTTGAGTGCTCGAGCCGGACTGTCAACCGATTGTAACGCTGTGGCGCCGCGCCCAGTCTGTTAGCGCCTTGCGCGTATCCTTAGGCGGCCGGGCGAGCAGTTGTTCGAACCGCGTTCGGATCGCCGCCGCGTCGAGCGATCGGACCATCGCCTTCACCGGTCCAACACCGGCGGGCGTGATCGAGAAATTCTCGGCGCCAAGTCCGATCAGCGCCATAGCCTCCAACGGACGTCCCGCCATTTCGCCGCAGATCCGTGCCGGCACGTCGGCGGCGCGAGCGGCATCGAGAATGCGCTTGAGGAATCGGAGGATCGCAGGGCTCAGCCAGTCGTAACGTTGTGCGAGCCGCGGATCCGAACGGTCCGCCGCGAATAGAAATTGGGTCAGGTCGTTGGTCCCGATCGAAATGAAATCGACGCGCGGCAGCAGCTCATCGAGCATTTCAGCAAGGCTCGGGACCTCCACCATTGCCCCGAACTCAATGCTTTTCGGCAATGACCGCTTGCCCTTTCGGGCCCATGCCACCTGTTCCTCGAAAAGTCCGCGTGCCTCTTCATATTCCCACGGCTCGGAAATCATTGGGAACATTACGCGCAGGACTTTGCCCGCAGAGGCTTCGATCAGTGCCCGGGCTTGCGCCCTCATCAGGGTCGAGCGGTCGAGCGAAAGCCGCAATGCCCGCCAGCCCATCGCGGGGTTCTCTGCTTCTTCATGGACGTCGGTGAGGTAGGGCAAGGCCTTGTCACCGCCGATGTCGACCGTGCGGAAGACGACCGGATGCTTGCCTGCCGCCTGGAGAACCTTCGTGTACAGCCTCAACTGTCTCTCGCGCCCCGGAAGGGTCGCCGAAACTAGGAATTGGAATTCGGTGCGGAAGAGGCCAATTCCGTCAGCCCCCATCATCGACAGCGCCGCCGCGTCTTCCGCGAGACCCGCGTTGACCATGACACTGACCTGGAGTCCGTCCTTAGTCACTGCCGGAAGACTCTTGGCGGCGGCGAATTCGGCGCGGCGCTTCCGGCTGAGCGCCATTCTGTGTTCGAAGCTTGATTGAAGCGCCCGGTTGGGCCGGACGATGATGCTGCCATTATCGCCGTCGGCGAGGATCGTCTCCCCTTCCTCGACGCTGTGGCGGATGTCGTGCAGACGGCCGATCACCGGCACTCCAATCGCTCGAGCTACGATCGTCATGTGCGAGGTGAGCGAGCCCTCTTCGAGCAGGACGGCCTTCAGTCGGCGCCGGTCATATTCGAGGATCTCGGCGGGACCGAGGTTTCGCGCGATCAGCACCGTATCGTGGGCAAGCCCCGTTTGTGCGGCGGTCCCGATGCGGCCGGACACGATACGAAGCAGCCGGTTCGAGAGATCCTCAAGGTCATGCATCCGCTCCTGGAGCAAGGGATCGTCAATCTCTTGCATACGGGCGCGCGTTCGCTGCTGGACACGCTCGATCGCGGCTTCTGCCGTGAGTCCGCTGTCGATCGCCTCGTTGATTCGCCGCGACCAGCCTTCGTCATAGGCGAACATCCGGTAGGTCTCGAGGATCTCCTGGTGTTCGCCGGCCGTGCCGAATTCCGCCTCTCGCGCAATGTTGTCGATCTGCTCGCGCATCTTTCGAAAGGCGGCGTAGACGCGCTCGCGTTCGGCTTCGATGTCCTCCGCGACCGTGTGCTCAACGACCACCCGAGGCTCGTGGAAGACCGCTTGGCCCCTGGCCATGCCGGTCACCAGTTTGAGGCCTGACAGCCTCAGCGGACCGGCGCTGCGCAGCCGGCTGCGGCGGGCGCCGTCAACCAGGCGCGCTCCAGCCAACATCTCGGATAAGACCATCGCGACGGTCTGCAGGGCTTCGATTTCGACATCTTCGTATCGCCGCGGCTCGGCGTGCTGGACGGCGAGGACGCCAATCGGGGTTTCGAGGCGGATGATTGGCACTCCAGCCAAGCTGTGGAACCGCTCCTCGCCCGTTTCGGCTCGGTAGGCGAAAGCCGGGTGGGCAGCGGCCTCGGCAAGATTGAGGACTCGCCCCTCTGCGGCAATCGTGCCGACCAGGCCCTCGCCCAGCCGTAGCTTGGTCACATGCACGGCTTCTTTCCGAAGGCCGTGAGTCGCGAACAGCTCGAGGACGTTGTCGCGCAACAGGTAGATCGAGCAGACTTCACTCCCCATGGCCTCGGCGATCAAATCGACCACATGGTCGAGCTTGACCTGGGCCGAGCCGCGCCTCGCCATGATCTCGTGCAGACCTGTCAGGATCTCGCGAGCGGAGGTAGCGGCGGAAAGCGGCATGGCCGAGCGCTATCAGATGCGGCGCCGCGATGTCACGCGTAGTCGGTTAGCCGCGGCTCTCCAACGCGGCAGCCGCTTCGTCCACCAGTTCCTGAATGATCGCCGCGACGGGCTCTTCACGAGTCACCATTCCGACGGACTGACCAGCCATGATGGACCCCGTTTCGACATCCCCGTCGATCGCCGCCCGACGAAGTGCGCCAGCCCAATAATGCTCGATCTGCAGTTGCGCCTCGGCCATTTCGATGTCGCCGCTGTCAAGGAGATCTGCGACCTCGCGTTGCTTGGCGGCAAACTTCTCCATCTCACGATTCTTAAGCGCGCGTACCGGAATCACCGGCAGTCGGGGGTCGATCTGCACGCTCGGGATTGCGTCGCGCGCCGAGGCGCGGAGGAAGGCCTTTTTGAAGTTCGGATGAGCGATGCTTTCGTGCGCGCAGACGAAGCGCGTTCCGATCTGTACGCCCACGGCGCCCATTTCGAGATAAGCCGCAATCGCCTCTCCGCGACCGATGCCGCCAGCCACGAAAACGGGGATTTCCTTCGAAACGTTCGGCAGGATCTCTTGGGCGAGCACGGACGTCGAAACCGGACCGATGTGGCCGCCGGCTTCCATGCCCTCGATGACCAACGCGTCCACGTTGGAACGCATCAGCTTTTT
Source organism: Pseudomonadota bacterium (assembly GCA_046731515.1). Classification (GTDB taxonomy): domain Bacteria; phylum Pseudomonadota; class Alphaproteobacteria; order Sphingomonadales; family Sphingomonadaceae; genus Sphingomicrobium. The sequence goes on along the minus strand of JBKPLG010000004.1, from coordinate 16,222 downwards.
CGCGAGCGCGAGTGCGGGCGAGAAGGCCATGAGCTTGGCGCCTCTTAACTTGATCCGGTCGATCGCTCCGGCCGGCGGAAGCCCACCGGCAAGCACAACGTGAGTAACGTCATGTTTCGCGCAGACATCGATCAAATCGGAGAGCTGCGGGTGCATCGTGATAAGGTTGACGCCAAAGGGCCGGTCCGTGCGCGACTTAGTCTCGGCGATCTCGGTGTCGAGCAGTTCCGGGCCCATTGCTCCGCAGGCGATCACTCCGAAGCCGCCGGCGTTGGAGATCGCGGCCACCAGATTTCGTTCGGAGACCCAGCTCATTGCGCCGCCCATGATGGCGAATTCGCAACCGAGGAATTCGGTGCCGCGGTGCATCAGCTCCTTAAGGCGCTCGTGTCCGACAGATGCATGGACAGCGCGGCGCTCAGCGATGAGGCCTTCACCGCTCATGCGGCCTGCTCCGCATCGAGACCGAAGGCTGTGTGCAGCACCCGGACGGCAAGGTCGAGCTCCGCCTCCGAGATGAGTGCGCTGACCTTGATCTCGCTGCTCGACACGGCAAGCAGATTGATCTCCCGTTCGGCGAGCACCTCGAACATTCTCGCCGCGAGCTTCGGATTCGAGCGGATACCCACGCCCACAATGCTCACCTTCGCCACTGCATCGTCATGTATGAGCTCGGCATAGCCGATCTCACCCTTGCGCTGTTCGATGACGGCCATTGCCTCGGCAAGGCTCGCTCGCGGCACGGTAAAGGTGAGGTCGGATGAGCCAGTATTGGGTGTTGCCGCATGCACGATCATGTCGACCTGGATGCCCGCCTCGGCAATCGGCGAAATGACCTGAGCGACGGTGCCCGGCGTGTCCGGCACTCCGGTCAAGGTGATGCGCGCTTCATTTCTGTCGGCGGCAATCCCGGCGATGAGGTTTCTTTCCATCTGGTTTCCCGAAAGCTCGGCGACGATGTCGGTGCCTGGTTTGTCCTCAAATGCCGACAACACGCGCAACGGCAAATTTTCGCGCATGGCAAGTCCCACCGAGCGAACTTGCAGCACCTTGGCACCAACGCCGGCCAGCTCGAGCATTTCCTCGAATGTGACCTGCGACAACTTGCGCGCCTTGGGCACGATCCGCGGGTCCGTTGTGTAAACGCCGTCGACGTCGGTATAGATGTCGCACCGGTCAGCCTTGATTCCGGCAGCGATGGCGACAGCGGAAGTGTCGGATCCGCCGCGGCCGAGTGTCGCCAACCGGCCGTCGCTCGAAATACCCTGGAAACCGGGGATGACGGCGACGGAGCCGCTACTTAGCGCCTCATCCAAAGTTGCGGCTTCGATGGCTTCGACCCGGGCATTTCCATGCACGCCCGAAGCCTTGATCAGCTGCCAGCCCATGAAGCTGCGCGCCTTCAGTCCCATGTTCTGCAGGGTCATCGCCAGGAGTCCGGCCGTCACTTGTTCACCCGACGCAACAACCACGTCATATTCCTTGGGATCATGCAGCGCAGCCGCCTCGCGGCACAGTTGAACAAGCCGATCGGTTTCGCCGGCCATGGCTGAAACGACCACAAGGACCTCGTCGCCGTCCTCAGCCTCCCGCTGCACCCGCTGAGCGACGTTGCGGATGCGCTCTATCCCTGCCATCGACGTTCCGCCGAATTTCATCACGATGCGGGACATGAGGGCTGAGCGCGTCCTTGGGTTGAAGGCGGCGCACTGTTAGGGGTGGCGCATGGTTGAGACAAGCACGAGCGAGGGCTCGACCCGAGCGACAACAAGCATCGTCCCTGAGGAGATCAGGCAGTTCGCTGCCCATGCCGGCGACTGGTGGGACCCGAATGGGTCGGAGGCGATGCTGCACAAACTGAACCCAGTCCGGCTCAAATACATCCGCGACATGGTCGACCAGCATTGGGCGCTCGACGAGCACAGTCGCACCCCGCTCGAGGGGAAGAGCGCGCTGGACGTCGGTTGCGGAGCGGGACTTCTCGCCGAACCGCTGGCGCGACTGGGGGCGAAGGTCACTGCGATCGACGCGTCGGCTGAGCTGATAGACGTCGCTCTTGCGCACGCCGCGGCGATGGAGCTTGAGATCGCCTATCTTACGGCTGCGATTGAAGAGGCCGACGGACAATTCGATCTCATCACCTGCATGGAAGTGATTGAGCATGTTGCCGACCCGGGAGAGTTCGTGAAGGCGCTTGTGACGCGGCTCGCGCCTGATGGGCTGTTAATCCTGTCCACGCCTAACCGGACGAGCTGGTCCCGGCTGATTGTCATCGTGATCGGGGAAGGAACCGGGCGAATTCCCAAGGGGACGCACGATTTCGACAAGTTCATCACGCCCGAGCGGATGAAAGTCCTGCTTGCGGATGCTGGCCTCAAATGCCTCGACGTCGAGGGCGTCGCCTGGTCTCCCAGACGCGGCCTGCACCTCAGCGACGACGTGCGCCTGAACTATCTGGTTGCTGCAAGTCGCGCAGGTCGTTGACGAATCCCTTCCCTGCTCGCGCATGTGCTAAAGCGGCACAAATTGCCGAAGGGGAACGGACATGAAGCGACAATCCCTCGTCATATTGACGACTACGGGGGCCTTGCTGGCCTGCGGCCCCAAGGGCGCGAAAGAAGATGTGCTCGCAGGCACGAAAACAACTGTTGTCGCCAAAACGACTGAATGCACGGTCCCGAACGCAGACGGCGTTCGCTGCGACAGGAAGACCTGCAAGAAGGATGCCGCCTCCGATTGCGGCGTTTTCATGGACCGTTGCACCCAGTCGGGTCACACTTACGAAGGCGATGCCGACTCAGGGACCTGCATCCGCGGCGACCAAGTCGGCTAGAAATCCACTTTGTCATAATGTCCCGGCGGGACGATCACCTCCATCCGCTCGCCGAGTAGAGGGCGGAAGCATGGTCGCGACTTCATCACCGCGTACCAGTCCTTCGTCTGCCTGTGCCCGCGCCAATCGAGCGCTCCCAAATAGTCGATGACGCTCAAGTGCGCAGCCGCAGTGAAATCGGCGAGGCTGAGGCCGGGCCCGGCGAGCCAGCGGCGGTGATCGAGCAAATAATCAATATAGTCCAGATGCTCACTTGCGACGCGCATCGCCTCCCGAAGGATGCGTGTGTCGGGACTCTCGCGGCTGACCAGGCGCTTCCTCATTCGCTCGTTCATCAGCGGCTCGACGGCCTCCCGGTAGAGCTTGATGTCAAACCATTCGGTCATTCGGCGGATTTCGGCGCGCAAACCAGCATTGCCGTGGATCATCGGCATGCGGTCGACCGTCTCGTCGAAATATTCCACGATCGGCTGTGATCCGATCAGGGTGACGCCCTGATCGGGTTCCACCATGACCGGCGTTTCGCCAGCAGGGTTGAGGTCGATGAACTCGTCGCGCTTCTCCCACGGGTTCTCACGGACGAGCTCATGCCCAATCCCCTTCTCGGCGAGGACAAGCCGGACCTTGCGCGAAAATGGGCACAGCGGGAACTGAAACAGCTGCCACATCATGGCAGCTTTAGCGTTGCGGTGTGCTGCGTCTAGCGCTTGGGATAGCCGGGCTGCGGCATATTTGCGACCGCTCGCTCGAGAGACTTCTGCGCCTGTTCAAGACCCTGCATCATCGAGGGCAGCGCGTCAGCGATCGCCTTCATGCTCTGCTCGATCTTGGGCCTGGCTTCGGCCATCTGCTGTTGGAACCTGCGCTCGAAATTAGGATCGCCTCGCCGAGCGAGATCGCCAACCGTGAGCCTCTTCTCGTCCAGAGTGGGATCGCGGCCTTCGACCGCAGCTTGAAGTTCGCCGACACGCAAATCGAGGAACGCTTTCGACAAGGCCTGCATGGCGTTGGCGAGCTTTTCGGCGGACGCAGGGTCTGTGAGCTGCGGCGGAACCTGCATCGGCTCAGCCGGTGTCTGCCCGATCGCGGGCGCGGCGGCCGCGAGAAACGGAAGCAGGAACAGACTCTTGCGCACGGCAGCGGATTGTCTCGAAATCAGGTTAGCCGAAGCTGAACGCAGGATAAATCAGCGCGCCAACAGCCAAATCAGCGCCGCTGTCCCCGCGACGATCCGGTACCAGGCGAACGGCGCGAAGCCGTGGCGTGAAATATAATGAACGAATGCCTTCACCACGACGATGGCGACGATGAAGCTGACCACGAAGCCAACAGCGACAGTGCCAAAACCGACACCGCTGGCTCCGGCGAAAAGCGCCTCGTGGTGCCTGGCGATCTCCAGTGTTGTTGCTCCGAGCATCGTCGGGATGGCGAGGAAGAAGCTGAACTCTGCTGCCGTCCTGCGCTCGACTCCGAGCGATAAGCCGCCGAGGATCGTTGCGCCGGAGCGGCTGACGCCCGGAATCATCGACAGACACTGGATGATGCCGACACCGATCACGGTCCTAAGCGGCATCTCCGCGACACCCACCACATTCGATTGCTTCACGACGCGCTCGATGACGAGAATGGCGATTCCGCCGATAATGAACGCCCAGGCGACGACCACCGCATTGCCGAGAAGAAGCTCGATCTTGCTGATCAGCAGGAAACCCAAAACCGCTGAGGGAAGGAAGCCAATCAAGATGTTGCGGACGAATTTCCACGAAATCGGATTGCGTCTGAACAGCCCATCCAACACCGCCCAGAACGTGCGCCAATACAACACCACGATCGCGAGGATCGCGCCAAGCTGAATGATGACGTTGAATGCTCCCCATTTCTCCGCATCGAAGCCGAGGAGTTCTGTCGCGAGGATCAGGTGACCTGTCGAGGAGACGGGGATGAACTCGGTAACGCCCTCGACGATGCCAAGGATGATGGCAATGAGCAGGATGGGCACGTCAGGATGCGGCTGTCACATTGGCGCGCGGCGCGAAGCGATTGCCCGAGAACCGGCCGAGCCATTGGTACGCCACAGCTGCGAGAGGCGTCGGCTGGATGCCGAACCTCTCGAGGCCCGGCGCGTCCTTCGCGGCCACATTGTCGTGCTGGAGCATCAGCCATTGATCGCGAGTGAGGGGCGCGCCAGGCAGCCAGCCGAGATAGGATAAACCCGTCCCGAACAGGTCTGGCAAGGGGACGAGGTCGGTCTTCTGGCCGGTGATCTTCAAAATGGCTTGGTGGAGTTCGATCATGCTCATCACTTGCGGACCGCCAATCTCATAGGTCTTGCCGCCGTAAGTCAGCGGTGCGAGCGCAGCTGTCGCGATCGCCTTGGCGAGATCGCGAACGTAGACCGGCTGGAAATTGCGCTTGCCCGCAATCACTGGAAGGAACGGCAATTGCGCCATGGCCGCGAATCGGTTGGTGAGCTGGTCCTCGGGCCCAAACGTCAGCGACGGGCGAACGATCGTTGCCTTTGGAAAGGCCTTGCGAACCGCCTCTTCGCCCAAGCCCTTGGTGCGGCCATAATTCGAGGGTGATTCGGGGTCGGCGCCGATCGCAGAAATGTGAACCAGCCCACGGAGTCCGGCTTTACGCGAAGCCTCTGCGACGTGGCGGGCGCCTTCGATGTGGACCGCCTGCATTTTCTTGCCGAAGACTCCCACGAGGTTCACCACCGAGCTAGCGCCATGGACGGCCTCACGGACGCTCTGTGCATCGGTGATATCCGCGGCGGCGAAGCCGAACTGCCCGACCTCTGCCAGCGGCTGAATGATATAGGCAGTGCGCGGATCGCGTTGCGCGATGCGAACCCGGACCCCGCTTTTGAACAGGCACTCGCAGACGTACCGGCCTACGAAGCCACCTCCGCCGAATACAGTGACAAGCTCTTCCGACCGCTCGATCATGGGGTGGCGCGATAGCCCCTGCGTTCCTAGATTGACAAGGCGGTCGCAGCGCCCTTAAGCGCCGCGACCTGCTTCAAAGCTGACGCCCCGTGCCCAGGTGGCGGAATTGGTAGACGCACCAGCTTCAGGTGCTGGCGCTCGCAAGGGCGTGGAGGTTCGAGTCCTCTCCTGGGCACCATCGTCGGACGCAGCCTGCTCCCCCGCCAACACGAACATTAGGTTCCGCTGCGCTCGGTGGAGCGCTAGGAAGTCGGAATGCATGTCCGAGTGTGGAAATTCCGGCCGCCGGAAGGACGCGAGCAGGAGTTTGTAGCGGCCTATGGCGGTGACGGCGTGTGGGCGGCATTGTTCGGCAGGGCCATCGGTTATCTCGGAACGAGCCTGTACCGGCCGGATCAAGTTGGCGGCTGGTGGATGACGATCGACCGGTGGAATTCGGCTGCCGATTTCGAGGCTTTCGGCCATCATTTCGGCGAGGAGTATCGGTCGCTCGACGCGGGGCTTGAAGGCATCGCCGGCGAAGAGGAGTTCGTCGGCGCATTCGAGGAAGAGGCCTGATGCCGCTTTACGAGATCGGCGGTATCGCTCCCCAACTCGCCGAAGGTGCCTGGGTAGCACCTTCGGCCCATTTGATCGGCGACGTTCGGTTAGGGGCGGGAGCGAGCGTGTGGTTTGGAGTCGTCATTCGCGCCGACAACACGCCGATCATCATTGGCAAGGAAAGCAACATCCAGGACGGCGCGATCGGCCATAGCGATCCCGGCTTTCCGCTGACGATTGGCGCGCGGGTCACGGTCGGTCATCAGGCGATCCTCCACGGCTGCACTATCGCAGACGATTGCCTGGTCGGCATGGGCGCACGAATTTTGAATGGCGCGGTGCTCGAGACCGAATGTCTGATCGGAGCCGGAGCGCTTATCACCGAGGGCAAGCATTTCGCGACCGGCAGCCTCATTGTCGGCAGCCCAGCGCGCATGGTGCGCCAGCTCACCGACGAGGAGAAGCGGGGGTTGCGCGTGTCCGCCGCACATTATGCCGAGAAAGCCGAGCGTTACGCGGAGCTGTTGCACGCTTCTTAGCGCCGCGCGGCTCGTCTCCGAGCACGAGTGCGACCAGTTCGGGAATCCGGCCAATTGCGAAGGGATTGGGGGTCATAAGACGCCGATAGAAGATCGGACCGCTCAAGGCCAAAGCCGCCAGCTTCGCATCGAGAGTAGGCGGGAACTCGCCTGCTTCGATCCCCTCCTGAATGGCCTTTTCCAAGGCTGACCGGCGATTGGCACTATAGACATGCAGAAAGGTGGCAACCTCGCCATGGTGCCCGGCCGCTTCAATCAGAGCGGGAATGCACGGGCCAATTCGAGACTCGCTCAATGCCCTGACCAAATGAGTCAAAAGATCGATCACATGTGCTCTAATCGACGTTTGCGGTGGTGCGCGGTCCCTTGTCGGCTGCCTGTTCAACGCTTCCAAGGCTTCGGCGATCAAGGCGATCTTCGTCGGCCAGTGCCGGTAGAGCGTGCTTTTCGCAATGTCAGCGGATGCGGCAACGGCTTCCATGGTGAAATCCGCATAGCCCCCCGCACCGAGGACTTCGATTGCTGCGTTCAAGACAACAGCACGGGTTCGTTCGACGCGTTTGTCCACCCTTTTGCCGCGAATAGTCTGAAACAAATTATCGCATAACGAGTTATGAAACGGTATCGTCCGATATCTTTAGCATTACAAGGAGGAATCGAACCATGGCAGCGGTTCGCTATATCGTGTCCGAAATTCAGAGCTCGGTTGAGTTCTATCGCGATCTTTTGGAATTCGACGTCAAGAAGGAAGGTGACGGATTCGCGGCCTTGGCGCGCGACGATCTGACCCTGTTCCTCAATGTCCCCGGAGCTGGCAGTGCGGGTAAGGCGGGCGGTGATCCTCATCCGGGCGGTTGGAGCCGCTTTCAGATAGGAACAGACGACCTCGATCGGCTGATCCACCGGTTGAGGAGTCGTAACGCCTCGTTCCGCGGTGACGTCGCCGAGGCTCGGGCGGGAAGGCAAATCCTTCTCGAAGATCCGTCAGGCAATGTAGTCGAGCTATTCGAGCCAGCGAAACACTGAGCCCGCTGAGGCTCGGATCAATATACCCGTGCCTTGGGTTTGATATATTCGATGTCGTTCGTGAGCGTGAATTCATGCACCGGGCGATAGTCGATGCGAACTCCTCCCGACGGCCATTTGCCGCCCCAAGCGTCAAACCAGGCGACGGTATGCTTCATCCAGTTCTTGTCGTCGCGCTTGGGATAATCTTCCTGCATGTGTGCGCCGCGGCTTTCCTTGCGATTGGCTGCACAATGCATGGTGACCACGGCCTGGGCGAGCAGGTTGTCGAGTTCTAGCGTCTCGACGAGGTCGCTGTTCCAGATGAGGCTGCGATCCGTCACCCGCACGTCAGCCATGCGTTCGAAGACCTTATCGATTTTTGCGACGCCATCGGCGAGCGTGCGGTCCGTTCGGAACACGCCGCAATCCGCCTGCATCGTCCGCTGCATGTCCAGACGGACTTCGGCAGTCGGGCTGCCGCCTTCCGCGTGACGAAACGTGTCTAGCCGCGTGAGCGCGAGTTCGGCTGCGTTCTTCGGCAGCTCTTCCAGAACGATTCCCGGCTTGGCGACTTCGGCGAGACGGAGGCCTGCGGCGCGGCCGAACACCACGAGGTCGATGAGACTGTTGGAGCCCAGTCGGTTCGCGCCGTGGACGCTGACGCACGCGGCCTCCCCCAGCGCGAAGAGGCCGGGCACGACCGCGTCCGGATTGCCGTCCTTCAGGGTGACGACCTCGCCATGATAATTCGTCGGAATTCCGCCCATCGTATAGTGAACCGTCGGAGCGACCGGAATCGGCTGCCGCGTCAGGTCGACGCCTGCAAAGGTCTTGGCCGTCTCGGTTATGCCTGGCAGCCGCTCATGCAGGATTTTTGGGTCAATATGGTCGAGGTGAAGAAAAATGTGGTCCGATTGCTCGCCGACCCCCCTGCTCTCTCGGATCTCCATCGCCATCGAGCGTGACACGACGTCGCGACTGGCGAGGTCCTTCGCGTGGGGCGCATAGCGCTCCATGAAGCGCTCGCCCTCGGAATTGGTGAGATAGCCGCCTTCGCCTCGCGCGCCTTCGGTGATCAGCACTCCGGCTCCGTAAATACCGGTCGGGTGAAACTGGACGAACTCCATGTCCTGCAACGGCAGTCCGGCGCGAAGTACCATCGCATTGCCGTCGCCGGTGCAGGTGTGCGCGGACGTCGCGGTGAAATAGATTTTCCCGTACCCGCCGGTCGCAAGCACCACCGCCTGAGCTCGGAATCGATGAACTGACCCGTCGTCGAGACTGAGCGCGATCACGCCTCGACAGACGCCATCTTGCATGATCAGGTCGATCGCGAAATATTCGATGAAGAAATCGGCGTCGTGCTTCAGGCTCTGCGAATAGAGCGTGTGAAGCATCGCATGGCCCGTGCGATCTGCAGCAGCGCAGGTACGCTGGGCCGGCGGCCCATTACCGAAATCCTGCGTCATTCCGCCGAACGCTCGCTGGTAGATCTTTCCTTCCGCAGTCCGGCTGAACGGCAGCCCCATGTGCTCGAGTTCGATGACCGCGGCTGGCGCCTCGCGGCACATATATTCGATGGCGTCCTGATCGCCGAGCCAGTCGGACCCTTTGACTGTGTCGTACATGTGCCATTGCCAATGGTCAGGCCCCATGTTGCCGAGCGCGGCTGCAATTCCGCCCTGCGCGGCGACGGTATGACTTCGCGTTGGGAAGACTTTCGTGATGCACGCTGTCTTGAGGCCCTCGCCGGCGGCCCCCATCGTTGCGCGGAGTCCCGATCCGCCAGCCCCTACGACAACGACATCGTAGGTGTGGTCGATGATCTGGTAAGCGCTCAAGCCGTGCCTCCGAAGGCGATGCTTGCAAGCGCGAACAAAGCAAGGGCGCCTCCGCCGAACGCGAGAAAGAGCAGCACGGTGTTCAACGTGAAGCGGTTGCCCTCCTCGTGGACGTAATCGTCAACGGTGACCTTCACGCCATCGAGCGCATGCTTGAATCCGACAATTACGAATAGCGCCATCGGCACCGCCCCGCTTGGCGCGCGCAACCATTCGATCAATGTTTGCCGGTCGAGCGCCGGCAGAAGCAGCAACGACGCCAGGAGCCAGCTGCCAAGCAGCAAGAGCGCGATGCTGGTGACCCGTTCGGTCAGCCAATGCTCCCCGCCCTCGCGCGCAGAACCCAGGCCGCGAACCTTCCCCAGCGGCGTTGCGCTGTCGCCGAGGCTCATGGCCGAACTCCCATAACATAGGCCCACAGCAAAGCAGTGAGCAGGGTAGAGCCAACAAGCGTCAGGATCGCGAAGCGCTTGTTGGTGTCTAGCTCGAACGCCGCGCCGGTATCCATCACCAGGTGGCGAATGCCCGAAAGCAGGTGCTGGAAGAAGCTCCAGGTGATTCCGATCAACACGACCAGCCCGACTGGGTGCATCGCAACTTTGACGAACTTCGCATAGGCCTCCGGCCCTTCCGCAATTGCCATCAGCCACCAGGTGAGGATCGCCAGGCCCGCGATCGAGAGCGCGATTCCCGTCGCCCGATGAAGGATGGACACCAGCATTCCCGGTCCCCAGCGCCAGATGCTGAGGTGGGGTGACAGCGGTCGCGATTTGGTAACGGCCATGATGAGCTCGGGTTTGAATTGCTGGATCCGGCACGGAGGCCCGCGCCGCGTAAAGTCGCTTAAGGCGGCGGTTCCCCAGAGGCAAGTTTCGGAACCTCGCCTAACTGGCTCTTAACCATTCTGAGGCAAGAGCGTCGGGAACTGCACGGCAAAGCGAGTGACGGAGAGCGAACGGATGGGTGGCGAGACTGGACAGCTGCAGCGGCTGGCGGACGAGCAGGTGAGCGCGCGGCTTGCGGCCTACAACGTCGGCGGATCGCTCGAGCGCGATTTGAAACTGTTCAAGGACCACATGCTAGGCCCCGTGGTCGCCGAGATCGGGACCCAATTCGGACCCGACCGGGCGGACCGCTATGCGGCGATCTATTCCGGAAAGATCGATGCGACCTGGATACAGTCGATCGCCGAATATGGGCGGGAGATTTACTGCGATAAGACTTCGGTGCCAGAATATATCGCGGATCGTTTCGAGATCGCGAACCGCGTCTTCAGCGCATTGACCGATCAGTTTCGCGACGATTCTGCCCAGCTCGCGAGCTGCATCTCGGCCTATTACCGGATCGACATCATCGAGACCGACATCATCCTTGCGCAGGTCGCACTGCTCGAGGCGATTGAAGCCGCTGACCAGCGCGGCCACGAAAGCGAGCAGTTCGAACACGAGGTGGCTGAGCTGGTGCGGAGCAGCACCGACCAGTCCAAGGCTCTGACCGAGCGGACTCGCTCGACTGCTACATCGGCTCGCGGAATGCTGGGCAAGACCAGTGAAGTCGCGGCCGCCGCAGAGCAATCGGCCGTCGCCATGCGCGAAGCGGCTCAAACTGCTGCCGGCCTGATCCGGGCGATCGAGGATGCGCGGTCCGAAGTCGAAGTCGCGGCAGGCGTCGCGACCCGCGCCGGCGATCAGGCGAGCCAGGCAGTTAAGGTCAGCCAGGCGCTGTCGGAGCACGTGGAGGCAATCGAATCGATCCTTTCGCTCATCCGCGACATCGCCGGGCAGACGAACCTCCTCGCGCTCAACGCAACTATCGAAGCGGCGCGGGCCGGGGACGCTGGACGCGGGTTCGCGGTTGTCGCTCAGGAAGTGAAGAGCCTGGCCGCGCAGACGGCGCGGGCGACGGACGACATCACCGCCAAGATCACCGCAATCCAGCAGGCGACGCGGCAGACGGTTGATGCAAACGATTCGATCCAGGGCACGGTTGAGGAGGTCCAGACCTCGGCCGATCGAATCCGCCAGGCGATGGAGCTCCAGGCGCAGACGGTGACCATGATCACCGCCGCCGTCGATGAGACCGCACTCGCCGCCGACTCGATGAGCTCAACCATCGCCGCAATTCGAACCGACACCGAAAACGTCGCGAAGGATATCGACGAGGTCGAACAAGGATTCGGCCGGTTCTCCGAGCAGATCGCCAGCTTCAAGTCGACGGCCAAGGCGTTTGTGAGCGGAATGGCGGCCTAAAGGCTGTCGTCTTTCCCGCGAAAGCGGAATCCATCGCCCACATCAGAACTCCCGCTTTCGCGAGAGTGACGACTTGGGTTACTGCCGCAGCCATGAACATCCTCATCACCGGGGCCAGCCGCGGAATAGGCGCTGCGGCTTACGCACTCCTCAAGGCCCACGGCCACGACATTCGCGGCCATTCGAGTCGCGGCAGCGATGAACTGATTGCAGGCGACCTCTCCGACCCTTCCGCTGCGCGCAACATCTGGGACACTGCACTCGCCGAGCTCGACGACCAGATCGACGTTTTGATCAACAATGCCGGGATTTACGAGTCAATCGCCGACAATGCTCCGGATGACGAATGGCACGCGGCATGGCACCGGACGCTGACCATCAACTTGCAGTCGGTAGCCGACTTGAGCCGCCTTGCCGTTTCGCATTTCCTGGACCGAGGGGGCGGCGGTCGCATCATCAACATCGCGAGCCGGGCCGCTTTCCGCGGCGATTCCCCGCAGCATTGGCATTATGCCGCGTCGAAGGCGGCAATCGTCGGCATGACCAAGACGATTGCGCGCGGCTATGCCGCGGAGGGCATTCTCTGCTTTGCCGTCGCGCCGGGGTTTACCGTATCCGAAATGACCGACGAATATCTGCAAGGTCGCGGCGGAGCGAAGATCGTCGCCGACATTCCGCTGGGCCGCGTCGCGACAACGGACGAAGTGGCGGAGGTCATCCGTTGGCTGGCGGTGGATGCGCCTGCGTCCGGGACAGGCGGCATCATCGACGTCAACGGTGCAAGTTATGTTCGCTAGTCTGGCATTCGCGGCGGCCGCACAGATTCTGCCCGTGGTCATTCCGCTGCAAAAACCGCCTCGACAGGTCGAACGGCCAATCGCGCCGATCGAAACCGCGGGACCGGCTTTCGCTGACGAATGCCAAGATTCACAGGATGAAAGGGGTTGGGACAAGGCGGTCCCGCCCGTCCGCATCCACGCCAACACCTACCTGGTCGGCACGTGCGGCATTTCCGCCATCCTGATCACCGGAACCGAAGGCGATATTCTTATCGACGGCGGCACCGAGGCGGGTGCCGACCTCATCGCCCAAAACATTCGCAGGCTGGGGTTCAACCTCCGCGACGTGAAAATCATGCTCAACAGCCATGAGCATTTCGACCACGTCGGCGGGATCGCTCGACTTCAGCAATTGACGGGTGCGCAGCTCTTCGCCTCGGCCGCCGCGGCCAAGGTGCTCGAAACGGGAGCAGCCGGGCCCGACGATCCGCAAGCCGGAATGCATAAGCCGTTTCCCGCTGCGCGGGTCGATCGCGTGCTGCGCGACGGTGAGATGGTGCGGCTTGGCAATCTGGTGCTCACCCCTGTGGCCACACCGGGCCACACTCCTGGAGCGCTCACGTGGCGATGGGGGAGCTGCGACGGAGGAGTCTGCCGCCAAATCGTCTATGCCGACAGCCTGACGCCGGTGAGCCGCGGCGATTATCGCTTCAGCGATCATCCCGGCTATCTCGCCGCCTATCGGGCGAGCATCGCCAAGGTCGCCGCCCTCGATTGCGACATCCTGCTGACGCCACACCCTTCGGCCAGTCACATGGTCGAGCGCCTCGCCGGCCGCGAGCCGCTAGCGGACAGCAATGCTTGCCGCGACTATGCCGCATCGCTGACCAAACAGCTGGGCGAAAGGTTGGCCAAGGAAACTGCTGCCAAGTGAGCTGGCGAGTGACGATCACGTGCACGCGCGCGCAAGGGAAAGCAATTGGCGCGAATGAGCTGCCTGGCTTCGGTGACCATCCTCCGGTGCTGGTCGCTGACGAGCCGGACGAATCCCGGCCAAACGAGTGGCTGATTCATGCTTATTTCGACCGTTCGCCGACGGCGGAAAATCTGCTCGCCGTGCGGTCCCTCGGCACCGGTGAACCGCATGTCGAGCAGCTTGGCGAGGCTGACTGGGTGACCATGAGCCAAGCCGGACTGCAGCCAATCCGAGCCGGCCGATTTTATATTCATACACCGATGTACCGGGAGACTGCTCCGCCCGGGGCAATCTCGTTTGAAGTCGACGCGAGCCTCGCCTTTGGAACCGGACAACATGCGACGACCGCAGGCTGCCTTCAGGCGTTGGACAGCCTCGAACGCGAGGGTGCTCGATTCGCCAGCCTCGCCGACGTCGGTACGGGGACCGGACTGCTTGCTTTTGCTGCGCTTACGCTCTGGCCAGAGGCGAAATGCATCGCCAGCGACATAGACGCGGTCGCGATTGAAGTCGCCCGCGACAATGCGGCGATCAATCAGGTGAAGCTTGGCCATGGAGCCGGCGAGCTGCTCCTCGCCGTTGCGGATGGAATGGATTCACCGCTGCTCGCTGCCCGCGCGCCGTTTGATTTGATCATCGCCAACATCCTCGCGGGTCCGCTGATCGAGCTCGCGCCAGACTTCGCAAAGGCGCTCGCGCCGGGCGGGACCGTCATTCTCGCCGGCCTGCTCGAGGCCCATGCCGACGCGGTCATCGCGGCCTATCAGAAGCTAGGCTTCACTTTAGGAAACCGCGGCTCAGGCGAATGGCCGGTGTTGGTCCTCAGTTCTTAATCCCGAGCTCACTCAGCATGAAGGCGTAATATTCGGCACTCGACTGATACTGCCGGAACCGCCCTGACTTTCCGCCGTGCCCAGCCTCCATGTTGACGCGGAATATGAGCAGATTGCTGTCGGTTTTCATCGCGCGAAGCTTCGCGACATATTTCGCGGGCTCGTAATATTGCACCTGGCTGTCCCACAGACCGGTGCCGACGAACATCGCGGGATAAGTTTTGCGCTCGATTTGATCGTAGGGCGAATAGGACAGGATATAGTCGTAATATTCGCGCTTCTCCGGATTGCCCCACTCATCATATTCGTTGGTCGTGAGGGGGATTGTCGGGTCGAGCATCGTCGTCACCGCGTCGACGAACGGCACCTGGCTGATGATCACGCGATAATCCTCAGGCGCCATGTTAGCGATCGCGCCCATTAGCAGACCACCCGCGCTTCCCCCCATGGCCGCGACACGATCCTTCGCCGCATAACCCTGGCTCACCAGGTACCGCGTCACGTCGATGAAATCCGTGAAGGTGTTCTTCTTGTTGAGGAGGTGCCCGGCGTCGTACCAGGCGCGGCCCATCTCCTGGCCGCCGCGGATGTGGGCGAGCGCGTAGATCATCCCCCGATCGAGCAGGGGTACGATCGTCGGCGACCAGGCGGGATCCATCGAAAGACCATAGCTGCCGTAGCCATATTGGAGCATCGCCGCCGTGCCGTCGCGCTTGAAGCCCTTCTTGTAGACTAGCGAAACGGGAATTTTCGTCCCGTCGCGTGCGGTCGCCCAGACGCGCTCGGTCACATATTGGGAGGGATCGTAATTCGGCGCCGGATTGCGCTTGAGGACCGTGCGGTCGCCGGTCTTCGCATCGACCTCATAGGTGATCGTCGGTGTCGTCAGCGAGTCATAGGTGTAGCGTAGCTTCGTGCTGGTCACCTCTGGATTGGCGTCGATGCTCATCGCATAGGCCAGCTCGTCCGAGGCCACGTCGCTGCTCTTCCCGTCGCTGGTGAGCAGCCGGATGTGCTTGTTCCCGTTCGCTCTCTCTTCGATGGCGATGAAGCTGTCGAACGGCTGGAAATTCTCGATGAACGCATCCGGATTGTGCGGCACGAGGTCGCGCCAGGCCTCGCGGCCTTTGCCCACCTCCTGGTCGGCGAGCTCCATCAGTTTGTAGTTCTTCGCATTCCAGTCGGTGCGGATGATCCAGCGATTACCGACGTGGTCGGCATCATAACGGAACTCGCGCTCGCGAGGTGCGAGCAACGTCCACTCTCCGGGCTTGGCCGCGCTGGTGCAGCGATATTCGTTGCTGACCGTGCTTTGGAGGCCGATGCAGATATATTTGTCGTCGCTGGTGCGCCCGACGCCCATATAGAAGCTGTCGTCCTTCTCCTCATAGACCAGCTTATCGGCTGATGCAGGCGTACCCAACACGTGTGATTTCACGCGCTTGCTAAGCAACGTGACTGGATCTTTCTCGATGTAGTAAATGGTCTTGTTGTCGTCGGCCCAGACGAGGTTCGGTTCGACATTAGCCACGCTGTCGCCAAGTGACTTGCCCGTGGACAGATCCTTGATCTTGAGCGTGTATTGCCGGCGGCCGACCGTATCGAGCGCGTACGCGAGCAAGCGATTGTTCTGGCTAGCGTCCCAATCGCCCACCGCGAAGAAGCCGTGGCCT
>JBKPLG010000003.1:0-7540 GCA_046731515.1 Pseudomonadota bacterium | reverse complement strand
GTCTACGACCGTGTCGTCGCGACGGGCGGGAAGACCACACTTCTGTTCATCACAATCGCGCTCACACTGGCGCTCGTCACCTTGTGCGCGCTCGACATGGTTCGCAATCGCCTGCTGGTGCGGGTCAGCTTGCGGTTGGATTCCGTGCTTGCGCCGAAAATCCTGCAGCAGGTCATGACGACCAATTCCGCCGCCGCCAGCCAGGCGATGCGCGATTTCGATTCGGTCCGTACGACGATCGCAAGTCCGGTTGCCGGCGCTTTGTTCGATGTGCCATGGATGCCGGTCTTTCTCTTGACCGCGTTCTTGCTCCATTTCTGGATCGGGATTTTGGCAATCGTCTCTGCGGGGATCCTGATCGGCCTCGCCTGGTTCAACCAGCGTGCGACGCAAAAGCGGATGGAAATCGCCACCCAAGCCATGGCGGCCGCGCACGCTTCGCAACAGGCGGTCGCGATGCACGCCAGCACCGTTCGCGGACTTGGAATGCGCGGCGCGATGATCGCCCGGCAGCTGTCTCACAGAGCGGTTGGGATCGCGAACACCACCGGCGCGCAATTCGCCGGCGGACGGTTGTCCGCAGTCAGCCGTTTCTTCCGGCTTCTGGTCCAGTCCCTCGCACTCGGGCTTGGCGCATTGCTCGCGATTGCCGGTTACATTTCGGCGGGCGCTATTATTGCTGCCTCGATCCTGCTCAGCCGGGCCCTTCAGCCAGTCGAGAGCCTGATCGGCGGCTGGGCCGCACTCACGTCGGCTCGAGCCGCGGCTCACCGGCTGGCTTCGGTGCTCGAGAACGGCGGGCCGCAGCGAATCTACACATCACTGCCGGTGCCGATTGGAAAGATCGATCTCGATCAGGTGGGTTTCCGGGGAGCGGACGGTCGGCTTGTGCTACTCGGCGTGTCCTTCCGGGCGGAGCCTGGGCACATCCTCGGAATCGTCGGACCGAGCGGGTCGGGCAAGACAACCCTCGGCAAGATCATCGTCGGCGCTCTGGATGCGAGCCTCGGCACAGTCCGCATCGATGGCGCGCAGCTTGGCGATTGGGAGCCGGACCGGCTCGGGCGACACATTGGGTACATGCCGCAAGAACCATCTTTGTTCGACGGCACGATCAAGGAGAATATCGCGCGCTTCGACGGCAATGTTCCAAACAACGATCCGACAAAAGTGGATGAGGCGGTTGTCGCTGCCGCCCAGGAGGCGGGCGTGCATGATCTCATTCTTCAATTGCCGAACGGTTATGACACGCGCCTCGGGCTCGGCGGAGCCGGCCTTTCCGCTGGGCAGGCGCAACGTGTCGCGCTTGCACGCGCGCTTTACGGTTCACCGCAAATCCTCCTGCTTGATGAGCCGAATGCCTTTCTCGACGCGGACGGCGAAACGAGTCTCGTCCGTGCGATTGCCGCTGCGCGCGGACGCGGCGCGACAGTGCTCGTAATTGCTCATCGCCGCGGCGTCCTTGAGACAGCTGACCGGCTGTTGGTGATGGAGGCCGGCCGTCCAAAAATGATCGGGCCTGCGGCTGAGGTGGTTGCTCGATTGGCGAACCCACAGGCATCGGCGTCAGAGGCATGACCAGCCTTATTGCCTATACGCCCGAGGAGGAGGCG
Source organism: Pseudomonadota bacterium (assembly GCA_046731515.1). GTDB lineage: Bacteria > Pseudomonadota > Alphaproteobacteria > Sphingomonadales > Sphingomonadaceae > Sphingomicrobium. The sequence continues at coordinate 5,927 of JBKPLG010000003.1, read as the reverse complement.
CGAGCCGGTGACCCGAAACATGAGATTGCCACGGGTGCCGTCATCGCTTTCTTCTTCTTCATCGTGTTGGTGGGCGCAGCCGCCCTAATCCCACTCAACGCGGGTGTGCATGCAGTGGGCAGCATTGCTGTGCTCGGCAACCGTCAATCCGTTCAGCACAAGGAAGGCGGGATCGTCACCGCAATCCACGTGCGGGAAGGCGACCATGTTCGTGCAGGCCAAGTGCTGATCGAGCTCGCCGCACCTGAATTGCAGGCCGAGGAGCGCTCGCTGACAAGCGATTATCTATCGCTGCTCGCCGCGCGCGCACGTCTGCTTGCCGAGCGCTCTGGGCGGCGCGATTTTGCTCCTCCGACCGAGTTCGCAGCGTTACCGCCGGCGGACCGGGAGCTTGCCAGCCAGGCTCTCGAGCTGCAGCACTCACAAATGATGGCACGCGCGTCATCGCTGTCTGCCCAGCAATCGGTCTGGCGCCAGCGATCGCTTGAGCTGGGCGAACAGCGTTCCGGCTATGCACGACAGCAAGCGTCGCTTCAGGAGCAGCAGCGGCTGATTGCCGACGAGCTGCAAAGCCTAAGACAATTGCAGCAGAAAGGATTTGCATCGACCAATCGAATCCGGGCCCTCGAACGCGCCGAGGCAGAGCTTAAGGCGCAGGAAGCGCAGATGGTCGCGGAATATGCGCGCGCCGGTGAAGGCATGGGCGAATCGCGCATGCAATCGCTGACATTGACCCGGACGGCGATCGAACAGATTGCGCAGGATCTTCGCGATACGCAGGCGAAACTCTCGGAAGTCGTCCCGAAGCTGGTCGCCGCGCGCGAGCAGTTGCAGCATTCGCTTGTCCGCGCTCCCGCCGCGGGGCGAGTGGTTGGTCTTTCGGTCTTCACGGTCGGGGGCGTCGTCGCGCCGGGACAAACTCTGATGGACGTCGTTCCGGAGGACAAGGTGCTCGTCGTCCAAGCACAGGTTCAGCCGAACGACGCGGACGATGTCTATCCCGGCCAGCGTGCCCAGATCCGTTTCGCCAGCGAACGAAGCCGATCGCTACCGCTGCTGGACGGAAGGGTTCGGACGATCTCCGCCGACAGTTTTGCCGACGAGGAAACGGGCAAGTCCTACTTCAGGGCGGAGATAGCGGTTCCACCGGCAGAGCTCGAACAGGTTCGCGACTTGCTTGGTCAGGGTGAGCTGCGGCCGGGGCTTCCCGTCGAGGCCATCCTCGCCGTACGCAAGCGCACCGCGCTGCAATATCTGATCGAGCCGTTGACGGGCGCAGTTCTGCAACGCGACTGATGGAAGAGGGCGGTGTGATGCGACCTGGCCGCGAGGATCACACATTTACGATTCGGCAACCGAGCCGCTAACGCAACTCTGTGTCCGTCAAGGCATCAACCCTGCTGCTATTCGGAGCGACCGGCGATCTAGCTCGCCGGATGCTCTTGCCGTCGCTTTACGGCCTCGATGCCGACGGACTGCTTCCAGAAAATCTGAGGATTGTCGGCACAGCGCGCACCCAGCTCGACGACGGCGGCTTCCGCGGGCGCGCGGACGCTGCACTAAAGGAGCATTTGCCCCCGAGGTTCTATGAGGACGGAATCGCCAAGCGATTCCTCGGTCGGCTCCATTACGTCCCGCTCGACATCGCCGAACCACAAGGGTTCGAGCGCCTGGCTGAGACGATCGGCGATCCATGCGACGGCGTTGCAATCTTCCTTTCGACCGCGCCATCCTTATTCAAGCCAACCATCGACGGGCTCGAGGCCGCGGGCCTCGCCTGTCCGACCGTTCGCATGGCGCTTGAGAAGCCACTCGGCGCCAACCTCGACTCGAGCCGTGAAATCAATGATGCCGTCGGCCGGGCCTTCCCTGAGGACCGCATCTTCAGGATCGACCATTATCTCGGCAAGGAAACCGTCCAGAACCTGCTCGCGCTGCGGTTCGCAAATTTGCTGTTCGAGCCACTGTGGAACAGTGCACATATCGAGCACGTCCAAATTACCGTCGCGGAGACGATCGGACTCGAGGGTCGTGGCGATTATTACGATAGCACCGGCGCGCTCCGAGACATGGTCCAGAACCACATGCTGCAGCTGTTGACCCTTGTCGCCATGGAGCCGCCGACGGATTTCAACGCGACGGCCGTGCGCGACGAGAAGGTGAAAGTCTTGCGCTCGCTGCGCGAAATGACGGCTGCGGACGTCGAGGCGAACACGGTGATCGGCCAGTATGCCCGCGGAGCGATCGATGGCGTGCCCGTCCCCGGCTATGTCGAAGAGGTCGGGCACGAAAGCAACACGGAGACCCTCGTCGCGATCAAGGCCTTCGTCGACAATTGGCGCTGGAAGGGCGTCCCCTTTTACCTGCGGACAGGCAAGCGCATGCCAATGCGCGACACCGAGATCTTCATCCAGTTCAAGGATGTGCCCTATTCGATCTTCGCTTCGCGCGGAGCGACGACCAAGCCCAACAAGCTGATCATCGGCTTGCAACCGGAAGAGACGATCAGCCTGTTCCTGATGGCGAAGACGCCCGGACTCGACCGCGAGGGCGTGCGCCTGCGCGAAATCCCGCTCGATATCGGCCTCGCCAACGCCTTCACCGAATATCGCCGCCGCATCGCGTACGAGCGCCTCCTGCTCGATCTAATCGAGGGCGATCCGACGCTTTTCGTCCGCCGCGACGAGGTTGAGGCCCAGTGGACCTGGATCGACCGGATCCGCGCTGCATGGAGCGAGAAAAGCATGACCCCCCGACCTTATCCCGCGGGCACCTGGGGTCCGTCGGCTGCCATTGCGCTCACCGAACGCGACGGCATTAGCTGGCACGAGTAGAAGCGACTCATGGCGCTCAACCCCGTGATCGCGAATGTCACCGATCGGATCATCGAGCGGTCGAAGCCGACCCGTCGCAACTATCTCGACCTCATGGCAGAGGAGAAGCAGCGTGGAATCAACCGCTCGCGCCTCAGCTGCGGCAATTTCGCGCACGGCTTTGCTGCGTCGGGCGAGGACAAGCCGGCGATCAGCAATCTCGCTGGCCCGAATATCGGCATCGTCACAGCCTACAACGACATGCTTTCGGCGCATCAGCCCTACGGCCGCTACCCCGAGCAGATGAAGATTTTCGCGAGAGAGGTCGGAGCGACGGCGCAGGTAGCGGGCGGAGTCTCCGCCATGTGCGATGGAGTGACCCAGGGCCAGCCAGGAATGGACTTGTCCCTTTTCAGCCGCGACGTGATCGCGATGGCGACCGCAATTGCTTTGAGCCATGGGATGTTCGACGCCGCGGCGCTGCTCGGCATTTGCGACAAGATCGTGCCTGGACTTTTGATCGGAGCGCTGCGCTTCGGCCATCTGCCGATGCTGCTGGTTCCGGGCGGCCCGATGCCGTCGGGCCTCCCCAACAAAGAAAAGCAACGTGTCCGGCAGCTCTATGCGGAAGGCAAGGTTGGCAAGGACGAACTGCTGAGTGCGGAAAGCCGATCCTACCATGCGCCTGGCACGTGCACATTCTACGGCACCGCCAACAGCAACCAGATGATGATGGAGCTGATGGGGCTGCACATCCCTAATGCCGCTTTCATCAACCCTGGCACTCCGCTTCGGCAGGCGCTGACCCGCGCCGCAGTGCATCGCCTCGCCGAGCTTGCGCGGAGCGGCGAGCGACCCCTCGCTGAGATGATCGACGAGAAAGCGATCGTGAACGCGATGGTCGGGCTGGTCGCGACCGGCGGCTCGACCAATCACTTCATACACTTGCCCGCGATCGCACGTGCGGCCGGAATTCTCATAGACTGGCAGGATTTCGCCGAACTGTCCGCGGCCGTCCCGCTGATCGCGCGCATCTATCCCAACGGTTCGAAGGACGTGAACGATTTCCAGGATGCGGGCGGAATGGCGTTCGTGACCTACACGCTGGCGCGAGAAGGCCTGATCCACACCGACAGGGTGACCGCGGGTGCGGATTCGTCGGACGCCTGGATCGGCAATCCGGAGCTTCACGGCGACGAATTGATCTGGAAGCCAGCAGAAGAAAGCGCCGATATCGACATGCTTCGGCCGGTCGGCCAGCCATTCCTGGCTGAGGGCGGCATGCGGCTGGTCCAGGGCAACATCGGCCGGGCCGTGTTCAAGACGAGCGCGGTTGACCAAGAGCGCTGGCGGATCGAGGCGCCGGCGCGCTGCTTTTCCGACCAGACTGAAGTCCTCGAAGCATTCAAGGCCGGCGAGCTCGATCGCGACGTTGCGGTAGTGGTGCGGTTCCAAGGGCCGCGAGCGAACGGCATGCCCGAGCTCCACAAGCTCACGCCGACGTTGGGTGTTCTGCAGGACCGCGGCTACCGTGTGGCACTCATTACCGACGGGCGCATGTCGGGGGCGAGCGGCAAGGTGCCGGCAGCGATTCACGTCTCGCCCGAGGCGCTGCCGGACGGACCGCTCGCCCGGTTACGCGACGGCGACGTCATTCGCGTCGATGCCGAGAATGGGGAGCTGGACGCTGTCGACGTCGATCTCGCTTCCCGTCCGCCGGCTAACTCACCCCCGCCGTCGATCGGAACCGGCCGTGAACTGTTCGCCCTCATGCGGCTGCATGTCAGCGACGCCGAAGCCGGTGCTTCCGCGATGCTTGCTGCGATGGACGCCGAACGGGCGTGACGCGCCGGATCGTCGTCGCAGATGTGGGAGGAACGCACACCCGCTTCGCCCTCGCCAAAATCGATTGCGGGTGCGTCTCGCTCGGTGAGGCTGCGATCTTGCAGACCGCCGAGCATGAGAATTTCGAGAGCGCCTGGCGGGCGTTTGAGAATGTCGCCGGGCCGCTTCCGGATGCCGCGGCGATCAGCATTGCCGGACCCGTGCTTGACGACCGGGTGCCGATGACCAACGGGCCCTGGGTGTTGCAGCTCCCGGCGCTGCGGGCGGAGCTTGAGCTCGATGCGCTGACTGTCCTCAATGATTTCGGAGCGGTGGCCCATGCCGTCGCGCGCGTGTCGTCGGATCAACTGGTTCACGTCGCCGGTCCCGACGGGCCGCTGCCGGAGCGAGGGACGATCAGCGTGATCGGTCCCGGCACCGGGCTTGGAATTGCGCACCTTCGCCGGTTCGATGGCGGCTATTACGTTCAGGCGACCGAGGGCGGTCATATCGGTTTCGCGCCACAGGACGAGATCGACGACCGAATCCTCGCTGATCTTCGGGAAAGGCATGGGCGGGTGGTCACCGAGCGAGTCCACGCGGGGCCGGGAATCGTCCACATCTATGCCGCGCTCGGCGGGTCCGCACTCAGCGATGATCGCGCCATCTGGCAGCACGGAATTGCCCGGGACGATGAACTTGCGGCGCGTGCGGTCGAACGCTTTTGCGCCTCGCTTGGAACGCTGGCCGGCGACTATGCGCTGGCGCACGGGGCGACTGCGGTGGTGCTCGCGGGCGGCATCGGGCTCAGGCTCCGCGATATCCTTTCCCAGTCCGAGTTCGGCAAGCGCTTCAAGGCCAAGCCGCGCTATGAAGCGATGATGGCCGCGATCCCAGTCAAGCTAATCATCCATCCCGAGCCGGGTCTGTACGGCGCCGCGGCGGCCTTCGCACTCGAGCATCCGTGACCATGTCGCGGAGCGCGTACGGACCGCTCCTAGCTCCCGGACATCAACTCCTGGGGTTCTAGGCGCCCGTCGTGATTAGCGTCATGGACAAAGAAGCGCCTGGAAGCGGCCGATTGAATTCTGCAGCGTGTCTTCGGTCAGCCGCCGACTATTCCAAATCGAGTGTGGAACGGGGAAACGGCCCGGCAAGGGGGAACCGAACCGGGCCGCTGCCTCTCCCCGCTCTCACGCAGACTCGCCAGCTCTTGGGGGACAAGTGACGAGTCGCAAAATCTTTATAACTCAATATGTTGATAGACGGAACGGGGGTCCAGCTGGAGCG
>JBKPLG010000002.1:0-16252 GCA_046731515.1 Pseudomonadota bacterium | reverse complement strand
GGCGTACCCGCCGGCCGGGCTCGCCATCTGGGATCCAGCGGTTCGGCCCTGGATGATGCGCCTGCAGATGTTCGATGATGCAAGTCGTCTCGATCACCGGCTTCCCGTCATCGATCAGAAGCGGGAAGAGCCCGAACGGCGAATGCCGCTTGAGCTCCTCCAGATTCTCGGGATGGCCCTGATCGAGCATCCGATACTCAAAAGCCGTTTCGTCCGACCAGAGCGCAACCAGGACCTTCTGAGTGTAGCTGCTGAACGGGTGACCGAATAACTGGAGGCTCATGCCTCTTCTTTCGCCCAATTCTCCCGGCGTTGAAGCTCCGCCTCGCTCGGCGGCTTCGTCTCGAAGGTGCCGGTCGGAACTTCTCCGGCCGGCTCATAGGTGGCGAGCACCACGCCCGTCTTCGAAACGAAATGGTCGACGAGCTTCAGTGCGCCGGGCTTCTCCGTCCCGTCGAAGATGCGCTTGCCGCCACCGAGTAGCACCGGAAAGGTCATCAGCACCAGCCGGTCGATGAGGCCGGCGGCGAGTAACGGAACGTAGAGCGTGCTGCTGCCCTGGATGAGCAGGTCGCGCCCCTCGCTTCGCTTGAGCTTGGCGACAGCATCCGCAGTGTCTCCCGACAGACGATGACTGTTGTCCCAGTTGAGCGGCTCATCCGAATGGGTCAGCACATATTTGTTGATGCTCTGGAATTTCGCGCCGATCGGGTCGTCCTGGTTGTACGGCCAATATGCGGAGAAGATGTCGTAGGTCCGCTTGCCGAGCAGCAGATCGTAATTGCCCATGATGACCTGCTCGAACGGTCCCATGTCCTTATCCCAGAACGGCTGCACCCAGCCGCCGAAGCGGAAGTCGCTGCTCAGATCCTCTTCGGGTCCGCCCGGCGCCTGCATGACCCCGTCCAGCGAGACGAAGACGGCGCCGGTCAGCTTACGCATTGATCGACTCACCGGCGATCGCTGCTTCGATCTTGGCGATGTCGATCTTCTTCATCGTCATCATCGCCTCAAACGTGCGCTTAGCGACTTCCTTGTCCGGATTGTTCATTCCCGCCATCAGGACCCGTGGCACGATCTGCCAGGAAAAGCCCCACTTATCCTTGCACCAGCTGCATTCGCTTTCCTGGCCGCCGTTGTTGACGATCGCGTTCCAGTAGCGGTCGGTTTCTTCCTGGTTTTCGGTGAAGACCTGGAAGCTGACTGCTTCGTTCGGCTTGAACTCCGGCCCGCCATTCAGTCCTACGAAGGACTGCCCGAGAACGGTGAATTCGACTGTCAGCTCATCGCCTTCGCTGCCGCCCGGGAAATCTCCCGGCGCTCCCAGGGCCTTGCTGACGTGGCTGTCCGGAAATACCGAGGCATAGAATTCGGCCGCCTTGCGGGCCTCGCCTTTGTCGAACCAGAGGCAGGTTGTAAGCTTGTTATTAGGCATTTTTCTCTCCTCTACGCCTTGCCGACGAGCGCGAATTCCGCGCCCTGGGGGTCGATGCCAATGATGATGTGGTCACCGCCTGGAACCTCCATCGGGCCCATCACAACCTTTCCGCCTTTCGCCTCGACGGTATCCTTCGCAGCGGAGACGGACGGCACGCGGAAGTAATAGCGCCAGTGGGGAGGCTGGCCCTGCATCGTGCCGGCTACGGCGCCGAGCCTCAGGCCATGGTGATCGAAGAAGCGGTATTCACCGTACTCGCCCATGTCCATGAAGTCGTCGCTGGTCCAGCCGAACTGCTCGCCGTAGAAACGCCGTGCCGCGACGGGGTCGCTCGTCAACAATTCGTTCCACGCGCAGCGACCGGTCTTGTCTGGCGAAAAGACGTCGCTAGGCTCGCCCTCTTTTCCGGCCGGAGGTATCGGCTTCATCACATAGAAGGGCGCCCCTTGAGGATCCGCCACCATGGCGATGCGGCCGACATTGGGTATGTCGGTGCCCGGCAACAGCGTTTTGCCGCCGGCCTGCTCAATCGAAGCGAGCGACTGGTCGACGTCGTTGACGTGGATGTAGCCAAGCCATGTCGGACGGGCTCCGTGCTGTCGCATCTCGTCAGTGAGCGGAAGCACGCCGCCTGCAAAGCCGCCCTCGACGCCGATCATCCGATAACCGTTGTAGGCTGGCTCAGCGTCGCTGATGGTCCAGCCGACGACCGTATCGTAGAAGGCTTTGGAGCCCTCCGGATCCGGGGTCATCAACTCGTACCAAATGAAGTCGCCCTGGGGGTTGGGTCCCGTGCGCGCCGTCGTCGTGGGCGCAGAAACCTCTCGAACGTCACTCATGGTTCGATCTCCTTGTTCCTGAACTGTGACCAGCCTGGTCAGGCGGTAACGGATGGCTCTGCCTGGATTGCCGGCTGCTGCGCTGTGTCGAGGATGTTCTCGAAGCCGCCCCAGAACATGCGCTGGCCAACAAACGGCATCTCACCCTGCGGCTTGAGACTTTCGTCCGCCATGATCTTTGCCCAGGCCTCATCGCGGGTCGTCTTGTCCGGCCACTCGATGAAAGAGAAAACCACGGTCTCGCCCTCTTCGGCTTTCACCGCCCGGTAGAAGTCGGTGACCTCACCGCGCTTCACGTCGTCCGCAATCGCCTCGATCACGCGAGTCGCGCCATGCTGCCGGAAGACTTTCGCCATCTTTGCTGCCAGCTCGCGATAAGCGTCGCGTTTGCCCTCTGGGACTGGAACGACAAATCCGTCGGTGTAGGAGCCGCCGGCCGATCCCTCCTCGACGATCGCATCGAAGCCGCCGATGATCATGCGCTTGCCGTCGAACGGCATCGAAGTACCCATCTCCTTCATGCGCGGATCGTTCATGAACTTTTCGTTGGCCGCGTCGCGCTCCGTCTTCGAAGGATATTCAAAGAAGGAGAAGACGATCTTCTCATCCGGCTTGGCTTCGACCGCCTTGCGGAAATCGGTGACCTTGCCCTCCGGAACGTCGCTCTCCCACGCTTCCACCATCCGGCGAACGCCGAACTCCTGGGCAACTGGCGCGAAGCCGCTCGCATGCTTGCGATATGCGTTCCTATTGGCCTCCGGAACGGGCGCCACGAATCCTTCAAAATAGGTCATCGTTTTTCTCCCTTTCTTTCTATTCCCTCAGACATTGATACGTCGAAGCGCAACCGGCAGGCTACGAATGGTCTCTTTTCGGCTGCCGAACGCTACCTAGGCAGCGGCTCCCTCCGTTTCCGGCTGGGATTGGTTGGCGGCGTAAACCGCGAGCTGGTCGGTGAGCGCCTGCTTGAAAGCGGGCCTTGCTTCGCCACGCTTCAAATAGGCGTCGAGATTGGGAAAACCGGCGACAAGACTGGTGTGACGGATAAAGCGAAGCACTGTGATCATCAGGAGATCGCCGATCGTAAAACGATCGCCTTCGAGCCACTGCTTCTCGCCTAGCCAGTCGGACACCCGCTTCAGCTTCTGCTTCGCGAAGTCCTCGGCACCTGGCCGGCGCAGTTTCGCCCATTCTTCGCCGGTGAAGAAGACGTCGATCAGCAGCAGGTTAGTAAGCGCCGGCTCGACGCTGTTGAGCGCGGCGCAGGTCCACTGGATCGCGCGAAACTTCCCTTGAAGATCGCGCGGCAGCAGCGCCTCGCTCTGCTCGCCGATATATTGGACGATTGCTCCTGTTTCGAAGATCTTGACCTTGCCGTCGCTAAAGAACGGCACCTGGTCGAACGGCTGCTCGCTGAGATATTCGGGTGGGCGCTCCTGGCCCACCAAACGAACCCGATAATTGAGCCCGGCTTCTTCGAGAGCCCAACGGGCGCGAAGGTCGCGGACCAGGCCCTGGGCGAACTCGGGTACCCAGCGAAACGCAGTGATCTCGATCTGTGCATTGGGGTCGATCGGCATTTTGTCCTCCTCAGTGCCGGCCCATGGTGCGCGGAACACGCCATACGCCTGTTTCTATGACGGTTCAGCAGTCGGCGCCCGATACGGCGCATTCTACTGTCGAATCACCGTTTCGGCGGCTGCAGTTCTCCTTCCGGCAGCGACTCGATTCGCTTGCCTTTTGACGCTCGAAGTTATAAAATGCAACCGTGCAGTTAGAAAAAATAACTAAACTTCGGCAAAACGAGGAAAAACGGCGGTACGACGATGCCTGCGGCCTCGCTCATGCGCTCGAATTGATCGGCGAACGCTGGGCGCTGATCGTCATGCGCGAGCTGATGTTCGGACCTCGGCGTTTCTCCGAGCTCCGGGCTGATCTGCCGGGGATCAGCGCGAATGTGTTGACGCAGCGTCTGATCGAGCTGGAGCAGCGCGGGCTCATTCGAAAGACCAGGCTACCGCCGCCGGCTTCTGTCCAGGTCTATGAGGCAACCGATTGGGGACTCGAGGCGGCGCCCGTCATCCGCTCGCTCGGGAAATGGGCAGTGCGCAGCCCCCGGCACGATCCGGGCCTGTTCGTCAGCGCGGTATCGATCGCCATGTCGATGCAGACGATGTTCGATGCGGAGCGTGCCGGCGATCTCGAGGCACGTTTCGGCTTCCGCTTGGGGGAAGCCACTTTCGTGGCCGACATTCGTGAAGGCGCGATCGACATTGGCCGGGGCGACCCCGAAAACGCCGATGTTCTGTTCGTTGCCGAACCGGGCCAAATGGCCGGCGTGCTTTACGGTGGTGCACCTCTTGAAAACCTCGATGTCAGAGGAGACATGGAGCTTGCGAAGCGTTTCATCACGCTGTTCCCGCTGCCGCCAAAAGTTGACTGAACATTGAGGCGCGCGCGCCCTTCCCTTAAGGCATTCAAGGATGACCGACCTACCCAATGTAGACCCTGAGAGCCGCGCGGAGACGTTGATGGCTTCACCCGACAAGATCGCGAAGGTGCGTGAGCTTTTCGGCATAGATACCGATATGGAGGTGCCAGCGTTCAGCGAAGCTGACGAGCGCGTCCCGGACCTCGATCCGACCTATGTGTTCGATCCGAACACGACGCTTGCCATTTGCGCGGGCTTCGCGAAAAACCGCCGAGTGATGGTCCAAGGCTATCACGGCACCGGCAAATCGACGCACATTGAGCAGGTCGCTGCTCGGCTCAATTGGCCGATGATCCGGATCAACCTCGATGCGCATATCAGCCGGATCGACCTCGTCGGCCGCGACGCGATCGTATTGCGGGAAGGGCAGCAGGTTACCGAGTTTCGCGAAGGACTGCTGCCTTGGGCGCTGCAGCATCCGGTTGCGCTCGTGTTCGACGAATATGATGCCGGCCGGCCGGACGTGATGTTCGTGATCCAGCGCGTGCTGGAGGCTGAGGGCAAGCTCACTCTGCTCGATCAGAATCGCGTGATCCGCCCCAATCCGTGGTTCCGGCTTTTCGCGACGACCAACACGGTGGGGCTTGGCGATGTTACCGGCCTCTATCACGGAACTCAGGCGATCAACCAAGGTCAGATGGACCGCTGGAACATCGTCGCCACGCTCAATTACCTGCCTGCCCAAGTCGAGGCGCAAATCGTGCTCGCCAAATCGGGTGAATATGACGACCCCGGCGGCAAGGACATCGTCGAAAAGATGATCAAGGTCGCCGATCTCAGCCGTCAGGGATTCATCAACGGCGACATCTCCACCGTAATGAGTCCGAGAACCGTGATCACCTGGGCGCAAAACGCCCATATCTTTGGCGACGTCGGGTATGCGTTCCGTGTTTCATTCCTCAACAAATGTGACGAATCGGAGCGCCCACTGATCGCGGAATATTATCAGCGGGTATTCGGAGACGATCTGCCGGAAAGCGTGGTCGAGAAGGCCTGATGGCGAAAAGGGGGCGTTGCCCTGATGACCGAGCGGCAACCGCTTGACCTCTTCCGCCGAGTCCTCGCCGGGGCAACTCGGGCGATCGCGAAGGACGTGGATGCTGATGTGGTATTCGCCACCGAGACCGCACCGGCTTCAGGCAAAACGGCGCGCGTTCCTTCCCCCGGACCGGGGCTCGAGCCGCGCTTGGTTGCGGAGGCGCGCGGCGCCGCGGACTCGACGGCGCTTCGGTTGCGCTACCATGACGCCAGACTTCACGCTCGGGCCGCTCCTATGGATCCCGAGGCCCGGAGCGTATTCGATGCGCTCGAGACGGCGCGCGTCGAGGCGCTCGGCGCGCGGGCTATGGGGGGCGTCAAGGAGAATTTGTCTTCTCTGACGGACGCCCGGGTCCGAGCTGATGCCATCGTTCGCGCGCGCAACGCGGAGGAAGTGCCGCTTGCAACGGCTGTCGGACTGATCGCGCGCGAACGATTGACTGGGGACGCTCCCCCTCAGGCCGCCGCAGAAGGCCTCAGGCTCATTGCCCCGTGGATCGAGAAAAAGGCGGCCGCCGAGCTCGATGCACTTGCCCTGACTCTCGATGATCAAGCCGCCTTCGCAAAGCTCTCGCGTCGATTGCTGGAAGATCTCGACCTGGCGTCGGCCGAAGAGCCGATCGACGAGGAGCCTGACGAAAGCGGCTCGGAAGAGGAAGGCGACGAGGGCGGCAGTGAGGATACGGCCGAGCAGGGAGATGAGGGCACGCCTGGCGGCGGCGACGTCGAGATGCGCGGTGAAGAAGTTGAGGATCAATCCGCCGACGAAAGTTCCAGCCAGGATATGGAAGTCGGCGAGGAGGAATCCGCACCCGGTGACGAGCTCAGCGACAGCGTCTTTGCCTCGCCTGGCAGGCGCAATTGGGACGTGTCGCCGCAGAGTGATTACAAGGCATTCACGACCCGGTTCGATGAGACCATCGAGTCCCATGAGCTCTGCGACGACGAGGAACTCGGTCGCCTGCGCGCCTACCTCGATCAGCAAATGGGCGGCGTGCAAAACATCGTAACCAGGCTGGCCAATAGGCTTCAGCGCCGGCTGCTGGCGCAGCAGGCACGCAGCTGGGATTTTGATCAGGAAGAGGGCCTGTTGGATGCTGCGCGGCTCGCACGCGTCGTCGTAAGCCCAGGCCATTCCCTGTCGTACAAGATCGAGCGCGATACCGAGTTTCGCGACACCGTGGTTTCCCTGCTGATTGACAATTCGGGTTCGATGAGGGGACGGCCAATCGCCATCGCGGCGATCTGCGGGGATATCCTCGCTCGAACGCTCGAGCGGTGTGGAGTCGCGACGGAGATTCTCGGCTTTACGACTCGCGGATGGAAAGGCGGGCAGAGCCGAGAGGCCTGGCTTGCGGCCGGCCGGCCACCCAATCCAGGTCGGCTCAATGATCTTCGACACATCATCTACAAGCGCGCTGACGAGCCTTACCGACATGCTCGCCGCAACCTTGGACTGATGATGCGCGAGGGCCTTCTTAAGGAAAATATCGACGGTGAAGCGCTGCTTTGGGCGCACAACCGGCTCATAGCCAGGCCCGAGGAGCGACGGATCCTCATGGTGATCTCGGATGGTGCTCCAGTCGACGATTCGACGGCCTCGGCGAACGGCGGCAGCTATCTTGAGCGGCACCTGAGGCAAGTGATCGACTGGATTGAAAAGCGTTCGACCGTGGAGTTGATCGCGATCGGTATCGGCCATGATGTGACGCGCTATTACAGTCGGGCGGTGACGATCATGGATGCCGATCAGCTCGCCGGCGCGATGGTCGATCAGCTGGCGCGGCTGTTCGAGAGCCCTTAAAAAAATATGGGCCCGGTGTAGTTACGCACACCGGGCCCCCCTCGTTACGCGACGCGAGGGATGATGTCTGTTTCCAGACGCGACGGGGAAAAAGGGGATAAACCCCGTCGAATGAGGGGCTTATGCCTGATTCGCAGGCAATCGAAGCTGAACGCGCGGTGCAGCCAGCGTTCAGGTGAATTATTTGTCTTTTCAATAGGCTAGCGCCAAGCGCCAGCAGCTCAGGTGGCCTGTTCGGCGACCTTCTTCGCGATCTCGCGCTTCAGCTTGCGAACCTTCGGGCTAAGCTTGTCGTTGCTGGTCTTGAGAAGCCAGTTGTCGAGCCCCCCGACATGTTCGACGGAGCGCAGCCCATGCGTCGACACGCGCAGCTTGACGCTCTGGCCAAGCGCGTCGGAGAGAAGCGTTACGTTCTGAAGGTTCGGCAGGAACGTCCGTTTCGTTTTATTGTTGGCGTGGGAAACATTGTGTCCCACCTGCCGGCCCTTGCCGGTCAGCTCGCAAACCCGCGACATGGTATCAATCCTGATTTTTAAGCGGACTCTTGGCCCGAAGAGCGCCGCCCGTTAGCCCCTCGGGCGCGGCTCGTCAACGTCACCCATAGCGTTGAGCAACCGACGAAGCGTCGCTGCGTTGTGCAACTGTCGGGGCCACAAATGCGTGGGCAGGGTTTGACGACAGGGAGCCACCATGCGTGCCGTCATCCTCGTTCTTATTATCGCCATCGTAGGTGTTATTGTGGCCGTTGCGACCGGCTTACTCGACATCAACCAGATCCGTGGCGCCAAGGCGCCAGAGGTTGCGGCTACAAGTAACGGGATCGTCGCGAGAGGCGGACGGTCGCCCTCCTTCGACGTAGAAACTGGCTCGGTCAAAGTTGGCTCCAAGGAGACCACGGTCAAAGTCCCGACGCTGGAGGTCCGCGCGGCGCAGAATCAGTCTGCTGCCAACAACACGATGTAGCTGACAGAGTCGGCCGGGACCGCTAGCCCGCGGACCAATGAGCTTCCCACTCCCGCAGCCGATGCGTCGCGCATTAGATCTAGCTGCGCAGGCCGCTGCCGCCGATGAAGTGCCGATTGGCGCCGTCGTAACCCTGGGCGAGACGGTCGTTGCTGAGAGCCGTAATGCCATGCGCGAGTCGAATGATCCGACAGCGCACGCAGAGATGCAGGCGATTCGAATGGCGGCGGCGAAACTCGGTACCTCGAGGCTCGACGCCTGCACGCTATGGGTGACTTTGGAGCCTTGCGCCATGTGCGCGGCAGCGATGTCCCTTGCGCGGATCAAGGCTCTTCGCTTCGGCGCTGAGGACCCGAAGAGCGGCGGCGTCGTGCACGGCGCACGAATATTCAATCAATCGACGTGCCATCACCGGCCGGAAACCCTGGGTGGGATTGGAGAAGAAGAAGCGGCCAAGCTGCTTCGCGCCTTTTTCGCGGAGCGGCGCTAGCCCAAATAAGGCACCAGCCGGATCTCGACACGGCGGTTCACGGCCCTCTCCCTTTCGGTATCGTCCGGAAAATAAAGCGGAGCGCTCTCGCCGTAGCCTTTCCAGCCTATTCGCGCCTTAGCGACACCGTGGCCTCCGAGATAAGTCGCCACGGCGCTCGCGCGCTTGTCGGATAGAGCTTGGTTTACCTGCGGAGTTCCAGTGGTGTCGGTATGCGCGAGGACATCGACGAACGTCTGGCTGCGGGTTTTCGCTGTCCGCGAAATCTCCAGGAGGGTGCCTTGGAATTGCGGTTTGACCGTCGAGCTGCCGGCGTCGAACGTGAGGGCCGCCGGAATTCGAATAAGTATGCCATTGCCGATGCGGATGACGTCAACTCCAATGCCCGCGGTCTGTCGCCGCAGCTCATATTCCAGTTCTGCCATATAGGCCGGCGTCGCGGTCGACGTGAGCGGACGGATTTTTGCCGCGCGCATCTTCGCTGCGCGCACGCGATGCCCGGAGACGACGTCGCCCATTAGATAAGGCGCATTCACTCCCAACGGAATGAACGTCGCCGGCCGGACGGGCGGCGGCGGCGGAGCGGACTGGCAGCCAGCGATCGAGACCACGGCACAAGAAGAAACGACCGCCGTCAGGCTGCGGCGAAGATGCATTACGAGGCTCCCCTCCGGGCAAAAGAAGTCATGGAAACCGGTGCCTAGCATCGATGGTTCCGTCTGTGAATCGAGCCAGCGCTTGTGAACAGCCGCAGCGGGCGGCTAAAGTCCGGTTTCCTGACGCCTATGAGCGACCATTTATCCCCAATCCCCTGGCTCTACGTCCTCCTTATCCTCGCCCTGATCGCATTGAACGGCGTTCTGGCGATGAGCGAGCTTGCGATCGTATCGTCGCGCGAAGCGCGCCTTAAGGCTCTTGCCAAAACCGGTAGCCGCGGCGCCCAATGCGCGCTTGAGTTGGCAGCGGAGCCAGGGCGCTTCCTTTCCACCGTGCAAAGCGGGATTACTTTGATTGGGATCCTGGCTGGCGCCTTTTCGGGAGCGACACTCGGCGAGCCTGCAGCCGAGCGCCTGCAGCTCCTCGGCCTCGATCCCGAAACGGCGCACACGGTCGGTTTCGGCGTAGTGATCGTAATCACGACCTTCGCGTCGCTGGTCATCGGTGAAATCGTGCCCAAGCAATTCGCATTGCGCTCGCCTGAACCGATCGCCGTCATTGTGTCGCGCCCGATGCGATGGCTGTCGAAGATCACTGCCCCCTTCGTTTGGCTCCTCGACAAGTCCAGCTCATTGATCTTCAAGCTGCTCGGCCTCAATCGCGAGTCGAAGAATCAGGTGACGGCCGAAGAGCTGCACCTCGTCGTCGCCGAAGCCCAAAGCGCCGGCGTGCTCGAGGAAAGCGAAAGGGCGATAATCTCGGGCATCGTTCGGCTGGCGGACCGGCCGGTACGAGAGGTGATGACCCCGCGCACCGAAGTTGACTGGATCGATATCTCCGCCAAACCCGAAGAGCTCCGGCAGGCATTGCTCGAGACTGCCCACAGCCGCATTCCGGTCGCCGACGGCTCTGTCGAGAGCATCATCGGTGTGATCCAGACGCGCGACGTTATGTGCGCGCTTCTCGACGGACGGCAGCTCAACCTCAAGGAACTGTGCCGGGAAGCGCCGGTCATTCCGGATTTAATGGATGCGATGGATGCACTGGCCGTGCTGCGATCGGCCGAGGTTCCACTTGCGCTGGTGCATGACGAATACGGTCATCTCGACGGGATCGTGACTCCGGGAAGCATTCTCGCGGCGCTGGCTGGAACCTTTGCACACGATGTCGAGCAGGGGGAGGAACCGCCGCTGGTTGAACGGGAAGACGGCAGCTGGCTTATCTCGGGCGCAGCAAGCGCCGATCTTCTGGGCGACCAGCTTGGCGTCAACATGCCTGATGATCGCGACTATTCAACCGTGGCGGGTTTCGCTCTTTCGGTGTTGAAACACCTGCCGGAGACAGGTGAAACTTTCCGGTACGATGGGTGGTCGTTCGAGATCGTCGATATGGATGGCCGCAAGATCGATAAGATCATTGCTTCACGACCGAAGAAGCGGAACACTTCCGCCCAGGCCGAAGCTTTCGGCTAAAGCTTACCGAACCTCTGCTCGAACCCGTCGATATCATTGCGCGCCAGATAGTCCGCCTGCTCGACGATGCGGTCGCGCGTTAATCGACCGCGGAATGCGCCAAGTTGGGGATCCAGCCGCTCGATCTCGGTCGGAGTCATCCCGGCGAGCTGTTCGAAGCGATAGAAACCTAATGCGTGCAGGGCATCCGCGAACCTCGGTCCGACGCCTTTGATCTTGCATAGATCGTCCTCGGGATCGGTGGCTGCGTCGAGCTCGCGATGGACCGGAGCGCCGAGAAGTTCGCCCGTCACGTCACTGGTCGCCGCCGCAGCCTCCCCGGCTAAGCCGCGGCCTTCGGGCGGCTTCGAATCCGGCATATGCGGTCGAACGGGCGCGCTGTCCGTCAGCTGCACTCGCTGGCGCGGTCGAAGCAGAATGAATGCCAAGGCCAAAGCCAGAACGATAAGAATCAGCCACCAATATTCTCGGATCAAATCCATATGATCACCAGCTCCATTGCGCGTTGTAACGACGGCGAAGCTCAACCAGATAGGCCAGCAACAGACCGAAAAGAAAGCCCAGCAGACCGGCAGCGCCACCCTCGAGAATCAACGGAGGACCGCCGTCTTTATCTGACCAGCGAGCGCCGCTGACGCCCGGCAATTCTCCCATGATCCGCACCAGCTCGCTACTCTGGAAGTCGTCGGCGGGCCCTGCGAGAACCAGACGCCGGGTCAGCGGCGCGCGGTGGAGCTGGGCCGTAACCTTGTACATTTCATAATAATCGAGCGTCTGCCGGGCGCTCCGTTCGACGCGCGTCCTCAATCGGTCCGATGCGCCTAGCGGCCCGTGCCAGAGCGCGGCGAAGAGAATGGATGCAATGACACCGGCACTCAACGCGATCGTCCGTCTCGACCGGCGGTGGAACGCGATGGAGCCCGCAATTGCGCCGACAATTAGGCCGGCTGCGAAGACTGGCCAGAAGTAGCTCCACCAGGCGTTCATGCCGTCTCGCGCGTCAGTTCGCGCCAGCCGATGTCGCGGCGGTGGAAGCCGTCGGCAAAATCGATCTGGTCGACGGCGCGGTATGCGCGCGCACGCGCGTTGGCGAAGGTATCGGCAACCGCAGTGACGGCAAGGACCCGGCCACCTTTTGCGACCAGGCCGGATTCAGTAAGAGCAGTTCCAGCATGGAACACCGTAACCCCCTCGACCTGCTCGGCGGCCTCGACGGAGCGAATTGAGCCGCCGCTCGCCGGATTTCCAGGATAGCCGCGAGCGGCAACGATGACGGTCATCGCATGCTTGTGGGCGAGTTTCGGCGAATCAATCTCCGCAAGTCGGCCCTGCCCCACCGCATAGAGCAAGTCCGCGAAATCCCCTTCGAGCAGAGGCATGATCGCTTCACATTCGGGATCGCCGAAGCGCACATTATACTCGATCAGCTTCGGTCCTTCGGCGGTGAGGATCAGGCCGGCATAGAGCACTCCGCTGAACGGGGTTCCGGCCGAAGCCAAAGCTCTGGCGGTCGGCCGGACGATCTCATCCATGGCCTGGCGCTGGAGTTCGGGTGTCAGGACCGGGGCCGGAGCATAGGCGCCCATGCCGCCTGTGTTGGGCCCGGTGTCGCCTTCGCCGACCCGCTTATGGTCCTGCGCCGAGGCAAGTGGAATCGCGGTCTCGCCATCGACCAGAGCGAACAGGCTCGCTTCCTCTCCCTGAAGGAACTCCTCGATGACGAGCGGGGAGTCGCCCGCGTCTTCGATGGCTGCTTCCGCCTCCTGTCGGCTCGTGGCAACGACTACGCCCTTACCGGCGGCGAGGCCGTCCGCCTTGATGACTACAGGAATTCCGAATCCCTCCAGCGCAGCCCGAGCATCGGACCTGCGATTGACCCGCACGTAGTCTGCCGTCGGAATGCCGTTGGCTTTGCATAAGTCCTTGGTGAAGCCTTTCGATCCCTCGAGCTGCGCTGCCGCGGCTCCGGGCCCAAAGACGGTAATGTCGGAAGCACGGAGTGCGTCTGCCACTCCGGCGACGAGCGGCGCCTCAGGGCCGACGACAACCAAGTCGATGCCGCGCGCTTGCGCGAGGTCGACTACGGCCGCAGCATCGCAGGGGTCCTCGACCACGCATTCCGCCCAGCGAGCGATTCCGGGGTTGCCGGGTGCCGCGATGAGCTCATCGCAGCTTGGCGATTGCCTAAGACGCCAGGCAAGCGCATCCTCGCGACCGCCCGACCCCAAAAGCAAGATATTCATGCACCTACCCGAAGATACGAGAGTCGGCCTGTTAGCCGACGTCGCCACCGGCGACAATTCGCCGCCGCTCAGCGTCAGCGAGCTGTCGAGCGCACTCAAACGGATCATCGAAACGTCATTCGGACAAGTGCGCGTCCGGGGTGAGATTTCGGGCTTCAAGCGACACAATTCCGGACACTGCTATTTCACGCTGAAGGACGAGAATGCCTGCATCGACGCAGTCGTTTGGAGGACCAATGCCCTCGCTCTTGCCTTCCGTCCCGAAGATGGCGCTGAAGTCGTCGCTACCGGCAAGCTCACCACTTACCCCGGTCGTTCGAAATATCAGATTGTGGTCGACCGGATGGAGCTGGCGGGCGAGGGAGCGCTGCTCGCGCTGCTCGAACGCCGCCGCAAGGCGCTTGCCGCGGAAGGTCTGTTCGCTGCCGAGCGCAAGCGCAAGCTGCCGTTCCTGCCGCGCACGATCGGCGTAATCACTTCGCCGACGGGAGCCGTCATTCGCGATATTCTCCATCGCCTCGAAGACCGCTGTCCGACGCACGTGATCGTCTGGCCAGTGCCGGTTCAGGGCGAAGGCGCATCAGCAAGAATCGCACAAGCGATTCGCTCCTTTCCGTCGATCAGTCCGCGCCCCGATCTGCTGATCGTCGCGCGAGGCGGCGGGTCAATCGAGGATCTTTGGCCGTTCAATGAGGAAGAAGTGGTGCGGGCCGCGGCCGACTCGCCGATCCCACTGATCTCCGCCGTCGGCCATGAAACGGACACGACGCTGATCGATCATGCCGCCGATCTGCGCGCTCCGACCCCAACCGCGGCGGCTGAGCTGGCGGTGCCGGTCCGCACCGAGCTCCTTGAGCAACTCGACGAGCTTACCCTGCGCGCACAGCATTGCCTGGAGCGGCGGATCGAGCGCCGGCGTGAGCGATTCGATCTGGCCGTGTGTCGCTGGCCGCAACCGCAGGCGATCTTCGCGCCCGTTGTTCAGCGCCTTGATGAGCTTGGCGAACGTCTGCCGCGGTCACTTGATGCACGCGCTGGCCACGCGCGCGCGGACATGAATCTTGTCGTCGGCCGATTGCGCCGGGAACTCGTCGACCAACGCATTGCTCGCCTGTCGGAGCAGCTGAGCGCGTTGTGGAAGATGGCCGAGCTGGCGCATCCCGAACGACCTCTGTCCAAAGGCTATGTGCGGGTGACGGATCGCGCCGGGAAGACTTTGACTGACGCCGGCGATGCCCGCGTCGCGCGAGAACTTCGACTTCACTTTGGGGACGGGACGGTAGACGCGACGGTGGACGGCAAGCCGGCGGCAGTTGAGCGCAAGCCGCGGCGGGCCTACATGCCGCCTCAGCCCGGTTTGTTTGACCGGGGCGAGGAGTAGCGACGATGTTGATGAGCGGAAGCGGCAAGGCGGCCCGCGTCCACTATCTTCCCAGCACTTTCCGACTTCTGTCCGACGGTGACCATGTAATCTGCGCTGTGACTGGCGTCAGAATTCCGCTGCACGAGCTGCGCTATTGGAGCGTCGCCCGGCAAGAACCGTATGTCGATGCCGACGCTAGCCTCAAAGCGGAGCAGAATGCGCGTACCGGCGGCTAGCCGATTCGCCGCACCTTGAAGCCCGGCTGACTTCCCAAACGCAGAAAGTAAGATCCGAGGGTCCCACGTTTGACCACGACCTTGTCTCCTCGTCTTGGCGGGAGCGCGACCGGCGTGTCGTCGGTCTGGGTCCAGACGGAGCCGTCTGCCAGCTTGATCGTCAAACCGCCGTCGGCATTGTTGGTGAAGCCGGAGACCGTGCCCTGGATCTCCTTTATGTCGCCTCCGCCCAGCAGGCCGGCGAAATCGGGGACGGAGAAACCGAACAGCGAACGCTTCGCGGCCGTTGCGCGCTCCTTGTCGATCAGCACCAGATCCTTCCTGTTGATCGCTTCAGCCACGGCTCCCGCCGCCTTGTCATAACAAGCCAAACGCTGCGTCGAATCGGCGATCGAGCGACAATCCAAGAGTGACTGGACGTTTCGCGGGGTGCCGGCCGGCATCGGCTTTGCCGATAGGACGCTGGGTCCCCCGGCTAGCAGCATTGCCCCGATTAGCGTCAGTCTGTGCATGTCGCGCGCCCCTCCAATCCAGTGCTGAGGGTAGGACGAGCGTGTTTCACGGCGCAAGAAAAAGTGCTGTTGCAAAATTGATACAGAGCATTGACAACTCGCCTTGGATGGTTGCGCGCCCGTTGCAAGCGTCTCTCCCCTTCACCTATCACATCCGCAGATCGGCAAAGTTGCGTTTGCCGACCACGGCGGCCGTGCTCACGCGTGCGGCTAGTGAAGGGGAAGAATCCAATGAAGCTCGATTTCCGCCAGCGTCTGCTCACGACCTCGTTGCTGGTCGGCGTTGCCGCTCTTGCCACTCCGGCTTACGCGCAAGACACCGCGCAGCCCGCTCCGCCTCCGACCGATGCTCCGCCGACGGACGTACAGGCGAACCCAAGCGGCCCGGTTGAGGCCCAGCCGACTCCGTCGACCGGAGCTCAGGGCGCCCCGGTACAGGGTGGCGGCGATATCATCGTCACCGGCACGCGCATCCCGCAGCCGAACCTGACCTCTGCGGCCCCGGTCACCGTCGTCACCAACCAGGACGTGAAGCTGACCGGCACGACCCGCGTCGAGGATCTTCTCAACCAGCTGCCGTCGGTGGGCGCATCGCAGGCCTCGGGCGTTTCGAACGGCGCGACCGGTACCGCGGAAGTCGACCTTCGCTATCTCGGCTCGAAGCGCACGCTCTCGCTGGTCAACGGCCGACGCCTCACTCCGGGCG
>JBKPLG010000001.1:0-9876 GCA_046731515.1 Pseudomonadota bacterium | reverse complement strand
GGTTGAGCCACCGCATCAGCGTCGATACCCGTGGCTACGACCGACACACGAATTCTCCCGCCGAGGTCGTTGTTGAACGCCGATCCCCAGATGATGTTTGCGTCCGGGTCCACCAGCTCCTTGATGTGGCTGGCGGCCTCGTCGACCTCCATCAGGCGCATGTCCTCGCCACCCGTGATCGAGATGATCACCCCCTTGGCGCCCTTCATGCTGACACCGTCCAGAAGCGGGTTGGAGATCGCCTTCTCGGCGGCCTCGATCGCACGATTGTCGCCATCGGCTTCGCCCGTGCCCATCATCGCCTTGCCCATTTCGCTCATGACCGAACGGACGTCGGCGAAATCGAGGTTGATGAGGCCGGGCATAACCATCAGGTCGGTAATCCCGCGGACGCCTTGCTGCAGCACCTCGTCGGCCATTTCGAACGCCTGCTTGAACGTCGTTTCTGAATTCGCGAGACGGAACAGGTTTTGGTTCGGAATGACGATGAGCGTGTCGACGTGCTGTTGAAGCTCTTGAATGCCCGCCTCTGCTGAGCGGGCACGACGGGCGCCTTCGAACGCGAAGGGCTTGGTGACCACGCCGACCGTCAGCATGCCCTTGTCGCGGGCAGCCTTGGCGATCACGGGCGCAGCGCCCGTTCCCGTTCCACCTCCCATCCCGGCTGCGATGAAGCACATGTGCGCGCCCTCGAGGGATTGGATGATCTCGTCGAGTGTCTCTTCAGCAGCGGCACGGCCGATTTCCGGCCGCGATCCGGCGCCCAAGCCCTGAGTGATCTTGATCCCAAGCTGGATTCGGCGGTCTGCGACCGAAGCGTTCAGAGCTTGCGCGTCCGTATTGGCGACGACGAAATCCACGCCCTGGACGTCGGCCCGCATCATATTAGCGATCGCGTTACCGCCCGCACCGCCGACGCCAATCACGCTTATTCTCGGACGGAGCTCATCAACTTCCGGCCGGATGAAATCGATGCTCATGACCCAAATCCCCCCTCAAGCGACAACGCGTTGAGCCCTACCAGTAAATCTTTGAATCATCGTGAGTCGCAAGCCAAGAGAAAAAGTTAACGTGGCCGCGAAAACTGGGGACAAAGTGGCGCGAAAGACTCACTTTTCGCCGCAATTCGGTCGATCACCTTTTCGCCTGGCTCGGTAACGGGTTTGTAATCCCTTCAGACCCAGAGTCTCGTCATGCGCCGTCCACGGTTCATTGCGCTGACAATCGTTCTAATCGCCTGTAACAAAGAGAGCGGTACGGCCAGCCGCCCCTCCATAACCGTTCGACTTCCACCGGCTCGTTCCCACACGCCTGCACCGGGTTTTTCGCGGGCAATCGACGCGAACGATCAACAGCTCGAAGGATCCGAGAAACCGTGAATCGCGCGAGCTCCGGTCCCGTCGGATCAAAAAGACTTTAGCGCATCCCTTTCGAACGATTTCTCAACGCTTTGTTAACTAGGACTGCTCAGCTTCGCAGGCCATGCGGAGTTTGTGCTTGTGGTAATGCTTGCCCACCTTGAATCGCGCGACGCCCGCACCGAACGGCGTGGATCCGATCGCTATCTGCTCAAACTGCGAGTACCCGGCTCCACTCCGTCTGAACGAAGCGTCGCGGTCCTCATTCACGACCTTTCGCTTACGGGTTTCCTGATCGAAACTTCGGCGGATTTATCGGTTGGAGCAGAGCTGGAAATCCAGTTGCCTGAAGCGGGCACGCGCCACGCATGGGTGGTGTGGAATAGCGGTCAGTATTTCGGCTGCGAATTCCTTGAGCCGATCTCTAGAGGTGGCCTGAGCGCCGCGCTGCTCAAGAGCCCGGCTGACGGACATCCTGCCGATCCCGCCGGCGGCGAGTTCTGGGACGAAGAACCGAAGCTGCCGCTAAGGACGCGGTTCTTGATCATGATCTCTCTTGCATTGACCTCGTGGGCCATCATTCTGACTGCGTTCTCCCTCATTTTCTAATCGCGACAGGTCAGTCCAGCTTCACTTGCTCGATCTTTGGCACGCCGAGGGCCCACCAGACCGCTCCGACGGCGGCCATCGCTGCGGTTAGCAAAAGTGCGTTGTTCCAACCCGCGCTCTGAATGACAAATCCAGTAACGACCGGACCAATGATGCCCGACAGATTGCCGATCGCATTCTGCACGCCGACCCACGTCCCCGACGCTTGAGGCCCGGCGAACATCTGCGCGACCGCATAGAGATTGAGCGACAGCGACGCCGACGCGGCCCCGGCGAGACACAACAACATGCCAAGAACGACGGCGCTGTGCGCGAAAGCCAATCCGAGGATTGCTGCCGCCGCGAGGAACTGGCTCGCAACCATCATCCAGCGTCGGCAGACCGCTTCGGACCGCCCCGAGCGAGTCCACCAGTCGGAGAAATGGCCGTAGCCGAGCGCGCACGCCCCCTGGACTGCGTAGCCCAAGGTCGCGAGCAGAGTCATCTCGCTAATCGAAAAGCCGCGCGACTTGGTCAGGAACAAAGGCAGCCACGCGAGCAGGAAGTAGAAGCAATAATTGCCGAGCGCGTGAACGATCGACATCGACCAAAGCGGCCATTTCCTCAAAAGCGAGCCGACCGGAACCTTTGCGCCCTGGTCATGATGACCCGTCTTCGGCAGCGCCTGGACAGTATCCCGCCACGGCAGCAGCCATAGCAGGGTCACGATGCCGAACGCGAAGAAGATCGCTCGCCAGCCCCACTGGCCAAGGATGAGCCCTCCGGCGAGCGTGCCCAAGGCCGGGCCAATTGCGATCCCCGCGGCCACCGCGGCGTTCGCAATGCCCCGGCGTTCCGGCGCGACATGTCGGGCGATGATCTTGGAGCTGCCTGGGAAAGAGATGCTTTCGCCGACGCCGAGCATGACTCGCAGGATGAGGAGCGAAACGAATCCGCCCGCGAAGCCCATCAGCAGAGTACTCCCTGCCCACAGCAGGATCCCGAGGCCCATCAATTTGTAGACGGAGAAGCGATCGCACAACCAGCCCGCAAAGAGCTGCACCGGGGCATAGATCCAGAAAAAGGCCGAGAAAGCGACGCCATAAGCCTCGTCGGACAGGCCCAGCTCCGACTTCATCAGCGGAGCAGCGATTCCGATCGCGCCCCGGTCGACATAGTTGAGGAACACCGCCGCGCCGAGGAGCAACACGAGAAGGGTCGTGCCCCTGCGCTGCGTGAAGGTCCTCAGTAGCCGCCCTTCATCGCGGCGATCAGACGGCCGAACATGGTTTTCGCCGGTCTGCGCTGAACGACCGGCATCGCGATGTCGCGAACATCACCCGTCCCCGAGGCGGCGAGGAGGGCCAGACCGACGAGCGTCGAAAAAGCCGGTCCGCTATGCGCGTCGGGCAAACCGGTAATCTGCTTGGGCCTTCCGACCCGCACCGCGCGGCCGAGCACGCCTTGCATGTAATCGGCGATATTCTTGAGCTCGGCGCCGCCGCCGGTGAGGACGACCTGCCGTCCCACGGGGCCGGTGAAACCGAGACCCTTGAGCGCGGATTCGATCTCGCTCGTCAACTCCTCAACGCGTTGACGGATGACCATCATCAGCTGGGCACGAGTCAGCTTCATCGGTTCGGCGCCCTGCTCCGCGCCGATTTGAGTTGCCTCGATCATCTCGTGATTGTCGCGCGGGGACGTCATTGCCGAACCGTAGAAACATTTGAGCCGCTCAGCGTCGCGGCGCTGCACCGCGAAAGCGCATGCAATATCGTTGGTGATATCGCGCGCGCCGAGCTCGATTGACCGAAGTCCGACGAGCATTCCGCCATAGTGCACGGAGACGTTGGTGACCTCCGCGCCAAGCTCGACCAACGCCACGCCCAGCTCGCGCTCCTCCTCGCTCAAACAGGCTTGCGCCGCAGCGATCGGCGAAGCGACGATCGCCTTCACCCCCAGATGCGCCGAGCGAATGACCGTATCGATGTTTCGAAGCGGCGACGGGTCCGCGGCGACAACGTGGATGTCGACACCGAGGCGGTTGGCGAAGAGGCCGATCGGCTGCTGCACACCTTGCGCGCGGTCGATGGTGTAAAGCGCCGGATGAGCGTGGAGCACAACTTGGCCGTTGCGATCGATGGCTCGCTTGCCTGCACCCATTAGCTCGTCGATGTCAGATTGCTCGACCGGGTGGCCGCCAAGCTCGACCTCAACTTGCGCGATATCGCTGACCAGGCCGCCCGCGCCATAGCTCGCCCAAACGTCATCTACAGTCACGCTGGACATGCGTTCCGCCAGTTCGACGGCCTCGCGCACGGCGAACTCGCTCGCGGCCATGTCGGTAATGTAACCGCGCTTGACCCCGCGGCTTTCCCGCTGACCGGTCCCGAGCACCATCAGCCGCCCTTCATTGCCCTGGCCGGCGATGAGAGCGCTGACCTTCGACGAGCCGATGTCGAGGGCTGCGGTCAATCGTTGATCACTGGGTCCGGCCACGCTTCGAATTCAGCTTTGTTGTGGCGGCTGTTCGCCAGCGATCGATTCTCCCGGTGCGCGGGGCAGGCGGACGATCATCTTGTCGGGAAGGCGCAGGTCGAAGCGCACGATGCCGCGCCCGAGGAGCCCGGTCGAGCGGTCCATCTTGGCGAACCTTTCAAGCGCCCGCTGCGCAATAATATCGCCCTCAGGAAGGGCGACGGTCTCGCCAGACTGGAAATTGAGGTCCCAGCGACGGTCGCCAACCCAAGTCGCCGAAGCAAGCTGTGGCTTGAGAGTAGGAACGGCGCCCATCAATTTGCTAAGCTCCTCCACATGGGCGTTGGCGCCTGGACCGATGACCAAGGGCAGGTCAGGCATGGTGTCGATGGGCACACGGTCGAGGACAACGCCTTCGTCATCGATCAGCGCAAGTTGACCCTTGTGCTGCCACAAAGCCGAAGGCGTGCGCTCGACGATATCGATGACCAGCATATCGGGAAGTCGGCGCGACACCCGTGCGTCCCTTACCCAGCCAAAACGGAGCAGCCGCTGGCGGATGTTGGAGACATCGACGAGCGGCTGCGGCGCTTTCGCCGATCGAGCCTCCTCAGCTGCTCGATGCAACTCGTCGGTGACGACACCGTCGACGAGCGAGCGATTCATTCGGTTGAGGCCAACGATCTGGTAGCCGCTCACTGTGAACCCGGCGCGACCGATCATGCTGCCGGCGGACCGTTCCGCTTTCGCCGGTATGTCGAGCGCGACCAGGACGACAAGTCCAATAGCGAGCAGGAAGCCCGCGAGAGCGAATCCGGCAACCTTGTTCGCCCGCGCTTGGCTAGCTGTGGGACGATTCGCCATTTTCTTGGGCGCGGCAGCCTTGCGCGGCTTCCCCCGAGCCGTGCTCCCGCGCCGAACATGCGCTGCACTCATTTGGGCCGTCCTCCTCGTTGGAGTGCATCCTCTATCAGACGCTCGACCAGCTCGCCGTAGCTGACACCCCGCACTTTCGCCTGCTCGGGCACGAGGCTCAAGGGGGTCATTCCGGGTTGCGTGTTCACTTCGAGCAAATAGATCCCCGCGTCGCCCTGCGCGTCGTCCCAGCGGAAGTCCGATCGCGACGCTCCGTGGCAGCCCAGAAGGCGGTGCGCCTTTTCTGCCATGTTCATCATCGATTGCGCGATCTTCTCCGGCACCTGCGCAGGGCACACATGTTCAGTCAGGCCATCGGTGTATTTTGCCGCATAGTCGTAGAAGCCTGCTTTGGGCTTGAGCTCGGTGACTGCCAAAGCCTCGTCATTCAATACGGCGACCGTCAGCTCGCGTCCTCTGATGAAAGGTTCAGCGAGTAGCTCGTCGAACTCCTGCCATGGTCCGGGTACGTCGCGCCCGACCGGACTGCCGTAATTACCATCTGCCGTGACGATCGCGACACCGACCGACGAGCCTTCGTTGACCGGTTTGAGCACATAGGGCCGCGCGAGCGGGTCTTCGTGGTAGATGCTTTTGCTTTCGACAATCTTCCCGCTTGGCATTCTGATGCCGTGGGGCACGAGCACCATCTTCGTGAGCTCTTTGTCGATGGCGATGACTGACGCCTCGAGGCCGCTGTGCGTGTAGGGGATCCGCATTAGGTCAAGCATCCCTTGAACCGAACCGTCCTCGCCGGGGGTTCCGTGGAGTGCGTTGAAGACGACGTCGGGCTTCAATTCCGCAAGCTGCACGGCAACGTCAGGTTTCATGTCGAGATCGGTCACGTTGGACCACCCGCGCTCACGAAGCGCCGCCGCAACGCCCTTGCCGCTCATTAGCGAGACCTCGCGCTCGCTGGACCAGCCGCCCATCAAAACGACGACGTGCAAATCCTTGGTCATGCCGTCCCGATCCGCTGGATTTCCCATTCGAGCATGATGTGAGTTTTCGTCTCCACCCGGCGGCGAACCTCTTCGCCCAGCGCCTCGATGTCCGCACTCGACGCGCTGCCGAGGTTGAGTAAGAAATTGCAATGCTTTTCCGAGACTTGCGCGTCGCCGATCGTAAGACCGCGACAGCCGGCCGCGTCGATGAGCGCCCACGCCTTGTGCCCGGGCGGATTCTTGAAGGTCGATCCGCCAGTGCGGCTTCGAAGCGGCTGCGATTCTTCGCGAGCGCGGGCAATCGCGTCCATCTCCGCGCCGATCGCCTCAGGATCGCCCGGCGAACCGCGAAATGTCCCTTCGACGACGATTGCCCCTTCAGGAACATCGCTGTGCCGATAGGTATAGCCGAGTTTTTCAATCGGCCATTCCACGACCTCGCCGGAGCGAAGCACGAGGCGCGCCGAGACAAGTATGTCGCTGACCTCGCGGCCGTAGGCGCCCCCATTCATTCGGATGAATCCGCCAACCGTGCCCGGGATGCCGCGAAGGAACTCGAGGCCCGCTACCCCAGCATCCCGCGCGTTGGAGGACACAAGGATTCCGCTTGCGCCGCCGCCGCAGCTTAGCGTCGTTTCATCGAGCCGCTCGATCCGCGAGAATTGTTTACCGAGGCGCACGACGACGCCCGGCACTCCGCCGTCCCGGACAATCAGGTTCGAGCCAAGTCCCAGCGGCAGCACGGGAACATGAGGATCGAGTTCGCGAAGCAAACTAGTCAAATCCTCTTCGTCCGCGGGCTCGAAGAGCCAGTCGGCCTTGCCTCCGCTCTTGAACCAGACAAGGGGCGCCAACGGAGCGTTGGGTGTAAGCTTCCCTCTCACTCGAGGCATTGCGGTCGTGGCGCTCACTTCGTGCGCCTTTTGTCGCAAATACCGTCGGCTAGCGCGGCAGCCCATTTGGTGATGTCGCCAGCCCCCAGGCAGATAACGAGGTCGCCTTCGGCGGCGAGGTCACGAAGGTTCCGGCACAGTTCGTTGAGGTCGACCACGGTCTTCACCATGCGGTGCCCTCGTGCCCGCATGCCTTCGACCAGTGCTTCTGAATCGACGCCTTCGATCGGCTCCTCACCTGCCGGATAAACGGGCGCCACGAACACGACGTCGGCGTCGTTGAAGGCGCTCTGAAAGTCTTCCATCAGGGCCTGCAGGCGAGTGTAGCGATGCGGCTGCATGACCGCGATCACGCGGCCCTCCGCATGCTCGCGGGCGGCGCCAAGCACCGCGCGGATTTCGACTGGGTGATGGGCATAATCATCGATGATGATCGCTCCATCAGCGTCCCCGACCTTGCTGAAGCGGCGCTTCACTCCTTCGAACCGCTCGAAACCTTGCAAGATCGCCTCGTCGCTGAGGCCCAGTTCAAGTGCCACGGCGATTGCAGCGAGCGCGTTCTGCACATTGTGCCGGCCCGGCATGGGAACGTGCACGCCTTCGATTGTCCGACGAGAATCGTCTCGTTGAAGCACCACCGCATCGAACCGGCTTCCGCCGGCTTCAGCGGTGACATTGTCAGCACGAAGATCCGCCAGCGCCGAGAAGCCGTAAGTTACGATGCGGCGATCACGGATCCGCGAGAGAATGCCCTGCACTTCCGGATGATCGACGCACAAAACGGCTAGGCCGTAGAACGGCACGTTCTCGATGAACTCGCAATAGGCCTGCTTAACCTTCTCGAAGTCGCCGTAATGCTCGAGATGCTCCGGATCGATGTTGGTGACGACTGCAATGGTTCCATCGAGCCGGAGGAAGCTTCCATCGCTCTCGTCGGCCTCGATGACCATCCAGTCGCTCTTTCCGAGCCGCGCATTGGAGCCGTAGCGGTTGATAATCCCTCCGTTGATCACCGTCGGGTCGATTCCGCCGGAGTCGAGCAGTGCAGCGATCATCGAAGTGGCCGTCGTCTTCCCGTGCGTACCGGCGACAGCAATCGTCTTTTGCATGCGCATGAGCTCGGCGAGCATTTCCGCTCGCCTGACAATAGGAAGCCGGCGCTCGACCGCAGCCTCGACTTCCGGATTGCCGCGACTCACCGCGGAGGAGATCACGACCACGGCAGCCTCGCCGAGGTTTTCGGGCGAATGGCCGATGGTCACCGTAATACCGTGCTTCCTGAGCTTGTCGACGACGTAGCCGTCGGCAACGTCGGAGCCCTGCACCCGATAGCCGAGCTGATGCATCACCTCGGCGATTCCGGACATGCCGATCCCGCCGATGCCGATGAAATGGATCGTTCCAATGTCGGTTCCGAGCGCCGCCTTCACGCGGGCACCCCTCCAACCGGAGCTTCAGCCGAGTTTCGCGGAGTCAGAACCTGGCCAACGAGAACGGGAGCGAGCCCCTGACCGACCCGTTCGACCAAATCGGCGAGGTCGCGCGCGGCGTGCGGCCGACCGACGGTAAGAGCTCGAGCGGCGGCATTGTTTAGGGCGATAGGATCGGCGGCCATCGCTTCGATCTGGCGGGCGAGCACATCAGGCGTGAAGTCGTCCTGCCGAATCGTGCGCGCGCCGCCGGCTTTCGTCATCTCGCGCGCATTGGCGCTCTGGTGATCGTCGGTCGCCGAGGGATAGGGAATGAGGATAGCGGGCCTTCCGGCAGCGGTCAGCTCGGCGATGGTCGATGCCCCCGCACGACCGACCACCAAATGCGCATCGGCAAGCTTATCCGCCATGTCCTCAATATAAGTCATGAGCTCGGCCGGAATCCCGAGCTCGGCGTAGCGGCTTCGTACCAGATCGATGTCATCCGGACGGCACTGCTGAACGACTTGCAAACGCCTACGGAGAGAAGATTGGAGAAGACCCAGACCTTCGGGAACCACAGTGCTGAGCACCGTGGCACCCTGACTCCCGCCGGTCACCAGGATCTTGAGAGGCGCAATCTCATCGAAGGGCGGAAACGGCAGCTCGCCGAGTTTCGCGATCTCCTCGCGTACCGGATTGCCGACCAGCACCGCCTTGTCGCGGTATCCGCGCTTTAGCCGATCGATGTCATCAAAGGCCGTGCCGATGGCCTTCGCTTCGCCGGCGAGCAGTCGATTGACTCGGCCAAGCACGGCATTTTGTTCATGAAGAACGCTGGGGATTCGCAGCGCACTCGCGGCGAGCAGAGCGGGGAAAGCCGGGTAGCCGCCAAAGCCCACAACGGCGTTGAACCAATATTCGCGATAGATCGCCTTGGCTTCGGCGCGCCCGCGCAACACGGAGCGCGCAGCCTTGATCCAGCCGATCGGGCCGCCGCCAAGCCGACCGGCGGAAAGGACGTGAACCGGCACGCCTCCGAATAGGCCCGGATAGCGCGCGCCACGTTCATCGGTCACCAGCATCACGCCATGCCGCCGACGTTTAAGCTCCGCCGCGAGCGCATGGGCCGGGATCATGTGGCCGCCGGTGCCTCCGGCAGCGAGAACGAAATTCATGCGGTCAGCGACTCCCCGCTCCATTTCACCACATATGGTGAGCGGGTCAGATACGGGTTCCGTCGCGTGAAGGCGAGAAGCAAGCCCATTCCGATCGACAGGGCCAGCATCGA